>JBPCJA010000146.1:0-14499 GCA_051005755.1 Solirubrobacteraceae bacterium
GTCCCGGCCTGCGCCTCGCGCGCCGCGCCGCGGTCGGTCTCGGCGCGCTGGTGGCGGCGCTGCTGGCGGCCGTCGCACTGCGACGGATCGGCATCGAGCGCGTGGGCGAGGCGCTGCTCGCGGCGACGCCGACGTGGGTGCTGCTCGCGCTCGGGCTCATGTGCGCCTCGATGGTGCTTCGCGGCGTGGCGTGGCACGCGATCCTCTGCGCGGCGCTGCCCCGCGCCCGCGTGCGGGCCTTCGACGCCCTGCAGGGGACGTTCATCGGCGTGCTCATGTCCGCCACGCTTCCGGCGCGGCTCGGCGAGCCGTCGCGCGCGTTCATCGTCGCGCGCAGGATCGGCGGCGCGCGCGAGCACCTCCCGGTCGTACTCGGCACGATCGTCTCGCAGACGCTGCTGAACATCGTCGCGCTCGTCGTCCTCGGGATCGTGATGTTCTCGACCGTCGACCTCTTCACGCATCACACGGCCCTGCTCGTCGTCGCGATCGCGCCGCTGGCGATCGCCGTCGCGGTGCTCGCGGTGCCGGCGCTGCTGCGCTCCGGCAAGCCCTCCCGCTTCTCGCGGGTGGCGACGCTCGTGCGTCAGGTCCGGTCGGCGCTGGTGCAGGTGCGCGACGGGCTGCGCGTCTTCCGCCGGCCCCGTCTCGGGGGTACGGCCGCGCTCGCGCAGCTGTCGGCGTGGGTGGTGCAGTGGTTGTCGTGCTACGTCCTGCTCGTCGCGCTCGGGCTCGACGACCGCGCCGGCGTCGGGGCTGCGGCGGCCGTGCTGTTCGCCGTCAACGTCACCGCCGTGCTGCCGGCGACGCCGTCGAACATCGGCGTCTTCCAGGCTGCCTGCGTCGCCGTGCTGAGCGCCTACGGCGTCGGCCACGCCGACGCACTGGCCTACGGGATCATCCTCCAGGCGGTCGAGATCGCGACCGCGATCGTCATGGGGGCCCCGGCGCTCGTGAAGGAGGGACTCTCCTGGCGCGAGGTGCGCCTGCGCGCGATGCACGCCTCGCCGGTCGAGCTCCCACCCGTGCAGGGCCTCGCGCGCGAACCGGCCTGAGTGGCGCACCCAGGGAAGATCCTGCGCAGCGACGTCGAATCGCATACGGCGATGACGGCTGCGTACGTCTACCTCCTGCGCTGCCGCGACGGCTCGCTGTACTGCGGCTGGACGTCTGACCTCGAGCGCCGCCTGGCCGCACACCGGGCGGGGCGCGCGAGCCGGTACACCGCCAGCCGCCTGCCGGTCGAGCTCGCGCTCGCGCAGCCCATGGCCGACCGGCGCGCCGCGCGTCGCGAGGAGGCGCGCATCAAGCGCCTGACTCGGGCCGAGAAGCTCGCGCTCGTCGTGTCGGATCGCTCCCGCCCGGTGCGTCGGGCAGAGAACCGATGAAGGGGCTCCTGTCGGCGCGTGCGTCGCGCGCCTGGCTCGTCGTCGCGCTCGCCGGGCTTGTCGTCGTCGTGCTCGTTTGGGCCCTGCAGCTCATCCCGCGCCTCACCGCGGGCCAAGACGTCATCGACGCGGCCAAGCCGGCCCTCACCGACGAGCGCGTGGCGGGCGATCGCGCGGGGATCGACTTCATCTCGAAGTACGTCGATCTCGCCGACCCGCTCGTGACTGCGCGCGGCGGCGGCAGCCGCGAGATCGCGACGCTCATTCGCATCGTCACGAAGAGGACGAGGTTGTCGTCGAGGCAGGTGGCGGCCGTCCTGCGCAAGGAGGCGCCGCACACCGAGGCCCTGCTGCGCGCGCTGCCGCTGTCGGGGGTGGCCCGGGAGACCTCTGCGCTGACGCGGTTCCTCGCCACGAGGATCAACGTCTCCACAGAGCAGATGGCGGCCGACCTGGAGCAGTCCTTCCCGAGGCTCTCGCAGATGCTCACGGCTTTGCCCAGCGTCGCGAGCGGCTGGAACGACTTCCCCGGAAGCGAGGGGCTGACGCGCTTCGACGGCAGGACCCCGGTCAGGACGGTGCCCGAGTTGCGCGACTACTTCAGCGCGGACCTCGTCGCGACCGTCGAGCGCGACAGGGCGGACTTCCAGAAGATCGCGGGCACGGGCGGCGTCGGCTACATCCCCTGGCTGCTGCTCGTCGTCGGCGTCGCAGTCCTCGCCTTCGGCCTGGTGCAGGCCCGCCGCGCCGCGAGCGCACCGCCGGGCAGGCGCGCCTGGTCGGCCGTCGTTGCCGTGGGCGTCGTCATCGTCGGGCTCGTGGTCGTCCTGCAGTACTTCCCGCGCCTGAACGCCGCCGACGACGTCCTCGCCGACCTGGATCCGGCGTTCGCCGAGCAGCGCGTGCTGGGCGACCGCGCCGGCGTCGACATGGTGCACCAGACCGTGCTGTTCGGCGATCCGATCGCCACCGCGCGCGGCGGCGCCGCCGCCGAGGTGCCCGAGCTCGTGACCTTCATCTCCGAAAGGACGCACCTCTCGGAGGCCAGCGTGCTCCGCGCCCTGCGCACGCAGGCCCCGCGAACGGCGGCGGTTCTGGAGGCGATCCCGCTCAGCGCGGTCTCGGCCGAGGTCCCGCACCTCCTCGCGTTCCTCTCCAAGACGCTGAAGATCAGCGGCGACGAGCTCGTCGCGACGCTCCGCAAGCGCACGCCGCGGCTCGCGCAGGCGATCCTCGCGGTGCGGCCGGTGACGCTCGGCTGGAACGCGATTCCCGGCACGTCGAAGCTCACGCGCTTCGACGGCACGACGCCGGTGCGGACGATGCCGGCCCTGGACGACTACTCCGGCAAGGACGTCATCCCGGTGCTCGAGACGCAGCGCGAGAACTTCCGCGACCTCGCCGACCCGTGGCCGCCGCTGAAGTATCTCCCGCCGCTGCTCATCGTCGTCGGCGCGCTCGTGATGCTCTACGGGCTGCTCATGCGGCGGGGCGCGCCGAAAGCTCAGAGGTGAGTTCGGTTCGCGGGACGATGCCGCGGAGGAGGTCCCGAGCTCGTCGATTGGCGAGTTCGTCGGGCTGAGCGAGAAGTACTCGCCATGTCGCTGTTGTCAGGGCCGCCGCTCGGCCTCGTCCGCTCGCGGCTTCTCGAGGGCCGCGACGAGCGAGCCGGCGTCGAACGCGCCCTCGTGGAGGGCGTCGTTGACGAAGAACGCGGGCGTGCCCTGCACGCCGGCGGCGCGCGCGCTGTGCTCGTCGCGGTCGACGCGCTCGGCATGGACGCCGTCGGCGAGCTCGGCGCGCACCCGTGCGGCGTCGAGGCCGAGCGCGGCGGCGTACGCGAGGAGATCGTCGATCGACAGCCGCCCGCGGGCCGCGTAGAGGCGGTCGTGCATCGGCCAGAAGGCGCCCTGGGCCGCGGCTGCCTCGGACGCCTCGGCGGCCTTCTGCGCGAACGGATGCAGCTCGCGCAGCGGCATGTGGCGGAAGGCGAAGCGCAGGCGCCCGTCGAGGCGCTCGCGCACCCGGCGCACGATCGACTGCGCCGCGACGCAGTACGGGCACTGGAAGTCGCCGTACATGACGAGCTCATAAGGGGCGTCCTCGGGGCCCGCCACGTGGTCGTCGGGGCCCAGCGGCGGGTCCAGCGGTGCGCCGCTCATCGCGAGGGCCTACTTTCCGGATCGACGCCGGCAACGGTCGAGCAAAGACCTGATGTCACTCCGCGAACCTGGAGGACGCGTCCGGAACTGGTCGATGCGAGGCCGTTCGTAGACTGAGCCGCGTCGTGAGCGACATCGAGTTCCTCATCGCGGTTCTGTTCGCCGCGGCGGTGCTCGTGCGCCTCGCCGACCTCGTGTCGATTCCCTATCCGATCGTGCTCGTCATCGGCGGCGTCGCGATCGGCTTCGTCCCGGGCCTGCCCGACATCCGCCTCGCGCCGGAGGCCATCTTCCTCGTCTTCCTGCCGCCGCTGCTGCACGCGTCGGGCTTCTACGCCTCGCCGCAGGAGCTGCGCGCCGCCGCCGGGCAGCTCGTGTCGCTGACGTTCGCCCTCGTGCTCGTGACGATGTGCGCCGTAGCGGTGGTCTCGCACGCGGTCATCGACGGGCTGGGCTGGCCGGCGGCGTTCGTGCTGGGCGCGATCCTTGCGCCGACCGACCCGGTGTCGGCGGCGGCGGTGTTCAGCCGCCTCGGCGTCCCCGAGCGCGTGTCGCTTGCCGTCGAGGCCGAGGCGATGCTCAACGACGCCGCCGCCCTCGTCGCCTACCGCGTGGCGGTGGCCGCGGTCGCGGCGGGCACGTTCGAGCTCGCCGGCGCCACGCTGGACTTCGTCACCTCTGCCGCCGGCGGCGTCGCGATCGGCCTCGCCGTCGCCTGGGTCGGCATGCGCACCTACCGCCGCCTGACGGACGTTACGCTGGCGATCTTCCTCTCGGTCCTGTTCGCCTACGGCGCATACATCGGCGCCGAGGAGCTCGGCCTCTCGGGGGTGCTGGCGACCGTCACAGCCGGCGTCTGGTTCGGCTGGCACGCGCACGAGATGTTCGACGCCGACACGCGCCTGAGCGCGGTGGCGTTCTGGCAGGTGCTCGTCTTCGGCCTCAACGTCACGCTCTTCGTCCTGCTCGGCCTCCAGTTGGAGAGCATCTACGAGAGCGTGCGCGCCGGCGGTGACACGGGCGCGCTGCTCGCCGACATCGCAGCCGTCAGCGCCGTCGTCATCGGCGTGCGGCTGGCATGGGTCGGGATCGCGCCGCTGATCGCGCGCGGCGTGCCGGCCGCGGGCCGGGCCGACACGGGCGAGAACTGGCGCGAGCGCGTCATCGTCGGCTGGAGCGGGATGCGCGGCGCGATCTCCCTCGCGGCGGCGCTCGCGCTGGACGAGTCGTTTCCGCAGCGCGAGCTGCTCATCTTCGTCACGGTCGGCGTCATCGCCGTGACGCTCGTGGGGCAGGGCCTGACGCTCGCGCCGCTCATGCGGCTGCTCGGCATCGAGCGCGAGCGCGAGTGGAGCCCGGACGAGGCCGTCGCCCGTCTGGAGGCCGCCCAGGCCGCGCTGGACCGCCTCGACGAGCTCGAGCGCGAGGGCGAGATCACGCCCGAGCGCCTGCGCCGCATGCGCGAGCTCTACCGCATGCGCTTTCGCCGCTGCATGGCCGTCATCGGCGGCGACGCCGAGGAGGCACGCGCCGCGGCGCGCGAGCCGGTCGAGCGCTACAGCGAGCTGCGCCGCGACCTCATCGGCGTCGAGCGCGACGCCCTGCTCGGGTTGCGTAACGAGGGCCGCCTGAAGCCCGACATCTGGCGGGAGATCCAGCGCGATCTCGATCTCGAGGAGGCGCGGCTGCCGGCGTGAGCGCGACCGGACCGCGAACCGTGTCGCGTTTTCCTCCACATGGAGGGAAAAGGCGACACGCTCGCGGACGACCATGCTCGAGCCCACGACCGCCGCGCGCGACCTCCGCATCACGAGCGGCCCGCGCTATCAGCCCCGCGCGTCCACCGCCAGCGCCGGCTCGTCCTCGGGCGGGCCGTCGCGCGGATCGTGGTCGCGCGTCTGCGTGGCGTCGCGATCGGAGCCGGCGATGATGTCGTCCGGCGCCTTCTCCTTCGGAAGGAAGCCGGACTTCATGCCGAAGTAGACCGCCTGCGGGTGATGGGCGATGATCGCGAGCGTCGACTGCTCGGGCTCGACGGCGAAGCCGCCCGTGAGCGACAGCCCGATCGCGGGCGCGTCCAGCAGCCGGTAGACCTTCTCGTGCTCGGACTGCTCCGGGCAGGCCGGATAGCCCCACGAGTAGCGCCGCCCGTCGGCGGGGCCGATGCCGAGGTCGCGGCGGACCTTCGAGTGCAGCCACTCGGCCGTCCCCTCGGCCGCCTGCACGCCGAGGCCGTGGGTGAAGAGCTGCTCGGCGAACTCGCCCTCTGCCTCCAGCCGCGTGATGACCTCCGTCACCTCGGGACCGACGGTCACGGCCTGCAGCGCGACGACGTCGAGCTCGCCGCTCTCCTTCGGGCGGAAGAAGTCTGCGAGGCAGATGCGATGGTGTGCGGGCTGGCGCGGGAAGACGAGGCGCTCCAGCACCGTCTCACGGTCGTCGGGATCGAGCACGACGACGTCGTTGCCCTCGCTGTAGCAGGGGAAGTAGCCCAGGCGGGCGCGCGCGCGCAGGTAGTCCTGTTCCTGCCACATCCGCTCCAGGCGCGGCTGGAAGTCGTCGTCGACGAGCGTGCGCCAGGCATCGCCCTTCACGCCGCGCCCGCCCCAGTGCAGCTTGAAGAGCACGTGGGTGTCGAGGTGGGGGAAGACCTCGTCGAGCGGGACCTCGATCTCGCGCGCGCCCCAGAACGGCGGCTCGGGGATCGGCACGTCGGTCCGCGCGGCCGAGCGGACGGAGGTGTCGTCGGTCACGAGCGGCGCCGGGTCCTTGCCGTGCTTGCGGAAGTGGTCGGCCGCGGCGCGGGTCTTGGCGACGAGCGCCGCGCGCGCCTCCTCGTCGATGAGCTGGTCCATCTTGTGCAGGCCCTCGAAGGCGTCCTTGCAGTAGAAGACGCCCGGCTCGTAGATCTCGTCGGACGCGCGGCCCTTCGGGTACAGCACGCGCAGCCCGAAGTCGCGGTTGATCGCCGCGCCTCCGATGAGCACGGGGACCTCGACGCCCCTGGCGTGCAGCTCCTCGATGCACAGCGGCATCTGCTTGGAGGTCGAGACGAGCAGCGCGCTGAGCCCGATCGCCGTCGCGTCGTGCTCCTGCGCGGCCTCGAGGATCGCGGAGATCGGCACCTGCTTGCCGAGGTCGACGACGGTGTAGCCGTTGTTCGTGAGAATCGTGTTGACGAGCGACTTGCCGATGTCGTGCACGTCGCCGAAGACCGTCGCGATGACGACCGTGCCCTTCGTGTAGCCCTCGACCTTGTCGAGGTACTCCTCGAGCTTGGCGACGGCGCGCTTCATGACGGTCGCCGACTGCAGGACGAACGGCAGGATGAACTCGCCGGCGCCGAAGAGGTCGCCGACCTCCTTCATCGCCGGCAGCAGGACGTCGTTGAGCGTCGGGACGGCGCCGATCTTATCGACCGAGCGCTCGATCCACACCTCGACGCCCTCCTTCCTGCGGCGCAGGATGTGGAAGTGCAGCGCCTCCTCGGGCTCCATGCCCGCGGTCGGGTCGGCCTTCTCGTCCTCCGCCTCGGCCGTCTGGGACTCGAAGTGCGCGATGAAGCGCTCCAGCGCATCCTCGCGGCGGTCGAAGACGAGGTCGTCGGCGAGCGCGCGCTCGTGCTCGTTGATCTCACCGTACGGCGTGATGTGGTTGGGGTTGACCATCGCCAGGTCCAGGCCGGCCTCGACGCAGTGGTGCAGGAAGACCGAGTTGAGGACCGCGCGGGCGCGCGGCGCCACGCCGAAGGACACGTTGGACACGCCGAGCGAGGTCTTGACGAGGGGGATGTGCTCCTTGATCGAGCGGATGCCCTCGATCGTCGCGATGGCCGACGGGCGCCATTCCTCGTCGCCGGTCGTCAGCGTGAACGTCAGGCAGTCGAAGATGAGCGATTCCGGCTCCAGCCCGTGCTCGTCGCAGCACAGCTCCTTCAGGCGCCGGGCGATCTCGAGCTTGCGCTCGGCCGTCTTGGCCATCCCGATCTCGTCGATCGTCAGCGCGATGAGGCAGGCGCCGTGGGCGAGCGCGACCGGCACGACGCGGTCGAGCTTGTCGCGCCCGGCCTCGAGGTTGATCGAGTTGACGATCACGCGCCCGGGGATCTGCTCGAGCGCCGCCTCGATGACCTCCGGCTCGGTCGAGTCGACCTGGATCGGCGCCGGCTGCGACAGCGACACGCGCTCGGCGACCCGGCGCATCTGCTCGGCCTCGTCCTCGCGCTCGACGAGCGCGACGCAGAGGTCGAGCACGTGCGCGCCGCCCTCGACCTGGTCCTCGGCGATCTGGTTGAGGCCGTCGTAGTCGTCGGTCAGCAGCAGCTCCTTGGCCTTGCGCGAGCCCTGCGAGTTCACGCGCTCGCCGACCATCGTCGGGCGGGGCTCCTGCACGAGCGGGGTCGCCGTGATCATCGAGCTCACGTGCGCCTGGCGCGGCGCCGGACGGGCCTTGACGCGGCGACCCTTGACGCGTTCGGCGAGCGCCCGGATGTGGTCGGGGGTCGTGCCGCAGCAGCCACCGACGATGCCGACGTCGTAGCGCTCGACGAACTCGGTCAGCGTCGCGGCGAACGGCTCGGGGCCCTCGGGGAAGATCGTCTGGCCTTCCGGGCCCTGGATCGGGATCCCGGCATTGGGAATGCACGACACCGGCACGGGCGAGAACTCGCCGAGGAAGCGGATCGCGTCGCGCATGTCCTCGGGTCCGGTCGAGCAGTTCAGGCCGATCGCGGCGACACCCAGCGCTTCGAGTGTCGCGAGGACGGCGGAGATGTCCGTACCCAGGAGCATCTTGCCGCCGTTGGGCAGCAGCGAGACCTGGGCCTGGATCGGAACCTCGCGATCGGCCTGCCTCATCGCCTCGCGGGCGCCGAAGACCGCGGCCTTGACCTCGAGGATGTCCTGCGCGGTCTCGATGAGGATGACGTCGACGCCGCCCTCGATGAGGCCGGCGCACTGCTCGGTGAACGCGTCGGCGAGCGTGCGAAACGAGATGTCGCCGAGCGTCGGGTCGTCGGAGGCGGGCAGAAAGCCCGTCGGGCCGACCGAGCCGGCGACGAAGCGGTGCTCGCCGGCCGCCGCGCGCGCGATCTCCGCGGCGCGGCGGTTGATCTCGACCGTTGCCTCGCCGAGGCCCCATTCGTCGAGCTTCAGCCGGCTGGCCTGGAACGTGTCGGTCTGGATGACGTCGGCGCCCGCCTCGACGAACGACTCGTGGACGCCGGCGATGACGTCCGGCCGGTTGAGGACAAGCGCCTCGTGGGCTCGCCCTGGCAGCTTGTAGTCATGCTCCAGCGAGAGGTCGAACTGCTCGAGGGTCGCCCCCATGCCGCCGTCGAACAGGACGACATCGGTACGGATCGCCGATCGGTAGTCACGCATCGGCCCCCGATGCTAGGCGAACGCGTGCGCCGGGAACGTCCGGGCGCCAGCCTGGTCGGCGCTAGGCAGCGGTCGCGCGGCGCAACCGCAGGTGCGCCTCGAGCGTCTCGACGTGGCGGTGCTCGAGCGTCTGCACCCGGCGGACCCACGGCGCCGCGACCTGGTGCGCGATCGCGGCGTCCTGGATGTCCAGCGAGCTGGCGAGCGTGCGCCAGGCGTCCGCGAGGTCGTCGCAGACGAGCGCCGCCTGGCCGAGGCGAGCCGAGCCGAGCAGCGCCGCCGCGTCGTGCAGGAAGCGCGCCTGCAGCGACCGGTAGAGCGCTCCGCCGGTACCGCCGTCGCGGATCCGGAAGCGCAGGGCACCGAGCGTCTGGCCGAGCCGGTCGCCGGTCATGCCGGGCAGCCGCGGCCACGTGGCCGCGAGCGCGTCGACGGCGTCCAGGCCGCTGCGCATGTGCGGGTGGTCGGACTCGGTCGGGGTACGCATGTTGCGCACCGTCCGTCGCAGTGCGGCCGAGATCGCACGGTACGGATCCGCGAGGCGCCCCGCCGCGCGCAGGCGCAGCAGCCCGTGACGCGCCGGCTCCGGCCACGCGGGCGAGGAGCGGGCACGCGCGAGCGCGTCGATCGTGCAGCGCTGGGGCTCCGGGAAGCTCTGATCGGCGACCCAGACGACGCCGGCGTCATGGTCGCAGCCCGTCACGACGATCGCGTGGCGGGTGTCGTGAGGCGCGCTTTCGCGGTAATCGAGCTCGCCGATGTCGGCGCGCACGAGCGTGGGCCGGCCGGCCAGCAGCTCGGCGTGCAGCAGCTGCCACGCCTCGTCGGGCACGTCGGTCGTGTACCAGTCGCTCGCGAGCCCGAGGTGACGGCAGAGCTCCGGCTCGATCGATGCCGCGCGGCCGTCGAGGTCGATGGCCGGCAGCGACGCGTTCGCAATGCGAGCGCGCAGCGCCAATGCACCGGAGAGGCCGAAGATCGCGCCCTCCGACAGCGGTTCGGGGGCATACGAGAGGCGGTGGTGCTCGAGCAGGTCGCGCAAGGCGCCGCTGGCGGCATGGTCGGCGACGCGGTGCTGGAAGCCGGTCGCGGACGAGGGCGCGTAGAGGCTCATCGCAGTTCGTGGGGCGTGACATCCCGGTGAACAGTGTTCAACGGGTGCAATTCAGTTCACGAGTGAGGCGAAGAGCCGTTGCAGTGTGGCCGCCGGGTCATCGGTCAGCCCGGTGTGCACCTCCGAGGGCTGGATCATCGTGGACGACGGGGCGACGAGCCAGCCGAAGCGCTCCGACGGCGGCAGCTGCGCAAGCGCGCCGCCCTCGGGCTCGCCGCAGACGATGCTGCGCAGCGCATCCAGGCGCGAGCGGACGGGCCCCGGGTCGAGCTCGGAGTCCAGCGCCGCCAGGCGCGCCTCGTCGAGGTGCGTGCGCAGGTCGAGGAAGTCGTGCTGGCGGCTGTAGACGACGACCCCGACGTTCAGCCGCTCCCCGCGTTCGACGCGCGGCATGACGCGCAGCAGCGCGTAGGCGAACGGCTTCGTCGCGGCGTGGTCAGGCACGGGCACGGCGGATCTCCTCGACGAACGAGCGCGGCGCGGCCAGCCGCTGGGCGAGGAACGCCGCGAGGTCGCCGCGGCGCGAGGCGGGGTTCGCGCCGAGCCACGCCTCGGGCACGAGCGCGACGGCCTGCCCGACGGCGGCGAGCGCCGGCCCGGCGAGTCGCTCGTCGGCCTCTTCGATGGGCCCCGCGAACGGCAGCAGGACGTGCTCGGCGAGCATCGGCACGCTGTCGTGCGCGGTCTGCGCCAGCGCGCGGTCGCCGTGCTGGCGAAAGAACGCCGCGCCGTGGTCGATGAGCCACGTGCGCCCGTGCCAGAGCAGGAGGTTCGGGTTGCGATGCGTGCGGTCCACGTTCGTCACGAGTGCGTCGAACCACACGATGTCGGCCGCCAGCGCGGGTTCGATCGGCGGATCGGCCGGAAGCGTGAACGGCAGTGCGCCGGGGAGGAAGTCCATGCCCAGATTCGGCCCCGGGCTGGCGGCGATGAGCTCCTGGATCTCGGGATCGGGCTCGGCGTGCCCGAGCTCGGGCGCGACGTCGACGACGACGAGCTCGGGCACCAACAGCCCGAGCGCCCGCGCGAGCTCGCCCGCCAGCACCTCCGCGACGAGCGCGCCCTCGCCCTGCCCCGCGCCACGGAACTTCGTGACGTACATGCCGAGGTCGTCGGCCTCGACGAGCCCCGGCAGCGAGCCGCCCTCGCGCAGGGCGTCGACGTAGCGGGTGGCCGTCACGGTGCGCAGCGGCTCGAGCACGGCGCAAGCTTGCCAGTCCACGCCGGTGCGGCGAACCTCTACGGTGGTGCTGCCGTGCTCGCCGTGTCATCCCAAGAGCGGATCCTCGTCACGATCCCCATCAGTCACTACTGCGAGAAGGCACGCTGGGCGCTCGACCGCGCGGGGCTCGACTACACCGAGAAGCGCCACATCCAGCTCGTCCATCGCGTCGCCGTCAAGCGCGCCGGCGGCGCGACCACGGCGCCGGTGCTGCGGACGGCCGAGGGCGTCTACGGCGAGTCGCGCGCGATCCTGTCGTACGCCGACGAGCACGTGCCGGCGGCGCAGCGGCTCTACCCGACCGAGCAGCCCGACCGCTCGGAGGTGCTCGCGCTCGAGCAGCGCTTCGACACGGTGCTCGGACCCGAGGGCCGCCTGTGGCTCTACCACGAGGTGTTCAAGGACGCCAAGCGCTTCACGCCCTGGAACCTGACCGGCGTCCCGGGCTGGGAGCGGCGCGTGTTCCCGTTCGTGCTGGCCCCGGCGACGATGATCATCCGGCGCCACTTCGGCATCAGCGACCGGACCGCGAAGGAGGCCGCCGAGCACGTCGACGAGGAGTTCGACGCCGTGGGCGAGCGCCTGTCCGACGGGCGCCTCTACCTCGTCGGCGACCGCTTCAGCGCCGCCGACCTCGCCTTCGCCGCGCTCGCGGCGCCGGTCGTCGCGCCGCCGACCTACGGGACGCCGCTTCCGCAGCCCGAGGACATGCCGGAGGAGATGGCCGAGGCCGTGCTCCGCTGGCGCTCGCACCCCGCGGGCGCCTTCGCGCTGCGCCTCTTCCGCGAGGAGCGCCCGCCACCGAAGGTCACGACGATGTAGCCCGCCTGCGCAAGGGGCGCCGCCGCAGGCGTACCGCGTAGACCGCGGTCCGCGATGCGCGATATGCATAGCTCCGGATTCCGGTCTATCCCGCATAGCGGCGGATCGAGCTGGGTAGGTGCCGAATGACACAAACCGAGCCAGAAGGGAAGGCCATGTCGGCAACGGATTCGCACGTCGATTGGGAAGCGGTCGAGCAGTCGCCCGAGTTCCGGGAGCTCATCGCGGTACGCAGGCGCTTCGTCCTGCCCGCCACGATCTTCTTCCTCGCCTGGTACTTCGGCTTCGTCCTGCTCGCGGGCTATGCACCCGACTTCATGGCGAGATCCGTCTACGAGGGGCTCACCGTCGGCTACTGCCTGGCGCTGACGCAATTCGTCATGGTCGGTGTGCTCGGGATCATGTACCTGCGCCGCGCCGAGCGCGTGTACGACCCGCTGGCGGAGAAGGTGGCTCGGCGTGCGCTGTCCTCATCGCCGGATGACGTCTCGCACGAGTCGCCGGAGGTGACGGCGCGATGACCGTCATCGCAGCCGCCAACGTCGAGGCGCTCGTGATCTTCGGGATCGTCCTGTCGATCACGCTTGTCATCACCTACTGGGCCTCCAAGCGGATGACCGGCGCGGAGGTCTTCTGGGCCGCGGGCCGCTCGATCAGCGGCGTTCAGAACGGGCTCGCCATCTCCGGCGACTACCTGTCGGCCGCCTCGTTCCTCGGCATCGCGGGCCTGATCTTCATCTTCGGCTTCGACGGGTTCCTCTACTCCGTCGGCTTCCTCGTCGCCTTCCTGACGGTCATGTTCCTGCTCGCCGAGCGAATGCGAAACGCGGGCAAGTACACGATCGCCGACGTGCTCGCCTTCCGCTTGCGCGAGCGCCCGGCGCGCACCGCGGCGGCGATCGGCACGCTGACGGTCGCGGCCTTCTACCTCATCGCGCAGATGGTCGGCGCGGGGGTGCTCGTCCAGGCGCTCGTGGGCATCGACTTCGCGATCGCGGTGCTGATCACCGGCGTGATGATGCTCTGCTACGTCGTCTTCGGCGGGATGCTCGCCACGACGTGGGTGCAGATCATCAAGGCGGTCCTGTTGATGACCGCGATCCTCGTGATGTCGGTGTTCGTGCTCGAGCGCGTGGGCTTCAATCCGATCGAGCTGTTCAACCGCGCGAAGGCCAACACGACGGCCGAGTCGACGTTCTCCCTGGGACCGGGCACGTTCCTCTCGAGTCCGATCGACACCGTCTCGCTCGGGATCGCGCTCGTGCTGGGGACGGCCGGCCTGCCACACATCCTCATGCGCTTCTTCACGGTCCCGGACTCCAGGGCGGCGCGGTCGTCGGTCGTGTGGGCGATCTTCATCATCGGCGGCTTCTACGTGCTGACGACGTTCGTCGGGTTCGGCGCGCGAGCGCTGCTGGGTGAGGAGGGCGTGGCGGCGGCAGGCACGGGCGGCAACCTCGCGGCGCCGAACCTGGCGCAGTTCCTGGGCGGCGGCGAGGGCACGTTCGGCGGCGACCTGTTCCTGGCGGTGGTGGCGGCCGTCGCGTTCGCGACGATCCTCGCGGTCGTCGCCGGGCTCGTGCTGTCGGCCTCGGGCGCGATGGCCCACGACCTGTGGTCCAACGTCATCCGCAAGGGCCACGAATCCGAGCACGAGGAGGTGCTGGTCGCGCGGCTCGCGGCGGCCTCGATCGGTGCACTCGCGATCGCGATCGCGATCATCGGAGGCGAGGGCCTGAACGTGTCGTTCATGGTCGGGCTGGCGTTCGCGGTCGCGGCGAGCGCGAACTTCCCGGCGCTCCTGCTGGCGCTCTCGTGGCGGCGCTTCAACACGGCCGGCGCGGTCACGGGCGTGCTGTTCGGGGTCGTCAGCTCGATCGTCCTCGTGATCATCTCGCCGAAGGTGTGGCCCGGACCGGACGCCGAGGGCGGCGCGCTGTCGTTCTACGACCTCGCAAACCCCGGGATCATCTCGATCCCCCTGGGGTTCCTGGGCTGCTGGCTGGGGACGATGCTGTCGACCGAGCGCGGCAACGAGCGCGAGTTCGCCGAACTGCACGTGCGATCGGAGACCGGGCTGGGGGCCGAGAAGGCGGGACTGGCGCGCTGATAGGGCGCAAGCCCCGCAGGTGCGGGGCTTGCGTGGCGTACATGGGATCTCGTCCCCGTATCGCCAAGGGCGTCAGAGCGCGACCACGGCTTCGCGGAAGTCGGCCGCTTTCCGGCAGATCGCAGGCGGCCGGTGGGCGCGCATGCCCGTGTTCCCGGGTCGAGCCGAATGAAAAGGGTGCGGCTCTCCTGGAGGGACTGGGGCAGATCTGAGGCCAGGACGACAAATTCCCTGGAAATCAGCCGGTTTTGTAGGCCCTCGGCCGCCGTGCTGTCGAAAGGAAGCGGCGGTATCCCGGCA
>JBPCJA010000147.1:0-3298 GCA_051005755.1 Solirubrobacteraceae bacterium
ACGGCGTCGCCGAATCCGATGCCCTGCGAGGAGAAGATCAGCAGTAGCGGCAGCGATGCGCCCGCGTAGGCGAAGACGAGCGTGTTGACGGTCGCGCCGAGGTGGTCGCGCCCGACCTCGGCTCCCGCGCGGTACAGCTCGGCGAAGCGCTGCTTGGGGTTCGCGCGGCGCAGCGCAAGCACGGTCGACGCCTGCGAGATCGTGACGTCGTTGAGGACGCCGAGCGCGGCGATCAGGATCCCGGCGAGGACGAGCCCGCCGAGCGAGATGCGACCCTGGCCGAGGCTTTGCAGCAGGGTCGCGTCCTCCGAGGAGCGGCCCGTGATGTGTGGGCGGCCGTGGTGAACAGGGTCGCGAGGACCGCTATGAGCAGCAAGCTCGCAGCGGTGCCCAGCAGCGCCGCGAGGCTCTTCGCGCCCATGCCGTAGACGAGCACGATCGTGGCGAACATCGCCGCGAAGGACCCAACGAGTGCGACGGCGAACGGCGACTTCCCGCTGAGGATCGCGGGGACCACGAAGATCGTCACGAGGATGAGTCCGACGACCACTCCGAGCAGCGAGAGCACGCCGACACGCCGGCCGAGGATCGCTACGAGCGCGAAGAACCCCAGCGCAAGCCAGAGCAGCGGGGTGCGCCGCTCGAAGTCGACGAATCCATAGGGCGCTTGCGTGGGATCGGCCTCGGTCGGGTCCGGCGGAGCGCCGCCGAAGCCCTGCGCCACGACGCGGATGCGATCACCGGGAGACAGCCGCGGAGCGGCCTCGTCCCCGGGCAGCACGAGCGAGCTGGCCCTGCCGTTGTCGGGACCCCCCAGTACGCGCAGGTCCACGCGTGCGCAGCCCGGCCGCGTCTCGACCGCGCAGGTCATGGCGGTCACACCGGTCACCTCCGCCGGCACGATGCCCCGCGAGATCACCAGATTGCTGCCCAGTACCGTCGGCCCGCCGGTCGGCCACAGCACTGCCATTCCGACGACGGTCAGCAGCGCCAGCGCGGCCAGGGCGCCCACCACGGCCCGCCCGGCACGCGTGCCCAGCAGCGCACGCTGGGCGTCGATTTCGGCGGCGATCCTGGCACGCACGGCGCGCAGCCTAGACGAGTCGCTTGACCTTTTCGGCAATGAGAATCATTCTTATATCGGTCTGCAACCACGAGAGGGGACGAGCCATGTCGTTGGATGTTCAACAGGATCTACTCGAGCGCGCCGAGCGAGGCCCAGTCGACGAGCGAGACTTCGTCGAGTGCGTCCGCACGTCCCTGCCCTACGCGTGGGACACCATCGCCGGTCTCGCTGACGAGCTGGCCACCGACGGCACCCTCCAGTTCGCCGACAACCAGGTGCCACCCCCGGATGAGCAGGCCCGCGGGCAGCTGCTCAGAGCGCTGGCCAGCAACGCGATCCGTCAGGCGTTGGAGCGCCACTTCGGCGTGACGCTGGCCTTCCAGAACTGCCACCGCGTCGCCGTGTTCCCCGCCGATGCGACCAGTACATCCGTCTACAGGCAGTTCAGCTCGCCCCGTGCCCAGCTCCTGAACCAGTCCCCGCTGCTACGAGACTGCTGACCGCTGTCGGGAGGCTACAGCCGACAGCTCTGGCGACCATCCGAGAAGCCTTGCACGAGCGCCCGCGTGTTGACCCGTGGCGAGCCGACGTAGGTCGCGCCTGCGGTGCCCTTTGGCCCGACAGCGCGGGGATGAGGCTCGTACGCGTGCGGATCGGAGTTGGGCTGCAGGATCTTCCGACAGGGAGGCCGGTGCTCGCGCTGGAACGCGAGCACCGCGTGACCTCGCGCGGGTGGATCTGCCGGCGGGGTGCCCGCGGGCGGATCGAGGTGTGTGTCATTCCGGGATCGCGGAGCGACCGTGGAATGACACACATCCGTTCCGCGGGCGTGCGGCCCGAGCCAGCGAATCCCACGGCGGGGCGACAAACGCATGGCACGCATGCCCCGAACGTCGCCAAACGTCGGTCTCTCGCCCACCGCATGGCGAGTAGTTCGGCACAGGCGCGAAGAAGTCGCCAAACGTCGGTCTCGCGCCGCGCGTGGCACCGCGCCGGCGCCGGCGCCCGCGCGACAGGCGCCACACGGGCTCGAGGCCGGCCAGGACGACTCGCCCAGGAGCAGAACCAGCCGGCCCGCCCGGCCCGCCCGCTACAACGGCGCCGCGATCGCCTCCCCCACGATCGCCGCGAGCTCGTCGACGGCGTCCTCGAGGCGGTCGTTCACGACGACGTGGGCGAACTCGTCCTGCGCGGCGACCTCCCGCTCGGCAGTGCGCAGGCGCGCCTCGATCTGCGCGGTGTCGTCGGTGCCCCGGCCGACGAGCCGGGCGCGCAGCGCCTCCAGCGACGGCGGGGCGATGAAGACCTGCACCGCGGAGGGCATCGTCTGGCGCACCTGGCGCGCCCCCTGCAGCTCGATCTCCAGGACGACGGGCGCCCCCGCCGCCATCCGCGTCTCGAGCTCGGAGCGCAGCGTCCCGTAGCGCGCGCCGGCGTAATCGGCGTGCTCGACGAAATCGCCGGCCCGGACGTGCTCGTCGAACTCCGCGGGCGCGAGGAAGTGGTAGTCGACCCCCTGCGTCTCCCCTGTCCGCGGCCGTCGCGTCGTCGCCGACACCGAGAGCTCCAGCTCCGGCATGCGCTCGCGCAGCGAGCGGATCAGCGTGCCCTTGCCGACGCCCGAGGGCCCGGTGATGACGACCGCGCGGGTCACCGCGGGGAAACGGTCGCTAACGGCGCAGGAGCTTGACGAGCTCGTCGCGCTGGCGCTCGGACAGCCCGCCGATCGTCTTGCTCGGCGAGATGCGGCACTGCGTGAGGACCTTGTTGACCTTCACGCGCCCGTACTTCGGCACGGCGAGCAGCATGTCGAAGACCTTCGCGGTCTCGATGTACTCCGGCGGCTCGAGCAGGAGCGTGTGGATCGAGCAGCGCCCGCTCTTGAGGTCGCGCTTGAGCTGTGCGCGCCGGCTGCGGACGATGTTGGCCCGCTCGAGCGCGTCTAGGCGCTGGGTCAACGAGCGCTCGGGCGCCGCCGTGTGCTTCGTGGCGGTGTTGGTGGCCGTCGGCATCGGACGGCGCCGATACTACATCGTCGATTGGGGGTCGCAAGCCAAATCTGGGCTAAAGACACGAATTCACATCGACCTCGACCTGAGCTTCAGATTCATTCGGGTGCGGCTCTCCTGGAGGGACTGGGGCAGATCTGAGGCCAGGACGACAAATTCCCTGGAAATCAGCCGGTTTTGTAGGCCCTCGGCCGCCGTGCTGTCGAAAGGAAGCGGCGGTATC
>JBPCJA010000148.1:0-3714 GCA_051005755.1 Solirubrobacteraceae bacterium
CTTGACCTCCGGCGCCACGCCGACCACACCCACAGCCGCGTCCTCGCCCTCCATAACAGTGACCATCCCACGACATTCGCCGCCGCACCCCATCCCACCTCCATACACCTACCAAAGCACTACTAGCCGGGGCTTGGAATGGGCAAGCGACTGCACTTCAACCAGGAGGCACGCCGGCTGCTTCAGGCCGGCGTCGACGAACTGGCGAACACCGTGAAGGTCACGCTCGGTCCGAAGGGACGCAACGTCGTGCTCGAGCGCCTGACAGGGGCGCCCACGATCACGAACGACGGCGTCTCGATCGCCCGCGAGATCGAGCTGTCAGACCAGTTCAAGAACATGGGCGCGCAGCTCGTCCGCGAGGTCGCCAACAAGACGAGCGACCTCACGGGCGATGGGACGACGACCGCCACGCTGCTCGCCCAGGCCATCGTGCGCGAGGGCATGCAGGCGCTCGACGAGGGCGTCAACCCGATGCTGCTGCGCCGCGGCATCGAGGAGGCGACCGCCTGCCTCGTCGCCGAGCTGCGGCGCGTGGCGCGGCCGGTGGAGGGACGCGACGAGCTCGCGCACATCGCGACGATCGCGGCCAAGGACGACGAGCTGATCGGCGAGGCGGTCGCCGAGGCGCTGCACCGTGTCGGCACCGACGGTGTCGTCACCATCGAGGAGTCCGACATGCCGGGGATCGCCCTCGAGTTCGTCGAGGGTATGCACGTCGAGAACGGCTGGGTCTCGCCGTACATGGTGCGCGACACCGCGCACATGGAGACCGTGTTCGAGGACCCGTACATCCTCATGACGAGCAGGCCGATCTCCCATCCCCAGGAGCTCCTGCCAACGCTCGAGCAGGTCATGAAGGCGCCGCGGCCGCTCGTGATCCTGGCCGAGAAGGTCGACGGCTCGGCGCTCGGCATGCTCGTGACCAACAACCAGCACCGGACGATCGAGGCGGTCGCCGTCCGCGCCCCGGGCTTCGGGCACCGGCGCATCCATCACCTCGGCGACCTCGCCGCGTTCACCGGCGGGCAGGTGATCGCCGAGGAGGCCGGGCTGACGCTCGCGCACGTCCGGGCGGAGTCGCTCGGCCACGCGCGCCGGGTGGTCGTCACCGCGGACTCGACGATCTTCATCGAGGGCGCTGGCACCCGCGAGGCGGTCGAGGCGCGGCTGTCCGAGATCCGCGCCGAGCTCGCGCGGGCATCGCAGGACCGCGACGTCGAGGTTCTGCAGGAGCGCCTTGCGCGGCTCGCGGTCCGCCTCGCCGTGATCCGCGTCGGCGCGCCGACCGAGGTCGTGCGCAACGAGCGCGTGCGGCGAACCCACGGCGCGCTGGCGGCCACGCAGGCGGCGGTCGCCGAGGGCATCGTGCCCGGCGGCGGCACGGCGCTCATGCGCAGCGCGCCGGCGCTCGAAGCGCTCGCCCAGGACGGCGAGTACGGCCGCGGCGTCGACGTCATGCGCAGCGTGCTGAGCGAGCCGCTGTACTGGATCGCGTCGAACGCGGGCTACGACGGCCAGGCGGTGATCGACCAGGTCAGGGCGATGCCGGAGGGCCATGGGCTCGACGCGCTCACCGGCGAGTTCGGCGACCTCTACGACAAGGGCGTGATCGACCCCGTCCGCGTGACGCGGCTCGCCCTCGAGCACTCGGCCTCGGTCGCCGCCCTGATGCTGACCACCGAGGCCGTGGTGGCAGAGGAGCTCATCGCCCAGCCGGGCGCGATCATGGCCCCGGGATTCGGGGATCTGGCGGAGGGGCTGGCGCGCCCGTCGTCGCCGATCTGATCCGCGAGCGGCGGGCCTTGCGGGTGCGGCTTGTCCGAGCGGCGCGCGGTCAATGCTTCGCGCCGTCAGCGAGCCGTCTTCGCGCGCGCGCCAGGGTCAGGGCGTCGAGCACCCAGTCATCCGGCGGCGTGCCGCGCAGGCCCTCGGCGCTGGCGAAGAGTCGGCATTTGATGCCGAAGTCCGTGCGCTGCTCGGCGCCCGGCTCGACGTCATACCCGTCGATGCGCAGCGTCGGCGAGCCTAGGAACCGCTCGCGCTCTGCCGCCTCGTGCGACGCCACGCAACGCAGGGAGACGTGTTCATCGACGCCAGCCTCGGCCAGAAGGCCGGTCAGACGCGACACAAGCGCGTCATGGTTGGGGCAGCCGTCGACGTAGAGGACCTCGATCTTCATCAGTCTGCAGCCTACGTCTGGGCGGTGCGTTCTGCTGTCCTCTACACGATCGATGCGGGTGTGCGGTGGTGGGCCCGTATCTACGCGCAGCAGCGCTCGTGGCAGACGTCGGGCTGCTGAGCGGCTGCGGGCGGTGGCGGGGCTACGCAGCAGCCCTCCCCGCGCCAGGCATGGACCGGCCCGTCGGGCAACTGGGCGGGCTGACCTGAGACGTTCGGGCCGCGCTTCTAGAGCCAGTCGCGGCGGCGGAAGGCCCAGAACAGCCCGCCGGAGAGCAGCACGATCAAGGCGCTGGAGACCCAGAACCCGGAGCGATCCGAGAAGCCGGGGTACGGGACGTTCTGGCCGTAGAAGCCGGTGATGGCAGTCGGGACAGCGATGATCGCCGCCCAGCTGGTGACCTTCTTCATGATGAGGTTCAGCCGGTTGCCCTGGATCGTCAGGTTGGTCTCCAGGATCGTCGTCACGAGGTCGCGAAGCGATTCGGTCCATTCCGTGGCGCGCAGGACATGGTCATAGACGTCTTGGTAGTAGGGCGTCATGTCCTCGGTGAGGATGTGCAGGTCGCGGCGCATCAGTGAGTTGACGACCTCGCGCATCGGCAGCACCTCGCGCCGCAACCTCACGAGGCTCTTGCGCAGCTGGAAGGAGCGGCGCTGCACCTCGATGTCGTGCGGGCGATCGTCGAAGAGCAGGTCCTCGAGTGCCTCGATCTCGGTGTCCAGTGCCTCGACGGCTTCGAAGTGCCCGTCGACGATGTAGTCCAGAAGCCCCCACAGCAAGAATGAGACCCCGTTGACGGCGAGCTCGGAGGATTCGTCCCAGCGCCCGGTGACAGCGTCGATCTCAAAGCCCTCGTCCGTTCGCACCGTGACCAGCGCGTGGCTGGTGATGAAGGCGTCGACCTCGGTGCTGTGCAGCTCCCCAGAGCTGACGTCGAGCTTGACGGCATAGGCGCTGAGAAACAGATGGGAGTCATAGCGGTCGAGCTTGGGGCGCTGGTGCGGGTTGACGGCGTCCTCGATGGCCAGCGGGTGGAGGCTGAGCTCCTCGGCGATCGTCGAGAGGTCCTCGGGCGTCGGCTCGCAGTAGTCCAGCCAGACGCAGACATCCGGCTCCTCGATGTACTCCGAGATGTCCCCGGCCGGGAAGTCCTCGGCCTCAAGAACACCTTTGCGATACAGCCTCGTGCGCGCCACAAGATCACCCTACGACCATTCTCAAAACGCCCCAGACGTGGTTGCGAGGTCGTATGGGGCTCGGCGGCGCTGTAGAACGACGACGAGCCGCAGTCGCCGCAGAACCATTTTTCCCCGCCGTCCTCGGGTTTCCACGCACGAAGCCGGTCCTCGCCGGCCACGATCCTGAACGCGCTGACTCGTCGATTCCCGCGCCCCGCGGATTTCATTTGGGTGCGGCTCTCCTGGAGGGACTGGGGCAGATCTGAGGCCAGGACGACAAATTCCCTGGAAATCAGCCGGTTTTGTAGGCCCTCGGCCGCCGTGCTGTCGAAAGGAAGCGGCGGTATCCCG
>JBPCJA010000149.1:0-21938 GCA_051005755.1 Solirubrobacteraceae bacterium
CCCCGCGGACGACGACGCTATGAGCCGCCGTTGACCACCATGACCGACCGGGCCCTGGAGGGCACGGGGCCCTTGTCGGTCTTGCGGTTGACGAACAGCATGTAGGGGCCCGGAGGCGCCACGTCGCCGTTCGGCGGCGCGGCGACCATGATCAGGCGCCGCCCCTTACGAGCCTTGATCGGCAACTCGACGCCGCGCTGACCCCCGTCGACGAGGTGCGTCACCGAGCCGAAGCGCATGAGCATCACGCTCTCGATCGCGTCCGACGGGATGTCGGTGCGGATGCCGAACGTGCTCCCGTTGCGGATCGTGCCGCGCACCTTCTTGATGACCGGCTGCGCGCCGCGGAACAGGTACGGCGGCTTGAACACCTCCAGCGACGGGTCGCGGCCGTCGTGCGGCGCGAACCCACCCGGCAGCGTCGTGTTGTTGAGATACAGCGTCGAGATCGGCGCGTGGCCGCCGATGAGCACCTCGCCGCTGGGCAGCAGGGACGCGGCGTTGTGGTAGGTCCGCGGTTGCCGCGCGGTCGCCAGCGGGCGCCACGTGTTCGTCTTGGGGTTGAACAGCTCGGCCTGCTGGACGGCGCGTTCGGTGCCCGGCCCGACGACCTCGTCCTTGTCGCCGCCGGAGGTCAGCAGCACCTCGCCGGTCGGCAGCAGCGTGCCGGAGCCGAACCAGCGCGGCTGGTTGAGTGGGCCGGTGCGCTTGACCGAGTAGCGCATGTCGCCACCGGACGTGTCGATCGACGTGATCTTCGACGAGCGCGTCGGGAGGTAGCTGCCGGGCGACGTCGCGGTGACCAGGCCGAGCACGCCGCCGGCCGTCAAGAAGCGCGCCCGGTGATAGGCGCCGTGCTCGTCGGGCTCGAGCGGCAGCATCGTCGAGAACGTCGAGCCGCGGAACTCCGTCAGGTTGTTGACGATCGTGGCGCCGCGCAGCGCCGACCACGACCTCGACGCCGGGTCGTACACGGCGGGGATGTTCCACAGGGCCTGGTCGTAGGCCTGGCCGACCGGGTTGAACGATTGCCCGGCACTGTTGTAGAAGACCTTGCCGTTGGGCAGCAGGTGCATCCGCGGGTACAGCGGAAGCGAACGCTCGGCCTTCGTGCCGTTGCCGGTCCAGCGGTTCGTCTTCGGGTCGAAGATCTCGCTCTGGCGCACGTTGGTGCCGGAGTCCAGCGGCTTGTCGAGATACGCCGGCTTGATGAGCTTGCGCACGCCGCTGAAGTTCAGGACCTTGCCGTTGCCGAGCGGGACGAGCGTCGGGTACCAGCGCCCGTTCTGGGTGTCGCCGACCTGCGTGAAAGCGTCCTTGGCGGGGTCGAAGATGCGCGTCGCCTTCAGCCCGCCGAGCTCGACGACCCCGAAGCGCGTACCGGGGATGCCCGGATCGGCGGAGTAGTCGGTGCCGCCCTGGGTGAGGATCCTGCCGTCGGCGAGATGGGTCTGGTGTGAGCCGAACAGCGCGCCGTCGTTGTACTTCTCCTTGGACTGCAGCCCGGGGATGAGCGGATCGCTCTGCGTGCCGTCGGCGCCATCGGGGTTGGCGCCGCCGCGCAGCGGGTCGGGTCGCGTCCAGCTCAGCTTGGAGAGATCGAGCACGCGCGTCGCGTCGTTGGTGAACGTCGTGCCGCCCTCGGCGACGATGCTGAAGATGTTGTTCTCGGTTCCCTCCAGCGCGTTCCAGTACATGACGCGGCCGTCGGGGAGGACGTTCATCGTGGCGGCGGCGGGCTTGCAGATCTTGTAGCCGGCCTGGTCGCTCAGGCACTTGGCGGCCGTCGGAATGCCGTCGATGGAGGGCTCGACGATCGGCGGCTCGAACTGACCGAGCGTCTCCGGGCCACCGCTGACCCGGACGTCGTGGCCCGGCAGGATGTCGAAGTCCTGGAACACGCCACCGAGCGCGAGGATCTCCTGGATCGCCTTGCCGGCGGGCCCCAGCAGCGGCCCGGACTCGTGCGCGGCCGCCGTCGCCGGGACGGCGAGCAGCGCGGATGTCGCGAGCACAACGACCGCGCGGCCGCCGCCGCGCGACCTGCGGTTCCTCTTCGTCATGTCTCTCCCCCATCGTGGTCTCGGCAGGGCCGGCCGCGGGTGGCCGGTCCCCTCGCTGACACGGTGTCAACGATTGCCTGTGCGCGCGAGCATAGCGTCCGGATCACCGATCTGCAGAAAACCGGAGCGAGGACCCACCGAGTTTGATGCGAGCCTCGCAGTAGGGCATAGTCGTCCCCGCAAGGCACGCGAAACGGGAGCGGAGGTCATAGAGCAAGCGGTCTCACCCCCCCACCACGGCGCATCGTCGCCGGTGCTCTCCGTTCGCGGACTGGAGGTCGTCTACGACGACGTGGCGCTCGTCCTGCGCGGCGTCAGCATCGAGGTGGCCAGCGGCGCGATCGTGGCGCTGCTGGGGGCCAACGGCGCCGGCAAGACGACGCTCCTGCGAGCCGTCACCGGGCTGCTGACGGTACATCGCGCCGAGGTCACGAAGGGCACGGTGAGCTTCGAGGGCGCAGAGATCCAGGAGCTCGATCCGGCCGCGATCGTTCGGCGTGGCATCTCGCAGGTGATGGAGGGGCGGCGCATCTTCGCCGAGCTGACGGTCGACGAGAACCTGCGCGCGGGCGCGTTCACGCGCCGCGACAAGGCGGAGGTCCGCGCGAACTACGACCGCGTCATGACCCTGTTCCCGCGCCTCGGCGAGCGGCGCCGGTCGATCGCCGGCTATCTGTCCGGCGGCGAGCAGCAGATGCTCGCGATCGGCCGCGCGCTGATGGCGTCGCCGCGGCTGCTGCTGCTCGACGAGCCGTCGCTCGGGCTGGCGCCGAAGATCGTCGCGCAGATCCGCGACATCGTCGTCGAGGTCAACCGCCAGGGCACGAGCGTCCTGCTCGTGGAGCAGAACGCGACGATGGCGCTGTCGATCGCGACGCACGGCTACGTCATGGAGACCGGGCGCATCGTCCGCGACGGGCCGGCCCGCGAGCTGCTCGCCGACGCCGACATCCAGGAGTTCTATCTCGGCGTCGGGGAAGCCGGCCGGCGCAGCTCCGCGACGTCAAGAGCTATCGCCGACGCAAGCGCTGGGCGGCATGACCGAGCTCGCGGCTGCGGCACCGACCGCCGGCCGACCCCCCGCCGGCTCCGCCCCGCTGCTCGCCGTCGCTGGTCTCACGCTGCGCTTCGGCGGGGTCACGGCGCTCGACGACGTCGGCTTCGAGGTGCTGCCCGACGAGCTGTTCGCGATCATCGGCCCCAACGGGGCCGGCAAGACGTCGATCTTCAACTGCCTCAACGCCGTGTACCGCCCGCAGAGCGGGACGATCGAGCTCGACGGCACCCCGATCACCGGCGTCGCGCCTGCGCAGACCGCGCGCCTGGGCATCGCCCGGACGTTCCAGAGCCTCGGGCTGTTTCACCGCCTGAACGTGATCGAGAACCTCATGCTCGGACGCCATCACCTGATGCGCACAGGCTTCGCGGCGGGCGCGCTGTGGTGGGGCCGCGCGAAGCGCGAGGAGCTGGCCAACCGTGCCCGCGTGGAGGAGATCATCGAGCTGCTGGAGCTCGAGCGCTTCCGCTACCAGGCCGTCGGGGCGCTGCCCTACGGCGTGCAGAAGCGGATCGAGTTCGGCCGCGCGCTGGCGATGGAGCCCAGGCTGCTGCTGCTCGACGAGCCGGTGGCGGGCATGAGCCTGGAGGAGACCGAGGACATGGCGCGCTACATCGTCGAGGTGCGCAACGAGGTGGCGCTGGCGATGATCCTCGTCGAGCACGACATGCACCTCGTCATGGACCTCGCCGACCGCGTCATGGCGCTTGACTTCGGGCAGGTGATCGCGACGGGCCCGCCGACGGCTGTGCAGTGCGATCCGAGGGTCGTCGAGGCCTACCTCGGCGGCACCGTATGAACGTCGCGGTGCCGTCAGCGGCGTCACCCGAGGCGGCGACGCACGGCGCGGCGGCCACGCTGCCGGCGCTGCTGCTGGAGCGGGCGCGCGCCGACGGCGACCGCGTCGCGCTGCGCCACAAGCGCCTCGGGCGCTGGGAGGAGACGACCTGGGCGCAGTACGCCGCGCGCGCGGCGGCCGTCGGGCTCGGCCTGCGAGCGCTGGGCGTCCAGCCCGGCGACCGTGTCGCCGTGCACAGCGAGAACCGTCCCGAGTGGCTGGTCTGCGACCTCGGCATCCAGGGCGTGGGCGCGATCACCGTCGGCGTCTACCCGACGAGCCCGGCCGCCGAGGTGGAGTACCTCCTGCGCGACTGCGGCGCGGTCGCGATCGTCTGCGAGGACGAGGAGCAGCTCGACAAGGCGCTCGCCGTGCGTGAGCGCGTGCCCGAGCTGCGCGTCATCGTCGTCGTCGACACGCGCGGGGTGCGCGTGCTCGGCGACGCGATGATCGTCACGCTGGCCGAGCTCGAGCGCCGCGGCACGCTGCTGGACGGCGCCGAGTTCGAGCTCACCGTCGCGCAGGTGCCGCCCGCTGCGACGGCGATGATCGTCTACACCTCGGGCACGACCGGGCCGCCGAAGGGGGCGATGCTGTCGCAGGCCAACCTGCTGTTCGCGGGTGCGACGTTCGTCTCGCAGTTCCGCGCGACGCCCGCCGACGAGGTGCTCTCCTACCTGCCGCTGTGCCACGTGGCGGAGCGCCTGTTCTCCGTGGTCAACGGGCTTGCGTCCGGCTACACCGTGAACTTCGGTGAGCCCGGCGGCTCGCTGGCGGGCGATCTGCGCGAGGTGCAGCCGACGATCTTCCTCGGCGTCCCGCGCGTCTGGGAGAAGATGCTCGCCGGCGTCCAGATCCGCATCGGTGACGCGTCGTGGCTGAAGCGCACGGTCTACGGCTTCTGGATGCGGCGCGGCGAGCGCATCGCGCGGCGGCGGATCGCCGGCCGCGAGCGCGTCACCGATCGCGTGCTGTACGCGATCGGGTGGGCGCTGCTGTTCGGCAGCCTGCGCGACAAGCTGGGGCTGGGCCGGGTGCGCTGCCCGCTGTCGGCGGCCGCCCCGATCGCGCCGCAGGTGATCGAGTTCTTCTGGACGCTCGGGGTGCGCGTGCGGGAGGGCTACGGACAGACGGAGAACACCGGCATCGCGACCTGGAGCCCCGCGGACGAGGCGCGCCTCGGAGCCGTCGGCCCTGCGCTGGAGCAGGTCGAGCTGCGGATCGCGGCCGACGGCGAGATCCTGACGCGGTCGCCCGGCGTCTTTGAGGGCTACTGGCGCCGGGAGCAGGCAACGCGCGAGACGATCGACGCCGACGGCTGGCTGCACACCGGCGACGTCGGGGAGCTCGACGGCGACGGCTGGCTTCGCATCACCGATCGCAAGAAGGACATCATCATCACCGGCGGGGGCAAGAACGTCTCGCCGTCGGAGATCGAGAACCGGCTGAAGGTCTCCCCCTTCGTGCGCGAGGCGATCGTCATCGGCGACCGCCGCCCGTACCTCACCGCGCTCGTCGAGATCGAGGGCGACACCGTCGGCGACTGGGCCTCGCGCCGCAGGCTGGCCTACACGACCTACGCCGACCTCGCCGACCGTCGGGAGGTGCGCGAGCTCGTGCAGGGCGTCGTCGACGAGGCCAACGGCGAGCTTGCGCAGGTCGAGCAGATCAAGCGCTTCGCGCTGCTCGACAAGGAGCTCGATCAGGACGACGGGGAGCTGACCGCGACGCAGAAGGTCAAGCGCGCGGCGATCGCGGAGCGCTTCGAGGCGCTCATCGAGGGCCTCTACAGGCGATGACCGAGTTACTCCAGCTCTGCTTCGCGGGAACTGCGCTTGGCGCGCGCTACGCGCTCGTCGCGCTCGGCTTCGTGATCGTCTACCGCGCCACCGGCGTCATCAACTTCGCGCAGGGCGGCCTGCTGGCGCTCGGCGCCTACCTCGCGTTCAGCTTCAACATCGAGCTTCCGTTCGCCGTCGCGGTCCTGTGCGCGCTGCTCGTCACCGGCGCCGTCGGCGCGGGCTTCGAGCGGCTCGTGCTGCGGCGCATGGTCGACCAGCCCGTCTTCGCGGTGATCATGATCACGATCGGCCTGCTGTTCGTCATCGAGCAGGTGATCACCACGGTGTGGGGCTTCGACGCCCGGAACCTCCGCGACCCGTGGGGCATCGAGACGCTCGAAGCCGGCGGCGTCGTGTTCGCACTGCGCGACCTGTGGACGCTGGCGCTGGCCGCTGCCGCGCTGGGCGCGTTCTTTGCGCTGTTTCGCTTCTCGAAGATCGGCGTCGCGATGCGCGCCGCGGCGCTGGACCAGGAGGCCGCGCTCGCGCAGGGCATCAGCGCCGGCCGCGTGCAGGGCCTCTCATGGGCGCTGGCAGGGGTCATGGGCGCGCTTGCCGGGGTGATGTTCGCGTCCGGCCCGGCGGCGGTCGACCCGACGATCGGCGCGATCGCGCTCGTCGCGTTCCCGGCGGTCATCCTCGGTGGCCTGGACTCGCCCACCGGCGCGGTCCTCGGCGGGTTGATCATCGGAATCGTGCAGTCGCTGACGGCCGGCTACCAGGACGACCTCGCACCGTGGCTGGGGTCGAACTTCGCCGTCGTCATGCCCTACGTCGTGATGGTGCTGATCCTGCTCGTGCGGCCGTACGGACTGCTCGGCACGAAGGAGGTCCAGCGGGTCTAGTGCTCCGCGGGCCGCCGACCCGAATGGTCCGCAGCTACGCGGACGATCTGCGCCTCGCACGCGGGCGAACGATGCAAGCGGCCCTGCTCGGGCTGCTCGCGGTCTACCTGCTGCTCCCCTACATGGTCACCGACGACTTTCCGCTGTCGGTGCTCAACTACGCCGGGATCGCCGCGGTCGGGGCGATCGGCCTCAACCTCCTGACGGGCTACACGGGCCAGGTGTCGCTCGGGCACGCGTTCTTCATCGGCGTCGGCGCGTACGCCGCCTCCTACGCCGGGGGCGACCTCGACCTGCCGCTGCCGCTGTGGCTCGCGTTCGGCGCGCTGGCGGGTGGGCTGATCGGCGCCCTGATCGGGCCGTTCGCGCTGCGCCTGCGCGGCAACTACCTCGCGATCGTCACGCTCGGCCTCGTCTTCGTCGGCGAGCACGTCTGGCGCAACTTCCGCTCGCTGACAGGGGGCAACAACGGCACGCCGGTCGACGCACCGCCGGCGATCGGCCCGCTGGACTTCAGCCAGCTCGCCTTCGCCGGCCAGGACTTCTCGCTCAACCAGGGCTACTTCTGGCTGATCTGGGGCATCGTGGCGCTCGTCGCGCTGCTCGCGAAGAACATCGTGCGCACCCGGCCGGGACGCGCGATGCAGGCCGTCCGCGACCGCGACCTCGCCGCCGAGATCATCGGCGTCAGCCTCGCGCGCTACAAGATCGGCGCGTTCGCGATCTCGTCGGCGCTGGCCGGCATGGCCGGTGCGCTGTTCGGCTCCTACCAGCAGTTCGTCAGCCCGGGGGAATGGAGCCTGTTCCTCTCGATCCAGTACATCGCGATCATCATCGTCGGCGGCGTCGGGACGATCTTCGGCTCGATCGTCGGCGCGCTGTTCCTGGGCGGGCTGCCCGTGCTCATCGACCGCTACTCCGAGGCGATCCCCGGCATTGCGACGGCGGGCCCGGACGACGGCTTCATCACGGTCTCTTCGCTCAACCAGGCGATCTTCGGCCTGGTCATCGTCGCCTTTCTCGTCTTCGAGCCGCGGGGGCTGGCCGCCGTGTGGCTACGCGTGAAGGCGTACTTCAGATCCTGGCCGTTCTCGTACTAAGAGGAGGAGATCATGATGAAGGTCGCAAGGATCGTGGGGGCGCTGCTCTCACTCTCGCTCGTGCTCGCCGCGTGCGGCGGGGCCGACAACGACGGTGGCTCGGGCGGCAGCGGCAAGCTGGCCACCGGTCCGGGCTTCGACGGCAAGACGATCACGCTCGGCATCCTGAGCCCGCTGTCCGGACCGGTCGCGGTCATCGGCGAGCCGCTGACCGCCGGCAACCAGGTGTTCTTCAAGGCGCTGAATGCCAAGGGCGGGATCGACGGCAAGTACAAGGTCAAGCTCGACACCGAGGACACGATCTACGAGTCCGACACGACGGTGCAGAAGTACAACAAGATCAAGAACGACGTCGTCCTGTTCACGCAGATGCTCGGCACGGCGCCGACGCTCGCGACGCTGCCGTCGCTCAAGCGCGACAAGATCACGGCCGCGCCGGCGTCGCTCGACGCGTTCTGGGTGCGTGAGCCGAACCTGCTGCCGGTCGGAGGGCCCTACCAGACGCAGGCCATCAATGCCATCGACTACTACGTCGCCGAGGGCGGCGGCAAGGGCAAGCGCGTCTGCTTCATGGGCAACGACGACGCCTACGGCGAGGCCGGCCTGCAAGGCGTCGAGTTCGCAGCGAAGGAGAACGGCTTCGAGCTCGCGTCGACGCAGAAGCTCAAGAGCGGCGACAAGGACGTGACGGGCCAGATCCAGCGCCTGGCTCGCGCGAAGTGCGACGCGGTCTTCTTGACCTCGCTGCCGAGCGACACCGGCACGATCCTCGGCACGGCGGCGAAGCTGAAGTTCGCGCCGCGCTGGATCCTGCAGTCGCCGGCGTGGATCGGCCCGTTGGCCGACTCGCCGCTGAAGCCCTACCTCGAGCAGACGACGTGGGTCGCCTCCGAGGGTCCGGAGTGGGGGGACCGGTCGGTCCCCGGGATGAAGGCGATGCTCGACGACATCGACAGGATCCGGCCCGAGCAGAAGCCCGACTACTACTTCTCGTTCGGGTACGTGCAGGGGCAGGCCGTCGAGTCGCTGCTCAAGAAGGCCGTCGAGCTGGGCGACCTCTCGCGCGAGGGCATCCAGAAGGCGCTGCGCGAGATGGAGAACGTCGAGTCCGGCGGCCTCTTCGGCGAGTACGACTACGGTCCCGCCGCGGAGCGCAAGCCGCCCGTCGTCACGACGATCTTCAAGGTCAACACCTCCAAGCCGATCAGCCTCGAGGCGCTGAAGCGTGACCATACGTCCGACGCGGCCTCGAAGTTCGAGTTCACGGTGCGCGCCGGGACGTAGACCGTCCACGGATCGCAGACCGCCCGGCGGGCCCGCCCGGAGCGGGCCCGCCCGGTGCTACGCGGCTGCGCGCAGACCGGCGCGGTCATGCGCTTGGCGGCGCCTCCGACCTCGCCTCGGCGCGCGCCTCGGCCGCCTCCCGCATCGCGCGGTCGCGCTCGTCCTCTGCCTGCTGCGCCTGGCGGCGGGTGTCGTCGGCCTCCTGCTCGCCCTCGCGTGCCTCCGTCGCCTTGCGGTCGGCGAGCGCCTCGAGCTCCTCGGCGCGCTCGGTCGCCTCACGCGCCCGCGTCTCGCGCTCGGCACGGGCGCTGGCGCTCTCGTAGCCGCGCTCGCCCCCGGCTGCCACAGCTCTGAGCTCGATCCCGTAGTGACGGGCGAGCTTCTGCTCGTGACCGGCATCGAGCTTGGCTCCCGCGTCCACCTGCGGCCCGTCCTTGACCTGGTCCTGTGGGTAGGCCACCCGGACGTGGTCGCGCGAGACGCTCGCGCCGGCGAGCGGGACGAGGATGTGGCGCCGGCCGAGCATTCCGCTCTTCACGCACCCGAACACCGCCTCGCGCGTGCCCGCCTCGAAGTAGACGTCCTCCAGCTTGCCGATCTTCTCCCCGTCGCGATCGACGACGTTCTGTCCCTGCCAGTCCTCAATCTGCTCGATGTCCAACTCTTCCTCCATCTTCGCGATCGTCGGGGTCTCCCCCGCGGCACAGCTCGCCTACCCGTATCGGGGACGGCGGTAGCGCTGAACCAGAGATCGGCGCGTGTGGAGGATCGTGGTCGAGCCAGACCCCTGAGCACCTCCGCTCAGAGAGGGATGTTGCGGGTGGTGCCGGGTTCGCGGGTGCGGCCGAGCGTGGACAGCGCCCAGGCGAGGCGCTCGCGCGTCTCGGGCGGCCTGATGACCTCGTCGACGGCGCCCATGCGCGCCGCGGCGTTGGCGCTGAGGTGCTCGAGCGCGTACGCGTCCGCCAGTCGCTTGCGCTCCTGGCCGGGGTCGGCCGCCGCCGCGAGCGCGCGGCGATGCACGACGCCGACGGCCTGCTCGGCGCCCATGATCCCGAGCTCGGCCCTGGTCCACGCGAGGTAGAGGTCGGCGCCGAGGTCCTTGGAGTTCATCGTGATGTAGGCGCCGCCGAACGCCTTGCGCAGCACGACCGTGAAGCGCGGCACGGTGGCCTCCGCGAACGCGTGCAGGAGCTTGGCGCCGTGGCGGATGACGCCGATGGACTCCTGCTTGGACCCGGGCAGGAACCCAGGGGTGTCGACGAGCACCACGAGCGGGAGGCCGAAGGCGTTGCAGGTACGTACGAAGCGGCCGCCCTTCTGCGAGGCCTCGGCGTCGATGACGCCTCCGAGGTGGCGCGGCTGGTTGGCGACGATGCCGACCGGCATGCCGTCGATGCGGGCCAGGGCGGTGACGATGTTGGGCGCCCAGTGCGGCGCGGACTCCAGGAGGGAGTCGGCGTCGACGATGCCGTTGATCGCGTCGCGGACGTCGTAGACGCGCCGGCCGTCGAGGGGCACGATGCCGCCGGGGTCGGGGCCCGCGGGATCGGCTGGGAGCGCCACGGGTACCGCGTCCCAGGCACTGGTCGGCAGATAGCCGAGCAGCTGGCGGACGAGGAAGACGGCGTCGATGTCGGTGGGCACGGTGAAGTTGCAGACGCCGTTGCGCCCGTGGACCTCGGGTCCGCCGAGCTCGCGCGCCGAGACGTCCTCACCGGTCACCTCGCGGACGACCGCGGGACCGGTCAGGAACATGCTCGCCGCGTCGGTCATCACGACGAAGTCCGTCAGCGCGGGCGAGTAGCAGCCCCCGCCGGCGGAGGCGCCGGTGATCACCGAGATCTGCGGCACCCGGCCCGACATCGCGACGTGCTCGGAGAAGATGCGCGCGTAGCCGTTGAGTGCCGCGAGCCCCTCCTGCATCCGCGCGCCGCCAGACTCGACGAAGCCGATCACGGGCACGCGGGCCTGCCGGGCGTGGCGTTGCACGCGCACGATCGTGTCGGCGTGCTGTGCGCCCAGCGAGCCGCCTGCGTAGCCGGCGTCCTGGGCGAAGCAGAACACGGGGCGCCCGCCGATGCGCAGCGAGCCGCCGACCACTCCGTCGCCGGCCTTCGCCTTCTCGCCCATCCGCTCGGAGGTCACCTCCGACCGGATGACCTGCAGCGAGCCTTCGTCCGCGAGCAGCCGCAGCCGCTCGAGCGGGCGAAGGGGCCGCGCCTGCTCCTGTGCGAGGACGCCGGCATCCGGGACGACGTGGGCGTCGCTGATGCTGTTCAGATTCAGGTAACTCTGGTTCACGTCTGCGTCCTCATCCATGGGGTATTGGTCGGCGGTCCCACGTAGAGGCGGCGCCCGCGGAGGCTGATACAAACGCGCGGCGGTGCCGGGGCGGCCCCTGCGGGGTCATGTGAGCAAGAGCACCCGAGAACCGTGGGGCGGGTGTATCACGGCGCCGCGGGATCGCTCTCAAGCGGCATGCACCGCAATCCATCGACACTCGAGGCGATCGGCCTCGGCTACCTGCCTGACGAGCTGCTGCCCAGTCCCGTGACGCTGTCGGTCTTGCCCGATGACGACCGTCGGCTTTCGAGCGGCATGCACCGCAATGCGTGCGACCCGACACTCGAGGCGATCGGCCTCGGCTACCTGCCTGACGAGCTGCTGCCCAGCCCAGCTCGCCGGTAGGCCCGTCCTGGGCGCCGCGCGGCGCTGAGCTTCTTCGTCTGGAAGGCGGGCGGTCATGCCGCGGCCAGTTCCGCCCACTGATCGACCCCGGCCTCGTCCATCAACTCGATCGCGCGCGTGCCCGCGCGCTCGCCGAGCGCGCGGTAGGACTCGAACTTCTGGTCGGTGTAGAGCTGGTCCATCGTCGAGTCGTTCGGGAATCGCGGGTCCTCGAGCTGGTGGGCGCGGACGTCCCATGGCGCGCTGGAGGACACGACGTTGCGCGCGTAGACGAGGACGCCCTCCTCGCCGCTGGGGTACGTGAACCGGGCTCGGATCGCGTTCGCCTCGGCGCGCAGTGGCTCGCCCTCTGACACGAGCTGCCGCGGATCGATGTCGATCTCGACGCCGAGCTCGCTGCGCGCGAGCGCGACGGCGTCGCCGAGCGCCGAGAACGTATGGCCACCACTCGCGTCGAAGCAGTAGATGCTCTTGCAGCCGCGGCGCAGCAGCTCGACGAGGCCGAGGTTCTCGTAGTGGCCGCCGTCGGTGACGTAGAGATAGCGTGCGTCGAGCCGGTTGCGCCCGAGCAACTCCAGCAGCAGGTACCACGGTCGGGGTCGCTTGTAGCGGCGCTGCTCATGGGCATTTGAGCCGGCGACCCAGCGTGGGTTTGGCACCCACACGCCGAGCCGCATGTTCGCGAGCGCCATCAGGAACGTCAGGGAGCGGCTGCCGGTCTTCCCGCTGGAGGGTGAGATCGCGGCGCCGGACATCGCGACCGCCGCCGGCAGCGTGAGGTCGCGCGCGCGGCGACCGCCGTCGAAGGCGTCCTCGAAGTCCGTCGTCTTCAGCGCGCCGACGAGCGGGCCGCCGATCGTGTGCGCGCTGAACGTGAAGCTCGTGACCCTGCGTCCCGGCGGCGTCGCGCCGGAGTCCGAGACGTTCGCCGCGGCGCAGACGATCAGCGTCGGCCACTTGCGCAGCGCCGTCTTCGACAGCGGGACGAGGTCGTCGAAGTCGCGCTCGACGGCGATGCCCTGCTCGGCCTCCTGGCTGAGGACCGCGCGATGCCGCGTCCGCTCGTCGTCGTCCGGCCGCACGCGCTTCAGCGCGAAGGCCGTGCACAGCCGCCGCTTGTAGAACGGGTGCAGCGACCAGCTCGTGAGGTCGGCGACCACGTAGAGCACGAAGAACGCGGCGAGCAGACCTGCTGCCAGCCCCAGGAGCCATCCTGCCTCGTCGGAATGCGAGATCGCAAACGCGAGCGCCGCCACGGCGATCGTCAGCAGGAGCAGCGGGCCGGCGACGGCGGCGGCGCTGTGGACGACGGCGCGGCGCACGCGCGGCGTCTGTCTCGCGAGCCAGCCGCGCGTCCGGCCGAGCTCGGCCGCAGCCCGCTTCGGTGTCGCGCGCAGCTCGTGCAAGCAGGCGACGATGCCCGCGATCAGGCCGGCGACGCCGGTTCCGCCGGTCACCTTGGGGAGCGTGGTGTCCGACCCGCCGACGAGCTTGTGCAGGTCAGCGTCGGCGAGCACCGGCAGCACGAGCGTGACCACCGCGGCGAGCACACCACCGACGAGCAGCCGCGAGCACCAGACCTCCGAGGCGCGGCGGTAGGCGTCGTTCGGCGCGCGCCGCAGCACGGACGCGGCGGCGACGATGACGCCGGCGCCGAACACGATCGCGGGGATCACCCACGCCCAGGCCGGGGCGTCCAGGCCGTTGCCGTCGTAGAGCGGCGTGTAGAAGACGACGCCCGCGAGGATCGTCAACGCGACGAGCGGGAGCGCGAGAAACAGCAGGTTGATGAGGAGCCCGAGCAGCAGGCGCAGGAAGAGATAGAGCTTGGCGCTCCCGTCGCGGGCCATGTAGGAGCTGCGGTTGCGCAGGTACTGCTCCTCGGGTGACCCGGGCGCGAACGGCGCCTCGCGCTCGATCAGCTCGGGATTGGAATCACGGCCCTTGGACCCCGGGTCGTCGTCCTGCCAGGTCTTGGCGACCATGCAGTAGGCGGCGGCGATGTACGAGCCTCCCGAGACCGCGGCGAGGTAGTCGGCTCGGTGCAGCCGATCCTCGCGCTGCAGCGCCTGCAGCGCGCCGAGGTTGTAGGCCGCCGAGCGGATCCCGCCGCCCGAGCAGCAGATGCCGATGGCGCCGACGTCCTCCACCGGCTCACGCAGGGCCGGAACCGGCTCGGGCCGCTCGCCGCGCAGGAAGTAGGCCAGCCCGGCCTTCAGCCGCGCGCGCCGGGGCTGGCTGCGCAGCGAGGCCTCCCAGAGGTGCCCGGCGCTCGCCTTGTCGAGCAGCCCGCGATCGCGGAAGTCGTCGTCCCCTCGGTCCTGGCCGGACGTCATGGCGTCCTCCCGCTCAGTCGAACGTAGTAGTCCCATACAGGTACGAACAGCGTCAGCCGCGTGTGATACAGCCCATTGCCCGCGGCCTTGGGCCGACCGGACCGAGCAGCGAGGAACGAGTGCAGGCGGGGGTCCATGGTGTCCTCCTGGGACGAGCGACGACAGGGCCGCGCCGATGGTCCATTCGCAGCGCCGCGCCGGACAGCGACCCTGGGTGTCCGGTTCCACACCCTCGCGAGGTGTGAACGCCTACACCAAGAGCATCTACCGGGCGGGCTCGCCCTCGCGGAGCATCGGTTCCTCACCCGCTTCCCAAGGAGGGAACGATGGATCCAAGCATCAACAGGCGTTCGGTCGCCTACCGCGGCCTTCTCGCAAGCCTCGCGGTCGTTGCCGTCTTGCTCTTCGCGCACGGGGGACGGGACGCCGAGGCCGTCGCCGTCACGCCCGCCGGCGCTCCCGCCTCCGAGGAGGCGTCGGGGAACTGGAACTTCGAGCGGGGCGACTTCACGGGCTGGCGGACCCGTTCTCGTGGCAGCGGAGCGTGGCATGTCTACGCGGACGGGACGAAGCCACCTGACCCCGCAGACAGCGACCCGAACTTCCCGTTCTCGGTGCCCCAGCCCCCGGAGGGGCGCTTCGCCGCCGTCACGGACATGAGCGCTCCGGGGTCTCGGATCCTCTATCGAGATGTGAAGCTCGACCGCCGCGTGAAGCTGCGCTTCACGCTGTTCTACGACAACGTCGGCGAGCTCTCGTCTCCCGCGAGCCTCGATTTCGAGCTCCGTAGGCCAAATCAGCAGTTCCGCGTGGACCTCATGGATCCGGCTGCGCCCGCCGACTCGGTGGCTGCCAAGCACGTCCTGGCCAGGATCTTCCGGACGGCACCCGGCGACCGCAACGAGATCGGCCCGCGGACGATCACCTTCGATCTCTCGCGATGGGCGGGCAAGAAGGTCCGCATCCGCTTCGCGCAGGTCGACAACCAAGGCCCCCTGCGCGCCGGCGTGGACGATGTCCGGCTGCAGGCCGCCGGCTCCTGACCCGCGTCGCTCGGCGCCGGCGACCCCACTGGGTCGGCGGTGCCGAGCGTCGCGGGCGGCTCGTCTCACCGCCGCATGCACCCCGCACGACCACGTATCCACGAACGGAGCCCATCATGGAGATCGAGCAGTCAAGGCCCATCGGCCGCCTGCGCCTCAAGCGGCGCCGGGCGTTCATCGAGAGCTATACGTTCCCGCCGGCGCTATCGGACAAGCTGGGACAGCAGTTCGGGCACGAGCGCACGGTCGCGCTTGCGTTGGACGGTCTGCGCTCATGGTATCTCGCCTGTCTCTATGCGAACGGGGAGATGCTCGGCATGCCCTCGCGGGCCGTCGACGTTGCGTGGCACGAGATGATCCTCATGACCCGCGAGTACCACGCGTTCTGCGACCGGGCCTTTGGTCACTATCTCCACCACAGCCCCGAGGCGGCCGTTCCCGTACCGATGGATGACATCCTCGCGCGCACGCTCGGCGTGGTCGAGAAGCACGCGCTCGCGGCTCCGGCGGCGGGGACGTTCGCGGGCGTCCCGCTTCTGTTTGCCGTGGACGGTGAGGGTGGCATCGAGGACGGCTTCGTCTGGGAGGCCGAGGACCTGGCGCGCATGCGGGACCGGTACGGGGCGGGCGGCGGCCGAAGTGGCCGGTCCGTTTCCCGCCGGCGTGGCAGATCCTCCTACGGCAGCGGAATCGAAGGCGGCGCGGCCTCGACTGGCTGCGCCGGGGACGGCGGCGGCTGTGGCGGCGGCGGCGGGTGTGGCGGCGGCGGGTGTGGCGGCGGCGGCGGGTGTGGCGGCGGCTGACGACGTAGCGGTTCTCCACGTTCCGGAGCGGCCGGCCTTGGGAGCCTGGCGGGCACACCGGCCGGGTGAGCAGCTCGGTGACGACCGTGACGGGAGATCGCGATGAGCGGCGTGCGCAACGCTGTGCGGACGGTCGCCCGCAGCCGTCTGGCGATCCGTCAACAGCTGGCGACGACGCCAGGGCGCCTGCGGTTGTCAGCTGCGCTGCTGGCCCTCAGCGCGATCGTGTTCGGCGCGGTCGCCGCGAAAGCCGCGGAGACGCGCCGGGACGCGGTCCAGAGCGTCGCGACGACCGAGCCGTTGCTGGTGTCGGCGGTCGACCTCTCGGCCCACCTGTCGGACGCCCACGCGATCGCGGCGTTCAGCTTCCTCGTCGGCGGGCCCGAGCCCGCGATCTCGCGCCGCCGCTACGCCCGAGAGCTGCGCAGGGCAGCCGCCGGCGTGGCCGAGCTCGGGCGGGAGATCGGGACGTCCTCGGACAGCAGACCGGCGGTGCGGAGCATCACCGAGAAGCTGCCGGTATACGCGGGGCTCATCGACAGCGCGCGCGCGAACAATCGCCAGGGCTTTCCGGTCGGCAGCGCCTACCTGCGCCGAGCCTCCGCCACGATGCGCGACGAGATCCTCCCGTTCGCACGCGAGCTGTACAGGATCGAGGCGATGAGCCTCACCGCGCGCTACCGGGCGGGCGCCTCGACCTGGACGATGCTCGTCGTGATCCTGGCGGGGTGCGCGATGCTCGCGCTGCTGGCCGCGACGCAGGCCTACATCGCCCGTGCGACACACCGGATCGTCAATCCCCACCTGGCGCTGGCTTCGGCCGTGCTGGTCGGGCTCGTGGTCTGGATCCTCGTGGCGTTCGCGGTACAGCAGCGCCGCCTGGTGGAGGCGCAGGGCAAGGGATCGGACCCCGTCGAGCTCCTCACGGCCACCCGCATCCTGGCGTCGCGCGCACAGGCCGACGAGAGCACCGCGCTCGCCGCCCGCGGCGGAGGCGCGGGAGAGTCCAAGCTCGTCGACGTCGACCTCGGCTTCCAAGCTCTGACCAGGCCGATCGGCATCGACCGTCCGGGGCCCGCCCGCGGCAGCGGTGGGCTGCTGCACCAGGTCGCCGTCGGCGGCCACAGAACCGAGGCGATCGATGCGATCTACGCCGCCTACCGCACGTACCTCGAAGCCCACCGCCTCGTGGTGGAGCAGGAGATCCGCGGCAACTTCACCAAAGCGGTGAAGCTCGCGGCGCATGGCAGCCGTTCCACGCGGCGCGCTGCCGCCGTGCTGAACGACGCGCTCCAGCGCGAGATCGGGGTCGCTCAAGGCCGCTTCGACGACGCCGCCCCGCGCGCGCGCTCGGCGCTCGGCGGGCTCGCGATCGGCATCCCCCTCCTCACCGCGCTGTGCGCTGTTCTCGCGCTGCTCGGGGTGCGCCGGCGGCTGATGGAGTACCTGTGACCGCTCGACCGCCCCGGCAGGTCGTGGCCGCGCTGATCTCGTGCGCGGCCCTCGCGTTCGGCGGGTGCGCATCCGTGTCCGACCGGGCGCAGAACAGCTCGCTCGAGGCGCTGGATCCCACACTGCCCCCCGGCCCGTCCTCCACGACCAAACCCGTGAAGTGCAGCGACACGTCGTTCTCGAGCCTCGCCCCCAGTGCGCTGCCCCGCCCTGGGCACATGCCGGCCGACACGTTCATGCGCGACATCCAGGACCGCGGGCACCTCATCGCGGGCGTCGATCAGAACTCGAAGGGCCTGGCGTACTTCAATCCGATCACGTCGCGGATCGAGGGCTTTGACATCGACATGGTCCGTGAGGTCGCACGGGCCATCTTCGGCAGGCCGAGCATCGTGTACAAAGCGATCTCGACGAAGCAACGCGAGTCGGTGATCGTGAACAACGAGGTCGACATCGTGGCGAGCGCCTACTCGATCGCATGCGACAGGCAGCGGCGCATGCTCTTCAGCTCCGTCTACGCCCGCGCGCAGCAGAGATTGCTCGTCCCCAGGAACTCGAGCGTCGACCGCCTCTCGGATCTCCGCGGCAAGAAGGTATGCGCGACGGTTGGCTCGACCTCCGTCAAGCGCCTACAGGGCGAGGTGGGCGTCGTGCCATACCCGGTCGCGGTGCGTTCGGACTGCCTGGTCGCGCTGCAGGAGGGCGATGTCGCGGCGATCACCGGCGACGACACGATCCTCTTCGGCTTCAAGCAACAGGACGATCACACGAGGATCGTGGGCCCGTGCCTGGGCATCGAGCGCTACGGCATGGCGATCAACAAGGCGCACCGCAGGTTCGTACCCTTCGTGAACGCGGTGCTGGCGAAGCTGCGCCGCGATGGCAAGACGACGGCGTTTCGCGAGCGCTGGCTGAAGGGGCTGAGACCTCCGACGGCCGCAGAGATCTCGCAGTGTTCCCACCGGCGCACAGGACCCGGGACGCGATGACCTGCGCGCAACCCGGCTGCAGCGGCACCGTCGAGGACGGCTACTGCGATCTGTGCGGCCTGGCGCCGGCACGCGGCGGCGTCGATCCGGCCGCGACCGCCCCTACCGAGGCGCAGGCTGCCACGCGCGCGCGCCGCGAACGCACGGGCGCCCGCGCGGGAGACGCGGGCCCGGCGCCCACAACGCAGCGTTGGGGCGGGTCGGCACGCACGCGGACGGCGCCCCGTCCCCACCTCGGCGCCGGCCTGGTCGAGGTGCCGCCCGTGCCCCGCCGCAACCCATCCGAAGCGGTCATGGCCGATCCGAAGGTGGCCGAGCGGCGGCGCTTCTGCGGCCCTTGCGGCAGCGCGGTCGGGCGCGGCCGCGACGGGGCGCCCGGTCGGACCGAGGGCTTCTGCCGGCGCTGCGGCGCGGCGTTCTCGTTCACGCCGAAGTTGCAGGCCGGCGACGTGGTCGGCGATCAGTACGAGGTCGTGGGCTGCCTGGCACACGGCGGGCTGGGCTGGATCTACCTGGCCAAGGACCGCAACGTCGCCGACCGCTGGGTCGTCCTCAAGGGCCTGCTCAACGCCGGCGACGAGCAGGCGATGGCGGCGGCGCTCGCGGAGCGGCTGTTCCTCGCCGAGGTCGAGCATCCGAACATCGTGAAGATCATCAACTTCGTCGAGCGCGACGGCTCTGGCTACATCGTCATGGAATACGTCGGCGGGGTCAGCCTCAAGGCGCTCCTGGCGACGAGGCGCGAGGCGAACGCGGGCATCACGGACCCGCTCCCCGTCGCGCAGGCGATCGCGTACGTGCTCGAGATCCTCCCCGCGCTGGCGTACCTGCACCGCTCGGGACTGCTGTTCTGCGACCTGAAGCTCGACAACGTCATCCAGACGCAACACTCGCTGAAGCTCATCGACCTCGGCGGCGTCTACCGCATCGGCGACACCGTGAGCCCCGTCTACGGCACCGCCGGCTACCAGGCCCCCGAGATCGACCACGCCGGACCGTCGATCGCCTCAGACCTCTTCACCGTGGCACGAACGCTCGCGGCGCTGTGCGTCGATTTCGAGGGCTTTCAGATGACGTTGCAGTACACGCTGCCGCCGAAGGCGGACACCCCGCTCTTTCAGCGCTACGACTCGCTCTACCAGCTGCTCTGCAAGGGCACGGCGCCGAACCCCGACGACCGCTTCCAGACGGCCGAGGAGATGGCCGACCAGCTCTACGGCGTCCTGCGCGAGGTCGTCGCCGACGAGACGGGCGCGCCCGTGCCCGCGCGCAGCACGCTCTTCACCCCGGACGTCCGCGCCAGGTCCGACCGTCCCCGCGGGCGGCTTCTGCCGGCCCTGCGGGTCGCGACCGACGACCCGGCGGCCGGGTACCTCGCAACGCTCGCCGCGGTCGATCCCTACGAGCTCGTCGGGGCGCTGCGCCGCGCGCCGGAGCGCACCGTCGAGGTCGACCTGCGGCTCGCCCAGGCGCTCATCGACGCGCAGGAGTGGCACGAGACGCACGAGCTGCTCGCCGAGATCGAGCGCGTGGACCCGTGGGAGTGGCGCGCGCACTGGTATCGCGGCGTCGCGGCGCTGGCGCAGCACCTCCCCGTCGCCGCCAGGGCGAGCTTCGAGCTCGTCTACCACGCGATTCCGGGCGAGCTCGCGGTGAAGCTCGCGCTCGGCATGTGCGGCGAGCTGGCCAGGGACCCGGCCGCGGCGGCGGGCTGGTACGAGATCGTCTCGCGTACCGATTCGAGCTACACGACGGCGACGTTTGGGCTCGCGCGCTGCCGCCTGGCGTGCGGCGATCGCGCCGGCGCGATCGCTGCGTACGAGCGCGTGCCGGATTCCTCCAGCGCCCACGACCAGGCGCAGATGGCGAGGGTTCGCTGCCTGCTGGGCGGCGGGGCCGCGCTCGCGGAGCTGCGCGCAGCCGCCGCCGGCATCGACGCGCTGGCCCTCGACGGCGAGCAGCACGCACGGCTCACCGCCGAGCTCCTGCGGTCGGCACTCGAGCTGGTCGCGCGCGACCGCGCCGCCGAGGAGCCCGCCGCGACCCTCGCCGGGTACGCGCTCGTCGAATCGGAGCTGCGCCTCGGGCTCGAGCGCACGTACCGCTCGCTGGCCGCCGTGGCAGCGACCGCGAGCGAGCGCATCCGCCTCGTCGACGAGGCCAACCGCGTGCGGCCGAGGACGTGGACGTGAGCGCCTTCGCAGTGACCGAGTTGCACAACGCGCACCTGCCGGTGGGAGCCTCCACCGTCGAGGCGGTCGTCTGGATACGAGCATCGGGGATCGACGAGCCGGGCGTCGACGTGTCGCTGCGCCTGTGGACGCCGCTCGGCGCGACGGTCGCCGTCCTGCGCGAGGTCTCGCCGGCGACCGGCGACCTGCGCGACGCCGGGGTCCGGCTCGACGACCGGACGGTCGAGCATGCAGCCGGCCGCTGGACGGACGGCGCGTGGGCGTACGAGCTCGCAGTCGCCCTGCCGGCACGTGGCGCCGGTGACGAGATGCTGGCCGCGCAGTTCGTGGTCGCCGTGGCCGGGGAGATCGTGGGTCGAGCGCCGATCGTCGTGGCGTGGACCGACGACGAACGGCTGATCGCAGCGTCCGCCGGCAGCGCGGCAGAGTCCACGCCCACGGCCGCGGTCGCCGCCACGGAACGTCCGACCGGACCGTCTCCGCGGCCGCGCCACACCCTCGCCGACGAACCGCTCGCGGGCGAACCCTGTCCCGGCTGCGGCCTGCGCCCGGCCGACGTCGATCGCTTCTGCGAGGCCTGCGGCCGCGAGCTCGCCGGCGGCCGGGGACGCTGAGCCGCTGGTGGACGCGTCCGCAGGTTCGCGGGTTTCCGGCGCCCGATCCGCGCCTGACGGCCGGGCATCCGCAAAAACCTCGCCGAACTTCCGGCCACGTCTGCCTAGATGAGTGGTTCAACGGCCTGGGCTGGGGAGCGCGATCGGCGCGGTCGGAAGGTCTCAACCGGGTTCGCATCGCTCATGTAGTCACATCGCGTGCACGCGTGACCTCGCCGGCGGCTGCACGGCGACCGGGGTCACGTCTGCACGTATGTCGTGCAGCATTGACCACACTGGCGGCGTGGGGACAAGCGGGGTCAATCGTGCATGCCGATCGGCTCACCGCGCGCTGCGTGGCCCGCCGGCACGACGTCATCGCGCGGCGAGCTCGTCCGGTAGGGATCCGACACGAGGCCCTTCGGCTCCGCCGTGCTCGCCTACCGCCATTTCCATCAGGTCGCTTTGGAGGAGGCGTGCCGGCTGGGGCGCGTGGGCGGCGAGCAGTCCACCATCGGTTACGTCTGTAGGAATGGTATAGCTGGGGCGCCGGGCCCTCGCTGAAGAAGCGGTCGGCGACCGCGGCGCTGATGGTCGTCGGTCTGTTCGCCCAGCCCCGTCGGCCGCGCCGCGTGACGCCGTCGGCGCCAGCAACGAAGGTACGCACCAACAACGGCAGAATCGAACGGGTGCGGCTCTTCTGGAGGGACTTCAGAATGCCCGGATTTGCTGACGATTCGAGGCACCGGGGTTCTGTTTGCCAGCGAAAGCGCCGCTGTGGAGGCCGGGGAGAAACCCAAACTGCGCGCTG
>JBPCJA010000150.1:0-4606 GCA_051005755.1 Solirubrobacteraceae bacterium
CGTCCGCGGCGGCCCCGCCTGCGCGCTGCGCGCCCCCGCCGTCGCACTCGCGTACGCGACGCGCAATCCCGCGCGCGTGCTCGCGATCGGGCTCGCCGCCGCCGCCGCTGGTTGGGCGCTGGACACGCAGACGCGTGTGGAGTCCGACATTCAGAAGCTCGTGCCGCAGGACCTCCCCGCGCTGCGCGACCTCGACGCGCTGCAGCGCTCGACCGGCGTCGGCGGCGAGGTCGACGTCCTCGTCGACGGCGCCGACCTCACGCGCCCGCGGGTGATCGAGTGGATGATCGCCTACCAGTCCGGCGTGCTCAAGCACCAAGGCTACACGGCGCGACGCGGCTGCGGGACGGCGCAGCTGTGTCCGGCCTTCTCGCTGCCCGACCTCTTCACGACACCCGGCTCGCGCGCGAACGCGACGGACATCAAGGCGCTCCTGGACGCCGTCCCGCCGTATTTCTCGCAGTCGGTCATCACCGCCGACCGGCGCACGGCGACGCTCGCCTTCGGCATCCGGCTGATGACGCTCGACCGCCAGAAGCAGGTCCTCGACGACATGCGTGCGCGGCTGGACGACGGCCGGCCGCCGGGCGTGCGGGCGGCGGTCGCGGGACTGCCGGTGCTGGCCGCGGACGCCAACGCGGAGGTGTCCTCGAACGTGCGCCGGATGCTGACGCTGCTCGCCGGACTGCTGGCCGTCGCGCTCACCCTGCTCGTAGCGCTGCGCGGTGTGTCCCGCGCGCTCGTCCCGCTCGTCCCGATCGCGCTGGCGAGCGGCTGGTCGGCGCTCGTGCTCTTCGCGCTGCGCATCCCGCTGAACCCGATGTCGGTGACGCTCGGCGCGCTCGTCGTCGCGATCTCGACCGAATTCAGCGTGCTGCTGTCCGAGCGCTATCGCCAGGAGCGCCAGGCCGGCCACGACCCGCGCGCGGCGCTCGCGCGGACGTACCGCTCGACGGGCGCCGCGGTGCTCGCGTCGGGCACGACGGCGATCGCGGGCTTCGCCGTGCTCGTCGTCTCCGACATCCGCATGCTGCGCGACTTCGGCTTCGTCACGGTCGTCGACCTCACCGTCTCGCTGCTCGGCGTGCTCGTCGTGCTGCCGGCGGTGCTGCTGCTCGCCGAGCGGCGGGCTGCGCCGGCGCGCGCAGCGCTGCGCCGCCGGCGCGCGCCGCCGGCGGTCGCGCGGTGAGCGACGGCCGCTGCCGCTGGTTGGTCGGGATCGTCGCGGTCCTGGCGATCGGCTACGTGGCCTTCGGCGGCGACCGCACGTCGGGGCCGGGCGCGCGCGGCCTGCCGCCCGGCGCACAGCTGCCGCCGTTCGCCGTCCCGCTCGCGCAATCCGGCGTCGACTGCGACGAGCCCCAGGATCCGTGCGACGCCAACGTCGCGAGGCGAGCGGGGGAGGGCAGCGCAGGCAGCCGGCCGGCCTGCGAGGTCCGCGGGCCTGGAGTCCTCAACCTCTGCGAGCTCGCCGAGCGCGGACCGCTGGTGCTCGCGTTCCTCGCCGCGCGGGGCGGCGACTGCGCCGACGGGCTTGATCGGCTCGACCGCGTCGCGGCGCGCCACCCCGGCGTGCAGGTTGCCGCCGTCGGGATCCGCGGCGATCTCGGCGAGCTGCGTGCGATCGTGCGGCGCCACCGATGGCGCTTCGCCGTCGGCTGGGATCGCGACGGCATCCTCGCCAACCTCTACGGCGTCGCCGTCTGCCCCCACATCACGTACGCCCGCTGGCATGGACGGGCGCAGAGCACGAGTCTCGGCACCGTCGGCGAGCGCGAGCTCGAGCGCCGCATCGACGCAGCGGTCGCCGCCTCGCGGCGGGCGGGCTGGCGCCCGTCGGAGGGCTGATCCCGCGGGTCGCGGGATCAGCCATCCGGGGACGGCGTCAGACCATCGTCGCCAGCGCGCGGCGCTGGCGCTCGGTCATCGACCCGATCGTCTTCGTCTCGGGCATTCCGATTGCCGCGAGGAACTTGCGACAGCGCGTCGTGCCCCAACGGCGCTGGCTGACGAGCAGCTCGGCGATCGTCATGCTGGCCGCCTCCCACGGACACGTCAGGATGACCTCGCCGACGCCGATCGCCCCCTCGGCGACGCGGCGTTTGAGGTCGGCCCGCGCGAGTCGGACTTCGTTGGCGCGCTGAAGTGCCTGCATGTGCTGCGGCGCAGGGACGAGCGTCGCTGTTGCGTCGTGCATGGAGTCCTCCCCGGCTGCCTGGTCCGCGGGACGGCAGCGCTTCGTGGTATTGAGCTGTGAAAAACGCGTACGATCGACCCCCACAAGGTCACCTACCGCCAGCTTCCGGTGTCCTGCGCTGGGGTCCGGCGAGTCTGCGACCTTATCCGACGCGCCGCGCTGAGCGACCTCGCGAACGTATGTGAGGCGTGGGGGCCCGGTCAACGGATCTCCACCCAAAGCCACCGCTCGGAGCGATGTTTTTCTTCCGTGATTCGCTTGTGAAGCTTTGGACAAGCCGTCAGGCCGGCAGCGGGCCGTGCTCGGCCTCGAACGCGGCCTTCACCGTGGCGAACGTGTCGAGCGCGCGGTCGAGCGTGGGACGCTCGTGCGTCGCCATGACGCTCGTGCGCAACAGCGCCCCGCCCGGCGGTACCGCGGGATGGATGGCGACGTTGACGAAGACGCCGGCGTCGTAGAGCGCCCGCCACAGCAGGACGGCCTTCCAGTCGTCGCCGACGCTGACCGGGACGATCGGCGTCATGTGCCGGCCCTCGTGCTCGACGACCTTCAGGCCGCGCTCCTTCAGGCCCGCGTGCAGGTAGGCGGCGTTGTCGAGCACGCGCGCCAACAGCGGCGGGCCCTCGTCGGAGCGCACGATCCGCAGCGCCGCCAGCGCGGCGCCGACCGCGGCCGGCACCCCGGCGGCGGTGAAGAGGAAGGAGCGGCTCTGGACGCGCAGGAAGTCGACGACCTCGTGGCTGCCGGCGATGAAGCCGCCGCAGCTCGCAAGGCTCTTGGAGAACGTCCCCATCCGCAGGTCGACGCGATCCTCGACGCCGAGCAGCTCGGCCGTGCCGGCGCCGCGGGCGCCGAGGACGCCGGCGGCATGCGCCTCGTCGACCATGAGCCGCGCGCCGAAGCGCGCGCACAGCTCGGTGATCTGCCCGAGCGGCGCGACATCGCCCTCCATCGAGAAGACGCCGTCGACCACGACGAGGATGCCGCCCCCGTCGGCGGCCGCCTTCTCAAGCGTGCGCTCGAGCTTGTCGATGCGGTTGTGGCGGAACACGCGCAGCTTCGCGCGGCTGAGCAGGCAGCCGTCGATGATCGACGCATGGTCGCCTGAGTCGGCGACGACGGTGTCGCCGGGCGCCAGCAGCGTGCCGAGCGCCGCGAGGTTCGCCTGGTGGCCGGTCGTGAAGACGAGCGCCTCCTCGGTGCCCATCCATTCGGCGATCTCCTGCTCGAGCTCGAGGTGCAGCGCGATCGTCCCGTTGAGCAGCCGCGAGCCGGTCAGCCCGGTCCCGTACGTGTTCAGCGCCGCCTGCGCGCCCTGGATGACACGCTCGTCGCCGGTCAGGCCGAGGTAGTTGTTGGAGCCGAGCATGATCCGCTCGGCGCCCTCCATCTCGACGACCGGGCCGGCCGGCCCCTCCAGCGTGCGGAAGTACGGCAGCAGGTCGGCGTCGCGCGCCGCGCGCAGCTGCTCGGACCGGTCGTGGCCGCGGACCTTCGCGAAGACGTCATGTGACAGGGAGGCCATGTAGCGTGAGCGTCGTGCAAGTGGAGGTGCGCGCCGTCTCGTCGCGGCGAGATCTGGAGGAGTTCATCGAGCTCCCGTACCGGCTGCACTCTACCTCGCCGCAGTGGGTGCCGCCGCTGCGCCTGGAGCGACGAATGTTCCACAACCGCCGCCTGAACGCGTACTTCAAGCACGCCGGCGCGCAGGAGTTCCTCGCCTGGACCACGACCGGTCCCACCCGTGTCGTGGGACGCATCAGCGCGCAGGTCGATCGCGCCTACGACGAGCAGCACGGAGCCGGCACCGCGATGTTCGGCTTCCTGGAGCTCGAGGACGACCCCGAGGTCGCGAAGGCGCTACTGGACGCAGCCCGCGGCTGGCTCGCGGAGCGCGGGCGCCACCACATGATCGGCCCGATGGACTACACGATGAACGACGAGTGCGGCGTGCTCATCGAGGGCTATGAGCGCGAGCCGATGATCAAGCAGCCGTGGCATCCGGGTTACTACCAGCGCCTCTGCGAGGGCGCCGGACTGGACAAGGCGATCGACCTGCTCATGTGGGAGCTGCGCATCGACGATCGCGAAAAGGTCCTGCCGGTCATCTTCGAGCTCGCCGAGCAGTCCGAGACCAAGCACGGCATCAAGCTGCGTCACATGCGACGCCGCGACCTGCCGAAGGAGATCAAGGTCTTCGGCGAGGTCTACAACGCCGCCTGGAAGCGCAACTGGGGCTTCGTGCCCTACTCCGGCGCCGACCTCACGCAGTACGGGATCGACCTGCAGCTGGTCTTCGACAAGCACTGGTTCATGCTGGCCGAGAAGGACGGGGAGACGGTCGGGATCGCGATCACGGTGCCCGACATCAACCAGGTGCTCAAGCGGATGAACGGGCGCGTGCTGCCC
>JBPCJA010000151.1:0-5313 GCA_051005755.1 Solirubrobacteraceae bacterium
CGCTTCGTGCGCCACCCACCACGACCACCCAAGCTGCCCACCGCCGCATGGATCAACAAACCCGACAACGACGAGCCTACTCACTAAACACCACACCAGACCGTCTCATCCGACTTGACAGGCTCCGCAGCGCGGGGATCACGGGCGCACCTCCCTTTGTCAACCTGTCTGCCAGAAGCGCGGAAAGCGCCAGGCTGTCTTCGCGGACCGCGCGCCAAGGGACCCCCATCGACCACATGCTCTTCGGGCAGATCGCCCGTGCGCTCTCCGACTCGCTGTCGAGCACCGGCGTTGCCCACATGTATCTGCTCCTCGACGAGTGGACCGCGATTCCCGAGGACCTGCAGCCCTACCTCGCGGAGTTCCTCAAGCGATCGCTCTTCGTCCTGCCCAACGTGACGGTCAAGATCGCCGCTCTGGAATACCGCTCGGTCTTCTCGTTTCCGTCCGGTCGTAACAACCTGGTCGGCTTCGAGCTCGGTGCGGACGTCTCCTCCAGCCTCGAGCTCGACGACTACTTCGTCTACGACCGTAATACCGCGCAGACCGAGGAGCTGTTTGCCGACGTGCTGTTCCGCCACCTATCCGCCGAGATCGAGCGCGGTCCAGGTGCACACCGTCGGGCCATACCTGCCAGGGTCGAGGTTTGCAATGCAGACGTCGAGACGCGGGACTATCTCGAACGAGAGTATGCGGTCGTAGGCGGCGAGCGCCTTGTGGAGCTGTTGTTCGTGTCCAAGCGCCCCTACCGGGAGCTTGTTCGTGCGGGCGAGGGAGTGGTGCGCGACTTCATGGGAATCTTCGCGACGGCCTTTGCGGATGCGATCAGACGAAACCTGCGCGCGATCGATCTGGCGTCCGTGCGCGACTCGGCTCGAACATGGTTCGGTACCGACAAGGAGACCAACCTGGACCGTGAGCACCGCGACGCGCTCGCTGCCATATCGGCTGAGGTGATCGCGAAGGGCCGTCGCAGGACGTTCATGTTCGATCGGCGCAACGAGCCCAACGAGACGTTGCGGTCGCTTGTCGATTTTCGCGTGCTGCACCTCATTCAGCGCAACGTCCTGGATCCCGCGAACGCGACTCGGCGCTACAACATCTATACGCTCGACTACGGTCTCTACGTCGACCTGCTCGAGAGAAAATATGAGATGAAGGCCGAATTCGGGCCGGCGCGAGCACCCTCGCCGGATCTGGTCCCGCTGGACACCCGGCGCTATGTGCGTGGCGTCGTCCTCAAGCCGGAGCAATTTGCCGTGGGTGAGTCGTGAGCGTTCGCAGCTCGTTGCGCAGGCGACAGACGTGCGAGGCCGCTGAGGCACGCCGGCGCGCGCAGCCTACGCGGACGTCTCGACGACGCCTGCGCCGGTGCCCGTCACGCGCGTGACCTCGGCGATCGAGGTCATCCCGAGGCGGACCTTCTCCAGGCCGTCGTCGCGCAGCAGGCGCATGCCCTGGCGCACGGCGACCTCGCTGATCTCGGGCGCCGGGGTGCGGGCGAGCGTGAGCTTGCGGATCTCCTCGGTGACCGTCATGACCTCGTAGAGGCCGATGCGACCCTTGTAGCCGGAGTGGTTGCAGCGCGCGCAGCCCTTGGCGGCGTAGGTCTCCATGTCGTACTGGCTGCGGATGCCGTTGGCGCGCAGGACGTCGGAGCTGATGATCTGACGCTCCTTGCAATGCTGGCAGAGCTTGCGCGCGAGACGCTGGGCGACGACGCAGTCGATCGCCGAGGCGACGAGGAACGGCTCGATGCCCATCTCGACGAGCCGCGTGATGGCGCTTGCGGCGTCGTTGGTGTGCAGCGTCGAGAGCACGAGGTGACCGGTGAGCGCCGACTCGATCGCGATCTGCGCCGTCTCGCGATCGCGGATCTCGCCGACCATGATGATGTCTGGATCGGCGCGCATCATCGAGCGCAGGCCGGTGTGGAAGTGCAGGCCGGCCTTCGGATTGACCTGCACCTGCGTGATGCCGTCGAGCTGGTACTCGACCGGATCCTCGATCGTGATGATGTTCTTCTCGACCGAGTTGAGGTTCCCGAGGGCGGCGTAGAGCGTCGTCGACTTGCCCGAGCCGGTCGGGCCCGTGACGAGCACGGCGCCGTAGGACTGCCGGAAGGCGCGCTCGAAGCGCTCGTGCTCGGGCACCGCCATGCCGAGCTTGTCGAGCGACATGACGACCGAGTCCTTGTCGAGGATGCGCATGACGACCGACTCGCCATGGACGGTCGGCAGCGTGACGACGCGCAGGTCGATGTGGTGGCCGTCGATCATGAGCCCGACGCGGCCGTCCTGCGGGAGGCGGCGCTCGGAGATGTCGAGGTCGCTCATGATCTTCACGCGGCTGATGACGCCGAGCACCATCCGCCGCTGGACCGTCGCCGACTCGACGAGCACGCCGTCGATGCGGATGCGGACGCGCAGCTCGCTGCCGTTGGGCTCGAGGTGCACGTCGGAGGCGCCCTGCTCGACCGCCTGGGCGATGATCTGGTTGACGAGCCGGATGACCGGTGCGTCGTCGGCCGACTCGCGCAGGTCGACGACCTCCGCCGGGGCCTCCTCTTCCTCCAGGAGATCGGCGGCGACGACGTCGTCGAGGCTCGACAGCCGCGAGATGAGCGCCTGGATGTCCTCGCGGCTCGTGACCGCGGGCCGGATCTCCTTGCCGGTGAGCAGCGCGATGTCGTCGACGGCGAGGACGTTCGCCGGGTCGGCCATGGCGACGAGCAGCGTGCGGTCGTCGACGAACGCCACCGGCACGGCCCCGTAGCGCCTGGCCGCGGGGATCGAGATGAGGTTCGCGGCCTGCATGTCGGGTTTGAACAACCCGAGGTCGAGGTGGTCGAGCCCGTGGCGCTCGGCGACCGCGCGAGCGAGGCCGTCCGGGGTAAGGGTGTCCTCCTCGAGGAGGACGTCCTCGGGCATCCTGCCGGTGCGGCGGCCCTCCTCGATCGCGGCGACGACGCGCTCGCGCGGGACGAGCCCGAGATCGACGATGACGTCGGTGAGAAAGCGGGCCGCGCCCCCCGCGTGGCGGGGCTTGGTGATGCCATCCGCGCCGTCGCCAGGGGCGATCACGGGCTTGATGGGAATGGGTTCAGGAAGCATTGATCTCTGGTTGGCAGCCTCTGGCTGCCGTTCGCATCGTGTCGAGCGGTGCCGCCAGGCCGGTCCAGAGGGTGAAGCTCAGCGCGCCCTGGCATGCCAGGATCTCGAGGCCATCGACGGTGGCGATGCTTCGTCGCTCGGCCTCTGCAATCAACGCCGTCCCACCTGCTCTGTACACCAGGTCCACTACGGTCGCGTACTCCGTCAGCCCATCGGCCTCCAGCGGAAGGTCCTTGAAAGGGGTGGACGAATGTTCGAGCCCGACGCTCGTGCAGTTGACGAGCACCTCGGCCGCGACCGGCGCTGCGACGACCCGCGCGCCGATGCCCTCCGCGCGCCGCGGCGTGCGATTCCAGATCGAGACGTCGGCGCCGGCGCGAGTGAGCGCCCAGACCACGGCCCGGGCGCTGCCGCCGGCTCCGAGGACGAGCGCCGACGCCGGCGCGCGGCCGAGCGCCGCCAGGAGTCCGGAAGCGTCGGTGTTCTCGGCGTGGATCGAGCCGTCCGCGCCGAAGCTCAGCGTGTTGGCGGCACCGATCTCGCGGGCGGCGTCGCTTGCGGTGCTCGCCAGCGTGAGCGCCGCCTCCTTGTGCGGGATCGTCACGTTCGCGCCGCGGAAGCCGGCGGCGCCGAGCGCCCGCACGGTGTCGGCGAACACCTCCGGGGCAACCGGCAGGCGCTGGTAGCGCTCCAGGCCCGCCGCGCGCATCATCGCCGGGGAGCGGCTGTGGCCGACCGGCCAGCCGAGGACGCCGTAGCGGTCGTTGACAGTCACCCGATGCTCGAGCGCCACCTGATGGTCAGCACTGTGTCGGCGATCCGCCACGCCGACCCCGCTCCTGATCGTACCGGCCCTTGTCGGCCAGGAAGCGATCGTAGGTGCTCGAGAACGCGTGCTCGCCGCAGGTGTTCGGCTTGACGACGAAGTACCGGTAGTCCACCTTCGCGGGCCGCGCGGCGGCCCTGATCGCCGCGAGGCCGGGGTTGCCGATCGGCGTCGGCGGCAGCCCGGCGCGGATGCGCGTGTTGTAGGGCGAGTCGCGCTTGAGCTCGGCGTCGGTCAGCGGCTTGGTCCAGTTGTTCGTCTCGTACCGGCTGGTGGCGTCGATGCCGAGCGGGATGCCGTCGGCGAGCCGGTTGTAGATGACGGCCGCGATGATCGGACGCTCGCGGGCCACCCGCGCCTCGCGCTCGACCATCGAGGCGATGATGAGAACGTCGTAGGCCGTGAGGTTCTTGCGTCGGGCGCGGCGGATGTCGACGCGCGCGAAGTTGTCGCGGAAGGCCGCGAGCTGGCGCGCGACGAGCGCTCGCGCGGGGGCGCCCGCGCGCACCTCGTACGTCGCCGGGAAGAGGAAGCCCTCCAGCGAGCGCGTGCCGCTCGGGGCGCCGTAGCGAAACGGGTTCAGCGCGCCGGCGAAGCGCTTGGAGGCCGCGAGGTAGCCACCCCGCAGCCGCGCCTCGCGGACGATCGCGACGATCTCGCGGCGTGAGCGGCCCTCCGGGATCGTGACGCTCACCGTCGGCGGCTTCGTCACCGACGGCAGGGTGCTCAGCGCGTGGATCGCGGCCGTGTAACTCATCTCGCGCCGCAGCGTGTGCGGACCGGAGCGCAGGTCGCCGCGCTTGCCCGACAGCGCCGCCCGTACGCTGAAGAGCAGGCCCGAGTCGACGACGCCGGCTGCCGCGAGCCGGTCGCCGATCTCGCGGGCGCTGGAGCCGGCGGGGATCGTCACCCGCACCGCGGAGCCCTCAGCGCTGCCGAAGGGCTGAAAGAGCATGAGCACGCCGAGGACGAGCGCTGCCAGGACGGCCAGCGCGAGGAGGCCAAGCAGGCGCCCGCCCACCGAGCGGCGCGCGCGGGCGGGGCCGCGGGGCACGTCTGCCGGCGGGGTCACCACGGCGCGCGGAAATGCCACGCGGCGCACGCGGCGGATGCCGATCGGGCGCTCGGTCTCGTCGTCGAGCTCCCCGGCCGCGGCGGCGGGCGGAGCGGGAGGATCGGGCTGGATGCGCAGCACCGGTGGCTCCCCGCGCTACTCGCCGGCCACCGCCGCCCGGCGTGCGGCGCGGCGCTCTGCCGCGCGGTCGCGCACGGGCGGCTCGACGGGTCGCTCGTCCGCCGCGGGACGGCCGGGCCGCCGGACGGCGCGCCGGCGCGGAGGGATCGGTGTCGAAGTCGAGGGTTCACGCTGTCGGG
>JBPCJA010000152.1:0-5635 GCA_051005755.1 Solirubrobacteraceae bacterium
GGTCGGCGCCGAGCACGTCCTGGAGCAGCTGCGCGCTGGCGTCGGGGCGCGCGCTGTAGGCGCGCACGCCGAGGAAGCCCTGCAAGGCGTGCGCCGGGGGGATCTCGGGGTGGTAGGCGCTCAGCGGCGCGTTGGTGCGCACTCCGACGATCAGCTCATGGGCCAGACCCTCGAGATCGGTGAAGCGCAGTGTCTCGTCACCGCGCTGCGTGGCCACTCCCTCGCCCTCCAGCCGCGTCTGCCAGAAGTCCAGCGCCTCGCGCCCCTCCACGGCCCACTCGATGCGATGGACCATACCCGCGCCCGCTCGGCCCAAGGCGGCGCCCGGATACTCGAAGAAGGTCAGATCCGCGCCGGGCGAACCCTCCTCGTCGGCGTAGAAGAGGTGGTAGACCGTCGGGTCGTCCTGGTTGACGGTCTTGGCGACGAGCCTCAGCCCGAGCACGCGGGCGTAGAAGTCGACGTTGCCGGGCGCGTCGCCGGTGATCGCGGTGATGTGGTGGATGCCCTCGAGTCGCATGACGGACCCCCTGAAGTAATTGCAGGCGCAACCATACCACGGTCGGCGTCCTCGCATCCCGACCTGCGCCAGCGCGGTAGCGGCGCAGCCGGCGCCCGCGCGCTAGACTTCGTGGCAGACCTGCCGCCGCAGGTCGTTTTTCTGCCCTCTTGCCGTCACGGAGCTGCCGAATGGCCCGCGGAGACGTGCGCATCGCTGTCACCCTCGCCTGCGAGGAATGCAAGCGGCGCAACTACCAGACCAACAAGTCCAAGCGCAACAACCCCGAGCGCATCTCGCTGCGCAAGTACTGCCGGTGGTGCAGGCAGCACACCGGCCACCGGGAGACCCGGTAGCGATCGCAGACCGGCCCATCAGATGGCACGTAAACGCCAGCGCGCGAAGGCGCGCAAGCAGAAGCTTCGGCGGGAGAACGTTCCCGGCTCGCTCGACAACGCCTCCGCCGAGGTCGACGAGGTCGAGGCGAGCATCGTCGCCGGCGCCGATGGCAAGCCCGAGCCGCTTGACGACGACTTCGATCCCGATGTCGCCGGCGACGAGACGCTCGATCGTGAGCAGCTCGGTGTCGGGGCAGCCGACGTCGCGAGCCCGGCATCCGCTCGCAAGCCCTCCAACCTGCGCGTGGTCAACTTCGCGCGCGCCTGCGTGGCCGAGCTGTCGCGCGTGGACTGGCCCGATCGCCGCCAGACCGGTCAGGCGACGACGGTCGTCCTCGGCTTCGTGGTGATCGCCGGGGCGTTCCTCGGACTCGCCGACACCGTCGCGCAGCGCATAATCGACTTCATCATCTAAGGATTCAGTAGACCAAGGGCAACCATGTTTCGCTGGTACGTCGTCAACACCTACTCAGGTCATGAGAACAAGGTCAAGCAGAACCTCGAGCACCGCGTGGTTTCGCTGAACCAGAAGCGCAACGTCCGCCAGGTCGTCGTGCCGACCGAGTCCGTGTCCGAGATGAAGGACAACCAGAAGGTCACGGTCGAGAAGCGCACGATGCCGGGCTACGTGCTCGTGAACATGGAGCTCAACGAGGACTCCTGGGGACTCGTCAAGGGCACGCCGGGCGTGACCGGCTTCGTCGGCGCGTCCAACGAGCCGGTCCCGCTCACGCAGGCCGAGGTCGACCGGCTGCTGCACCGCGAGGTCGCCGTGCGGGAGCGCAAGAAGGCGACGTTCGCGATCGGCGAGTCGGTCAAGGTCATCTCCGGTCCGCTGTCGGATTTCTCCGGCGAGATCTCCGAGATGAACGAGGATGCCTCCCGGCTCAAGGTGCTTGTGTCAATCTTCGGTCGCGAGACCCCGGTCGAGGTCGGCTTCGACCAGGTCAAGAAAATCTAGAGACCGGATGTCTCTAGTCTCAATCGGAGCGCATGGCCGGATGCCTTGCGGAGGTACCCCCTAGATGGCGAAAAAGGTCCTGACACAGATCAAGCTCCAGGCCGTCGGCGGCCAGGCCAGCCCGGCGCCTCCGGTCGGTCCCGCGCTGGGCCAGCACGGCATCAACATCATGGAGTTCTGCAAGGCGTTCAACGCGCAGACCCAGGGCGATGCCGGGACGACGATCCCGGTCGTCATCACGGTCTACGAAGACCGCTCGTTCACGTTCGTCACGAAGACGCCGCCCGCCGCGGTGCTCATCAAGCAGGCGAGCGGGCTCGACAAGGGCTCGGGGGAGCCGCACCGCGTCAAGGTCGGCACGATCACTCAGGCGCAGCTGCGCGAGATCGCCGAGCGCAAGCTCGACGACCTCAACGCCCACGACCTCGACCAGGCCTCGAAGATCATCGCCGGCACGGCGCGCAGCATGGGAGTCGACGTTGTCTAAGCACGGAAAGCGCTACCTCGCGGCGCGCGAGCAGGTCGACCGCGAGCGCGAGTACACGCCCCGCGAGGCGATCGACCTCATCAAGTCGCTGCCCGCGCCCAAGTTCGACGAGAGCGTCGAGGTCCACGTCCGCACGGGCCTGAACGTGCGCCACGCCGACGAGCAGCTGCGCGGCACGATCGCGCTCCCCAACGGCCTCGGCAAGGAGGTCAAGATCGCCGTCTTCGCACAGGGCGACAAGGCGCGCGAGGCCGAGGAGGCCGGTGCTGACGTCGTCGGTGCCGAGGATCTCGCCAAGCGGGTCGAGGAAGGCTTCACGGACTTCGACGTCGCGATCGCGACGCCGGACCTCATGCCCGTCGTGGGTCGCCTCGGCCGCGTGCTCGGCCCGCAGGGCAAGATGCCCAACCCGAAGGTCGGCACCGTCACGATGGACGTCGGCCGCGCGGTGCAGGAGGCGAAGGCGGGCAAGATCGAGTACCGCACCGACCGCACGGCGATTGTCCACCTCCCGATCGGCAAGCGCAGCTTCTCCGACAGCCAGCTGCTCGAGAACTATGCCGCCGTCCTCGACGAGCTCATCCGCGCCAAGCCCTCCGCCGCCAAGGGCCGCTACCTGCGCACGATCGTGCTCGCCGCGACGATGGGCCCCGGCGTGAAGGTCGACCCGTCCCGTACCCGCGACATCCTCGAGGAGAGCGCCCCGGCCGCAGCCGCCTGAGCGCCCACGCGAGGCCACCGCAGACCCCGGGCACGTCCTGACGCAGTCAGTGGCGAGAAGCCCCGGCGAGGAGGCAGATGAACCGAGAACAGAAAGCCGCGGTGATCGAGGAGATCGCCGCTCAGATCCAGGAGTCCGACGCGGTCTTCGCGATCGACTATCGCGGGATCAGCGTCGTCCAGGCCGCGGAGCTGCGCGGCAAGCTGCGCGACGCGGAAGCGACGCTGCGGGTCGTCAAGAACACCCTCACCGAGCGGGCCGCCGACAACGCCGGGGCGGACGGGCTCAAGGCGCTGCTCGAGGGTCCGACGGCGCTGACGTTCGTGCGCGGCGACGCCGCCGCGGCGGCGAAGACGGTCGCCGACTACGGTCGCGCGACGAACCTCCTGCAGTTCAAGGGCGGGATCGTGAACGGCCAGGCGCTCGCGGCCGAGCAGATCCTCGCGATCGCGCGGCTCCCGTCGCGCGACGTGCTCAACGCGCAGTTCGTGAACATCGTCGCGGCGCCGCTGACCGGCCTCGTGACGGGTCTCTCGAATCTCATCAGCGGCCTGGCGCGGCAGCTCAGCCAGATCGCCGAGAAGAAGGAGTCCGGCGAGATCCCGGCCGGCGCGGCGCCCGCGCGGCCGGCCGAGCCGGAGCCCGCCGAGGCCGATGCACCCGCCCAGCCCGCGGCCGCCGGTGAGCCGGAGGCTGCCGCTGAGCCGGAGGTCGCTGCTGAGCCGGAGGCCGCTGCTGAGCCGGAGGCCGCTGCTGAGCCGGAGGCTGCCGCTGAGCCGACGGCTGCCGCTGAGCCGGAGGCCGCCGCTGAGCCGACGGCCGAACCGGCCCCCGACACGACATCTGACACTGACGAGGACAAGGAGTAACCATGGCTACGTCCACCCAGGAGTGGATCGATGAGCTCAAGAGCATCTCGGTGCTCGAGCTGAGCGAGCGCATCAAGGCGCTCGAGGAGGAGTTCGGCGTCTCGGCGCAGGCCGCGGCGGTCGCCGTCGCGCCGGGCGCCGGCGCTGGTGACGGCGCGGCCGAGGCCGAGGAGGAGCAGTCGGCGTTCGACGTCGTCATCACGGCCCCGGGCGACAAGAAGATCCAGGTCATCAAGGTCGTCCGCGCCGCCACGAGCCTTGGGCTCAAGGAGGCCAAGGCGCTCGTCGACGAGGCGCCCAAGGCCGTCCGCGAGGGCGTCGACCGCGACGAGGCCGACAAGCTCAAGCAGGAGCTCGAAGAGGCCGGGGCGAGCGTCGAGATCAAGTAGAGCGGCGTCGTCGGGACGGGGCGCGTCGCCGCGCTCCGTCCGCCGGCGTTGCCCGTGCGCTCGCGGGCGGCACCGGCCCTCATGTAGCACTCATCCCTCCTCAGAACCATCGAGATCCGCCCGTTTGGCAGGCCGGTATCGCTGCCCAGCCAACGCGAGGATCTCACCACACATGACACCCAAGCCGGAGGGCAGGACGAAGCGCATGGGGCGCGGCCGCATCGTCGCCGCGCTATGCACCTGCGGTGCCGTCGCGACTGCACTTGGCGGCAACGTCGTCGGGGCTGCAGGTCTGGATGGCGCGCCGGTATCGTCCACGACCACGCCCGCGGCCACGACTACGCCCGCGGCAACGACCGGGCCCGCGGCCACGATTGGGATGACGGCGTCGACTGGGACGACGGCCCCGACCACCACGGCGCCCAAGACGACCACGGCGCCCAAGGCCACGACGGCGCCCAAGGCCACGACGGCGCCCAAGACGTCTACGGCGCCGAAGGCCAGTACGGCGCCGAAGGCCAGTACGGCGCCGAAGACCAGTACGGCGCCCACGACGACCACGGCGCCCACGACCACCACCCCGACGACGGGGGCTCCCGCCACGACGGGGACGACCGGGACGACTGGCACGACCGCGACGACGCCGACCGGGTCCGCCGCTAACGCGGATCCGCAGGCCGGGGCGGGGGCGCATGCCCCCGTCACACCGGCCGCCGATCAGCCTGCCGGCTCGGCGCCGGGGACGATCGAATCCTCTGAGCAGGTGGCGCCGGCAGCCCCGTTCGCGCCGGCGCGTGGGGGTGCGGACACACGGCCACCGCCGCTCGGTGGGTTCGTCGGGCCCGCGGATGCGCGCTGCCCGAGACGGGCGGCGGTCAGGAAGACCGGCGCGTCATCGTCTGGGCGGTCTGCGCGTTGCGGTACGAGGTCGGTCGAGTCGAAGCGGGCGCCGGAGCGCATCGAGGCGTTGAAGGATGACGAGGCGCCCGGGGCCGTGTTGCGCGATGACGGTGGAGTGCCGTCGGTGTCGAATCCGTCGGTGTCGTTGGCGTTGCCGGGTGCGGTGCCCCTCGGGGTGCCGAACTTTTTTATTGAGAAGTTTCGGATTCCGCCGTTTTTGTTGGGGATTTATCAGGCGGCGGGTGTGGAGTATGGGGTGCGGTGGGAGGTGTTGGCGGCGATCAATGACCCGAGTTCGACAGTTGGGATCGTGCTGGATCTGTGGAAAGCGATTATTTCCAGGGGTTTCGCTGCGGCTGGCGTGTCAGGGCGTGTTACTAGATTCGGCGATTTCGCCGGATCGGGGCGGTT
>JBPCJA010000153.1:0-15992 GCA_051005755.1 Solirubrobacteraceae bacterium
CTGCTCCAGCCACTACTGCAGTGCTGGACCGGCCGCTGCACAACCTGCCACCAACCGATCGACCTCACCGACCTACCCCTCCACCCACCACCCCAACGCGAATAACCACCTACCAAAGCACTACTAGGTCCACGCCGCCTCAAGCGGCGTCCTGCGCCCCGCGCAGACCCGACAGCTCGGGATACGCGTCGGCCAGTCGGCCGCACAGCTCGGCGAGCTGCGCCTCGGGCGCAAAGCGCCGCGCGCGGGCCAGCGATGACGCGCTCAGCGCCGCGCGCCGGGACGCGTCGTCATGCAGCACGCCGATCGCCTCGGCCAGCGCGGGAACGTCCCCGGGGGCGACGACGACGCCGCTGCCGTCCCCGAGCAGCTCGGGGATGCCGCCGATCGCCGTGGCGACCACGGGCAGCCCGCGGGCCATCGCCTCCACCACCGAGTGCGGCAGGCCCTCCGAGCGCGAGGGCAGGACGAACACGTCCCCCTCGTCGAGCACCGCGACGAGCGCGCGGCCGTGCGGGACGAAGCCGGCGAAGCGCACGTGACCGCCAAGCCCGAGCTCGGCTACGAGCGCGGCAAGGCGCTCCCCGTCGGGGCCTGAGCCCGCGATGTTGAGCGTGACCGGCCGGCCGGTCGCGACGAGCAGTGCGACCGCGGCCAGGAGGTCTGCGAGCCCCTTCTCGGGCGACAGGCGCGCGACGGTGACGAGCCGCAGCGGCCGGCCGGAGGCGCCGTCGAGCGCACGCGGGCCTGTCAGGACCGGGAAGTCGCGGCTGAGCGCGGGATAGAGGTTGAAGAGCCGCGCGCCGGGGGCGCCGTAGCGCTGCACGAGCTCGTCGCCGGCCACGAACGCCGGCGCCCCCCGGCGGATCCAGCGGCGCACCGGGCGTTCCATCGCCCGCAGCGCCCACACGAACGGCAGCGTGCGCAGCCGGCGGCCCATGATGAAGGTGATCGTGCGCTGCTTCTCGCCGCGGACGAGGAGGAACACGGGGCGCCGGCGCAGCCGGGCGACGCGCACGAACAGGTTGCCGACGAGGCTCGGTACGACGGCGCCCACGACGTCCCACTCGCGGGCCTCGCGGTCGAGGACGCGCAGCGCGGACGGGACGACCCGGTGGGCCCGGCGTACGAGCATCGGGGCGCTGCTGTAGTGCGGCAGGCCGACGAGGCGGACGTTGGCGGGCAGCTCGACGGGGCCGTAGCCGGCGGGCCGGGCGTCCCCCCGCCGCAGCGGGACGCATATCGCCGTCTCGCGTGTGTGCTCCGCGAGCGCGAGGAAGAAGTCGAACAGGTGGGGATAGCGGGCGCTGAGCGCCCCGGACGCCTCGTGCATCGGCATGTTGAGAAACAGCCCCAGCCGCGGCGGTGCGGGGAGGCGTGGGCTCACGCGTAGTCGTAGTAGTAGTCGTCGCGTCCGGAGACCCCGGCGATGACGAAGCCGGCGGGCGTCACCCCCTGGTGAGCCAGGAGCTCGACGAGGTCCTGCAGATCGCGCAGGTTCGACCGCCCCAGCCGCACGACGATGACGACGTCGTCGACCGTGCCGGCGAACGCCAGCACGTCGGGTACGTGATTCAGCGGCGGCGCGTCGATGACGACCGAGCGGTCGAGGGCCTGGGCGGAGCGCACGATGTCGCGGGCGATGGCGGGCGACAGGACCCTGGAGTGCAGGAGCCGATCGCGCAGGCCGGCGGCGAGCAGCCGCACGTCACCGTCGCCTAGGTGCGGGGGCTGCAGGGCCTCTTCGAACGGGATGGAGCCCTCGGCGACGTCCACGAGACCCTTGGAGGCTTCCACGCCGAACGCAAGGTCCAGGGTCGGCCGGCGCAGGTCCGCGTCGATGAGCACGACGCTCTCGCCCCCGGCGGTCAGCGACGATGCGAGGTTCAGCGCCGTCGTCGTCTTGCCGTCGCCACGCGACGGCCCCGTGACGAGCACCGACCGCGAGGACGAGTCCGCCCGCCGCCGCCCGTCGAGGGCAACGTGGAGACTCCGAAAGCCGTTGAGCCCGGCGGGCGTGAGGTCGTCGCTCTGCAGCGGCCGCCAGCGTCCGCGCAGGCGCAGGCGCGGCTGGCGGGGGATCCGTGCCAGGACCGGCAGGCCGTAGCGCCGGCGCACCTGCTCCTCGCGCCGCAGCCGCGGGTCGAAGAGCGCCAGCGCGAACACCCCTCCGAGCCCCACGATCAGCCCCGCCACGAGGGCCGCACCCATCGTCACGACGGGTCGGGGCGAGGCGGGGTCGGTCGGCGTGTCGGCCGGCGTCTGGAGGCGGACCGTCGGATCCTCGCTGAGGTCGGCGAGCTGGCTGACCCGCTCGGCGAGCGGCGAGGCGGCCCGCTCGCTCGGGGGGATCCGCGCCAGCGCGCTGCGCAACTGCGGCAAGGCCCTCCGCCGCGCCGTCCGCAGCCGCTCCGTGCGGTCGGCCACGAGTGCCCGGGCAAAGCCGTCGGCGAGGCGCTTGGCCCGCACCGGCCCGGGCGCGGAGGCGACGACCGCGACGAGGTCGCTCTGCGCGACGGGCTGCGCGTCGACGTGATCGAGCAGGCTGCGGAGGCTGTCGCGCAGGCCCAGCTGCGAGCGCGCCCGCTTGGCCACCGGCGTCGAGGTGACCAGCCGCGCCACGGTCTCCAGGTTCCGTGTGGGGTCGACCGATTCGCGCAGCAGTCCCAGGCTGAGGGGCAGGTCGGCGCTGGAGGGCACCGGCGCGACGAGCAGCTCGGCCCGAGCCTCGTACGTCTTGTCGGCCCGGCTGAGGTACGCGGCCGCGCCGCCGAGCGAGAGCACGACGGCAAGCGCCACGAGCCACCAGTTGTCGCGTACGAGCCCGCGGAAGCGCGGACCCTCCCCGTCGGCGGTGGACGCCCGCATCCAGCCGGCGGCGGAAGGATCGCGGACGCCACTGGACTCCAGTCGGAGCGAGGACGGGCTCATGGCGATCCCTCGAGCATCATCCGCTCCCGCGTCCTTGACGACGCCTGCACCCCCTGATGATATCCCCGGCCCAAGCGACGGCGACGGCTCCGGGTACTGGCTGTGCGAATGCTCTTCGTCACGCATTACTTCCATCCGGAGGTCGGTGCGCCACAGACAAGGATCCTCGAGTCGGCGCGGGGGCTGCGCGACCGCGGGCACCAGGTTACCGTCCTGACCGGTCTGCCCAACTACCCCGACGGCGTCATTCCGGAGCCCTACCGGGGGCGGCTGCTGATGACCGAGGACCTCGAGGGGATCCGCGTGGTGCGCTGCGCGATCTACCCGGCGCCCAACCGCGGCTTCGGCCGGCGCCTGGCCAATCACGCGTCGTTTGCGGTTGCCTCGCTGCTGGCCGCGGGGCGCGCCGGTGCCGCCGACGTGGTGGTCGTCGAGAGCCCGCCGCTGTTCACGGCGGTGGCGGGCGTGGGGATCGCCCGGCGGATGCGCGCGCCGCTCGTGCTCAACGTCGCGGACCTCTGGCCCGAGTCCGCCGTGCAGCTCGGCGTCCTTCGCGGCAGGACCGCGATCCGCCTGGCGGAGGCGCTCGAGCGCCTGGCCTACCGCCACGCCGCCGCGATCACGGTTCCGACCCCCGGTATGCGCTCGATCCTGCTCGCGCGGGGAATCGCGCCCGAACGGGTCACGTACCTGCCCAACGCCGTCGACGTCGGACGCTTCGTCGGCGCCCCCGCGGCAGCCCGTCCCGGGACGCGGCTGGTCTACTCGGGAACGGTGGGGATGGCGCAGGGCGTCGGCACGATCATCGAGGCCGTCTGCCTGCTCGCCACCGTGGGCGAGCGGTACGAGCTCGACATCATCGGCGACGGCGCCGAGCGCGAGGCGCTGGAGCGGCTTGCCACCGAGCGGGGGCTCGACCGCGTGCGCTTCCGCGGCCGGCTGCCGTCGGAGGCCATTCCGGACGCGGTCGCACGGGCGGACATCGCGCTCATGAGCCTGCGCGACGTCCCCCTGTTCGAGGATGCCGTGCCGACCAAGGTGCTCGAGTACATGGCGGCGGCGCGCCCGGTCATCGCCGCGGCGCGGGGACAGGTCGCACGGCTGGTGGACGAGGTCGGCGCAGGCGTCGCCTGTGCGCCCGAGGACCCCTCCGCCCTGGCGGCGGCGATCCGGCGGGTCGCCGCCGACCGCCCGCGCGCTCGCCGGATGGGCGAGAACGGGCGCCGGTACGTCACCTCGGAGCGTTCGCGCGACACGATGGTGCAACGCCTGGAGGCCGTCGCCGACGGCCTCGTGGGCCGGCGCGACGAGCGCGCCCGCGTGCGCGCGGTCTACGACTCCTACGCCGCCAGCCCGCGCCGCCGGCGGGCGTGGAGCGCCGCCAATGCCGGCAATCGGCGGATCCTTGCCGACCTGGAGGAGGCGGTCGCCGCGAGCCTGATCCGCGCGGGCCGGTTTCCGGGGGACGGACGGACCCTGCTCGACGTCGGCTGCGGCCACGGCGAGCTGCTGGCCGCCCTCGTACGGCGTGGGGCGCCGCCGGGCGCGCTGCGGGGCGTCGACCTGCTCGAGGAGCGGATCGCCGCGGCGCGCGCGCTGGTACCGGGGGCAGACGTGCGCGTCGCCGACGCGCGCGAGCTGCCCGCCGGCGACGCGAGCGTCGACGCGGTGATCCTCTCCACGGTCCTGAGCTCGATCCTCGACGGCGGAGTGCGGGCCGAGGTGGCCCGCGAGGCCGTGCGCGTGCTACGCCCCGATGGGGTGCTCCTCTGCTACGACGCCCGGACGCCCAACCCGGCCAACCACCGGGTCAGCGCGATCGGCCGCGCCGAGCTCGGGCGGCTGTTCGCCGGCTGTGCGATCGCGAGCCGGACGCTGACCGTCCTGCCGCCGCTCGCCCGCCGGCTGGGGCCGGCGACCGCCGCCGGATACGGGGCGCTGCATCGTCTGACGCCGCTGCGCACGCACCGGTTCTCCGTCATCCGCCCACGGCGGAGCTGAGTGCGGCGACCACGAGGTCCTGCTGGGCGTCGGTCATCGAGGCGAACATCGGCAGGGTCACGGCGCGGGCCGCGTAGGCCTCGGTCGCCGGCAGCCGCGCGTGCCGGCCCGCATAGGCAGTGACGAGATGCAGCGGCGGGTAATGCACGCTGCTCTGGATTCCGCGCGCGGCCAGCGTGGCCCGCACGGCGTCGCGGTCGGCGCCCTCCGGCAGGACGATCACGAACAGGTGATGGGCGCAGGCCAGGCCGGGGGCCGCCGCCAGCGCCAAGGTCACGCCCAGATCGGCCAGGAGCGCCCGGTAGCGGACGTCGAGCTCCGCGCGCCGGGCGTTCTCGGCGTCCAGGCGCTCCAGCCGGGCGGTGGCCAGTGCGGCGCGCGGCTCGTCCATCCGGTAGTTGAAGCCCAGCGCGACGACGTCGTACGCCGAGGCGTGTCCCCGGTCGCGGTCCCAGGTCGTCGTGGTCATGCCGTGCGAGCGCAGCAGGCGCACCTGCGCGGCGACCGCGTCGTCGTCGGTGATGACCAGGCCGCCCTCGCCGGCGACGAGGTTCTTGTTGGAGAACAGGCTGAACGCGCCGGCGAGCCCGAACCGCCCGAGGTGGCGGCCGTCAAGGCGCGACCCGGCGGCATGGGCGGCGTCCTCCAGCAAGGCGAGCCCCCGCCGCTCGCACAGCTCGGCGAGCTCGGCGAGCTCGCCGGCGTGCCCGCCGTAGTCGACCGCCATCACGGCACGGGTGTCCGCTGTGAGCACCGCCTCGCACGCGCGGGCTGACATCCACGGCTCGGTCGGGCCGGCGATGTCCGCGAACACCGGCGTGGCCCCGGTGTAGGCGATCGCGTTGGCGCTGGCGACGAACGTGAGCGACGGCACGATCGCCTCGTCGCCCGGACCGAGGCCGGCCGCCAGGCAGCTGAGGTGCAGTGCCGCGGTGCCGCTGGCGACCGCGATCGCGTGGCGCGCGCCGGTGTACGCGGCGAAGGCCGCCTCCAGCGCCTCCACGCGGGGGCCCATCGTCAGCCACCCGGAGCGATACGCCGCCACGACCGCCTCGATGTCCCGCTCCGAGAGCGCCACGTGGGCCAGGGGCACCTGCCATCCGCCCATCGGGTATCAACCTAGCGCACAGCGCCCGGGGCGGGGCGGTAGGCTGCGCTGAGCGACGGAGCATCGGCGACCCGCTGGGAAGCCGATGGCCGGAGATGAGCGGCGGCGATCGGTGCTCTCGGACAGAGCGCCGGACACCTCAGCACCACCCCGAGTGGACGACGAGGAGGAGGTGTCTCACCTGCACACGAGCACGCACGAGCAGCAGGGTCCTGCCCCGGCGTGCGTCGAGGTCCACCGCGAGCGCGATACCATGCGCCTCGTGCCCGTCGGCGAGCCTGACCTGGTCACCGGCGGCGAGCTGGAGGCGCAGCTGCACGAGCTTCGCCAGCCGGACCTGATCAGCGGCGCGCCCGTCGTTCAGCGCGTCCTCGACGCCGGCGGCCCGCGAGACAACCTGCGCTTCGGTCGGGCGTAGCCGGATGCACATGTCCACGAACCACTCTTCGCATTCGGAGGCGACCGGGCCGGTGCTCGTCACGGGGGCCGGGGGGTTCATCGGCGGCCATCTTGCAGCGGAGCTCACGCGCCGCGGAGCCAAGGTCCGTGCGCTGCTGCGCTACACGTCTCGCGGCGATACGGGGACGCTGGCCTGGCTGCCGGCCGACGTCCAGGCCGAGGTGGAGACCGTGTTCGGCGACCTGCGCGATGTCGAGTCCGTCCACCGCGCAACTCGCGGGATGGTCACGGTGTTCCACCTCGCAGCGCAGATCGCGATCCCGTACTCCTACGTCAACCCGCGCGACTTCTTCGAGACGAACGTATTGGGCACGCTGAACGTGGCGCAGGCGGCGCTGTCCACCGGCGTGGAGCGTCTCGTGCACACCTCGACGAGCGAGGTCTACGGCACGGCGCAGACGGCGCCGATCACGGAGACGCATCCGCTCGAGGCGCAGTCGCCCTACGCGGCCAGCAAGATCGGCGCCGACAAGCTGATCGACAGCTTCCATCGCTCCTACGGTCTCCCGGTCGTGACGGTCCGGCCGTTCAACACCTACGGTCCGCATCAGTCGCCGCGGGCGATCATCCCCACCGTCATCGGTCAGGCGCTCGCCGGCGACAGCGTGCGTCTCGGCGCGCTGGAGCCGCGACGCGATCTCACCTACGTGAGCGACACGGTGGCGGGGTTCCTTGCGGCCGCCCAGGTCCCTGAGGCCATCGGGCGGACGATCCAGCTGGGCACCGGCGAGGCCGTCTCGGTGGCCGAGATCGTCGACGCTGTGGCGGAGCTGCTCGGTCGTCCGCTCGACGTCGAGTTCGATCCCGAGCGCCTGCGCCCGCCGGCCAGCGAGGTACAGCTCCTCGTCTCCGACTCGACGGTGGCGCGCGAGCTCATCGCGTGGAGGCCGGCTGTCGAGCTGCGCACGGGCTTGTCCCAGACGATCGCGTGGATGCGCTGCCACGGCCAGTCGCGGCCGGCTGAGGTCTACGCCATATGAGGGCTGTCATCCTCGCCGGGGGGCAGGGCACGCGCCTACGCCCCTACACGACGATCATCCCCAAGCCGCTGGTTCCGCTGGGGGACCGACCGATCCTCGAGCACATCATCGAGCACCTCGCCCGCGCCGGCGTCGACCACGTGGACCTCTGCGTGGGCCACCTCGGTGGCCTCATCCAGACCTACTTCTCGCAGGCGGGCCACCTCCCGCCGGGGGTGGAGCTCGACTGGCATTGGGAGGACGCCCCGTTGGGGACCGCGGGTGCGCTGCAGGTGATCCCCGACCTCCACGAGACGTTCATCGCGATGAACGGGGACGTCCTCACCGACATCGACTACCGCGAGCTGGTGGAGTTCCATGTGGACAGCCGGGCTGCGCTGACCATCGCGACGCGTCGCACCCCCGTCCAAGTCGACCTCGGCGTCGTCGAGCACCGCGGCCAATGGGTGACCGACTACCGTGAGAAGCCGACGCTGTCCTACGACGTCAGCATGGGCATCTACGTGTACGACCCGATCGCGCTGCGCTATCTCCCCCCCGGCATATGCCAGTTCCCCGAGCTCGTCCTGCGCCTCGTGCAGGCAGGCGAGCGCGTGGCAGCGTTCATCACCGACGCGGCGTGGTACGACATCGGGACTCCCGGCGAGTACGAGCGTGCCGCGGCGGACACGCGGCTCTTCGCCTAATAGCCGCGCCAGCGTCGCGCGCGCCACGGGGCGCGCCGGCGCCGAAGCCTTCCGGTCCGCCGGTCCACGGCGACCTCTACGCCGGTCACCAGGGCGATCGCGGTCCATACGAGGATCGCGAGGTCATGACGCAGCCGCGCGTGCTCGGCATACCGGCGGTCGAGGTACACCTTTGCGGGCAGGATGCGCTCGACGTAGTCCGTCAGTGGGTCGGTCTCGCTCAGGAGGCGGCGCTCGTGGGCGAACGCGAGCTGCGACCAGCCGGTGATCCCGGGGCGCACGCGCAGGACGCGCGCGTACCCGTCACGCTGCAGGGCGACGAAGCAGGGGTCCTCCGGCCGCGGACCCACCAGGCTCATCTGCCCGCACAGCACGTTCCACAGCTGAGGCAGCTCGTCGATCCTGGTGCGCGCCATGACTGCGCCCAGCCGGCTCAGCCGCGGGTCGTCCGCCACGGTCAGCGGCGGCCCGCCCGCGTCCAGGGGCATCTTGCGGAACTTCAGGACCATCAGCGGCGCCCCGCCGTATCCCACGCGCCGCGCCCGGTAGAACGGCGAGCCAGGGGCCTCGAGCCGGAGCAGGACGACGATGACGAGCATCAGCGGAAGCGTCAGCAGCAGGAGGAGAAGCGCCACGACGATGTCGAGCGCTCGCTTGCCACCCCGGTGCAGCGGCCGCGTGGACGGCCACGCACGCACTGCCTCCTCGATCTGCGCCACGGGCATGCCCTACCCCATAACGGATCGAACCCCGCACGGTCAAGCGCCGGTCGGGATCACGCAGGAAAGCGGCGAGGAGTTCACGCACTGTCGCTGGAGGCGCGCTCAGCGGCCAGCCGCGCCAGGAGCCGGCGAGGGGCGAACCGCTTCAGTGCCTTCGACGTGCTGCTTTCGGACGTCAGGTGCGCTTACTTCGGATGCCAGCCGCGATCCTGCTTCGTCACGAGACCGTCCTGGGCGAGCCCGGGAAGCACGCGGTGAAGGTAGTTCGGCTTGATGCCCATCTTCTGGGCGAGCTCGGGAATCGTGATCCCCGGACTCGCCTTGATGAGCTGGAGGGCCTCGTTCCCACGCGTCCCGCTGCCCTTCGGACGCCCCCGGCGCCGCTTGATCGTGGTTTCGGGTCGCTGCGGGCTGGCCGTGGTGGCGCGGCGGGCCGCGCGGCGAGGCGGCGCGGTCGCCACCGAGGCGGTGGGCACGCTGGCGAGCGCGGCGGCCGCAGCCTCCAGGCGCTCGTACTCGTCGACGAGCGGCTTGAGCTCCTTCAGGCGCATGCCGATCTCGCTGCGCTTCTCATGTAGGAAATCTGCCATGACACCTTTCACGTTAGTAACGACGACTCTGAAACGGGTGCTCAGGGCTATCACTCTACTCTACGGTGCAATGGATCTTCAACGTTGCGGACATGCCTCTCGAGGAGCCCCGGTCCAGCGAGAGCCACCCGCTCCGCGCGGGCCCGGACGGGCGCGGCGCGTGAGACATGAAAGGGAGGTCCCCATCATTGCCCCGACGGAGACAGTATCCGGCGCGCCGTCACAATCACGTACGTTTGCGTGATAGCACGGGTTCCGGCGCACTTTCACGCACGGCATTCCACAATTACCGGTGTGCTGCTTGCCGAAGAGCTGCTCGTGCTTCGCATGGCGCACACGAGGAAGGCGTCCCATCCGAGCACGTGGACATGGAAATCTTGGGGCGCCTCGTGTCGGAGCGCCGGCCATCTCGTCACCGGTTCGAAGAGGAACTCACCGTATCTCACACCAGCCGGCGCGGCAGCTCGTCCTCGTATTCCGGGAAGTAGCGCCCGATCACGTCGAGCGAGAACTCGCCCAGGATCGACGAGGCGGGCTCGCGCTCGAGCAGGAACTCGAAGGACGCGCGCACGACGCGTTCGAGGTCCTCGTCGCCGAAGCGTACGGGAACGGTGACGCGGTGGCGGCTCGTGCCGTCGACCGTGACCTCGTAGGCGCGCCCCGACAGCGGCGTGACGGTGATATCCGTCATGTCGCGGCAGAGCGTACCGGCGCGCGCTCGTGCGCTCGAGTATGGCTGCGCCGTCCGTCGTACATGTCGCTGCTGACGCAGCTCACTCCCGCGAGTCCTCCCCCGCCAGCGCCGACAGCCCGAGCACGATGAACGCGCCGAGCGCGGCGACCCCGATGGCATGCGGCCAGCCGCTGTCGCCGAGCACGAGGAAGGCCGCGCCGATCGCGAAGCAGGCGCCCGCGAGCCGGGTTGTCGTGAGCGTCGCGGCGAGGCCGCCGGTCGGCCCCGCGAGCGGCGTCCTGCGCGCGACGTGCGGCTCGGCGCTGAAGCTTCCGCGTAACACGAGCCGAAACAGCAGACCGAGCGACGGGAAGAGGATCAGGCCGCCGATCAGGATCACGATGACGAGCAGCACGAGCACGTTGTCCGGCGCCGCGGCCTGCCGTACCGTCAGCCCCGGCAGCAGGACCGGGTTCTGGGCGAGCGCCCAGCCTCCGACGACCGCCGCGACGGCGACCGCGGCGCTGACCCTCGCCGCATCCAGACGCCAGCGGGCGACCAGCACCAATGTGGCGGCGCCCGCCAGCAACGAAAGGGCGACGCTCAGCAGCGCGGGGGTGTCGACGAGACGGTCGAAGATCCAGCGCGCGTCCGAGCGTACGACGAGCGCCCCCGCAATCGTCGCCACGCCCGCCACCGACCCCGCGACCAGCGCGCGCACGCGGAAGGTCGCGGCCATCTCCTCGTCGCCCTCGCGGCGCGCGTCGGCGGCGAGATAGACCGCGGCCAGGTAGGCGCTGCTGAGCAGCGCGAGCACGCCGGCCATGATCGACGTCGGGTTCAGCCAGCTCGACCACAGATCTCCCGCGGCGTTGCCGACCGGCACCCGCTGCGAGGCGATCCCGCCCGCGGCGGCCGCAAGGGCGAACGGCGCCAGCACCGATCCCACGGCCGTCATCGTGTCGACCGCGCGCAGCTCGGCGGCGCCCGCGCTCGCCGACCGCAGCGCGTAGGCCACGCCACGCAGCACGATGCCCAGCCCCGCGGCGGTGAGTGCCACCGCGAGCGTCGATGCCAGCGACGCGAACGCGACTGGATAGCCCGTCCACACGACCACCAGCACGAAGATGAGCCAGACATGGTTGGCCTCCCAGACCGGCGCCATCGAGTGGTGCGCATAGGCGCGGATGCGCCTCGCCCGCTCGCCCCGACCCGCCAGCAGCTGCCAGATCCCCGCCCCGAAGTCCGCACCGGCGAGGATCGCGTAGAGCACGACGCCCTGCAGCGCGAAGAACAGCGGCAGCTCGTAGAGGTCGAGTCCGAGCACACTCAGCCGCCGCCCAGGGCGCGCTCGGGCTCGGCGACGGTCGCCATCGGCGCCCGCGCCAGACGCCGCAGGATCCAGGCGACGGCGGCGATCAGGCAGGCGTAGAACGCGGCCAGCGTCGCGTAGCCGACGGGGATGCCCTGCGCCGCCGTGACCGCCTCCTCGGTGCGCATGACCTCATAGACCACCCACGGCTGGCGACCAACCTCGGTCGTCACCCAGCCGCTGATCAGGGCGATCACGGACGCCGGGCCGGCCAGCACGAGCAGCCGGTAGAACCAGCGCCCGGACGGCACGCGCTTGCGCCGCGTGCGCGCGAACAGGTACCAGGCGCTCAGCGCCGCCAGGAACGTGCCGATCGACACCATGAGCTGGAACGCGATCCGCACGACGTTGACCGGTGGGCGGTCGGCCTCGGGGACCGCATCCAGTCCCTGGACCTCGGCGTCGGGGTCATGGAACGCCAGCAGCGACAGTCCCTTCGGAATGGGGATCCCGGCCTTCACCTCGCCGTCGCGGTACCACCCGAGCAGGTGCAGCGGCGCGCCCCGCTGGGTGTCGCCGACGCCCTCGAGCGCGGCGAGCTTCGTCGGCTGGGTCTTGGCCACCTCGCGCGCCGCCCAGTCGCCGACCAGCACCTGCACCGGCGCCGCCAGCGCCGCGACCGTCAGCGGGATCGTCAGCGCGATCCGCTCGTAGCGTCCCCAGCGCCCGCGCAGACGCCCCACCGCGTAGGCCGCCGCCACGAGAAAGCCGGTGAACATGAAGCCCGCGAGGTACATGTGCACGAGCTCGAAGCCGAGGTGCCCGTTGCGAAACAGCGCGGTGATCGGCTCAACGTCGGTGATGCGGCCGTCGCGCACGGTGAACCCGCCCGGGTCGTTCATCCACGAGTTCACGGCCAGCACGAACAGCGAGCCCGTCAGCCCGGCCAGCACGATCGGGATGCCGCTGAGGAAGTGCGCGCGCGGCGACATCCGGTTCCAGCCGTAGACGTAGATCCCGATGAAGATCGCCTCTATGAAGAACGAGAATCCCTCGAGCGCGAACCCGAGCCCGAAGACCGCGCCGAACGTGCCCATGAAACCCGGCCACAGCAGGCCCATCTCGAAGCTCAGGATCGTGCCCGTCACCACGCCGCAGGCGAAGAGCGCGACCATGACCTTCGTCCAGCGCATCGCCAGGACGCGGTACACCTCGTCGCCCGTCCGCATCCACAGCCACTCGGCGCGCAGCACCATCGCCGGAAAGGCGATCCCGAAGCACACCAGCGGGATGTGCACGGCGAACGAGAGCGCCTGCATCTGGCGCGCCTCGAGCAGGTAGGCCTGCTGGACCGGGTCGAACATGGCGTTAGCTTCCTCCAGCAAACGGCGTATCGCAACGCTTCGCCCGCGGTTTGCCGCCTGTGGCCGTGTGCCACCCTTGAGGCATGCTCACATCGACGATCCAACGCTCTGTGCTGCTGGCTCCGGACTCGATCGCTCGAATCGCCGCGCGGTACACGATCGAGCCTGAGGAGCGGTGGCTGCTGGAGCAGTCGCGCCGCGTGCGCCGCAGCTACGCGGATGCCGTGCTGGGCCGCGACGACGAGTACGCGCAGGAGATCTGGATGCTGCGCCAGCCCGACGACGTGCGCGAGAGCTACGTGCACGACGTGCTCGCGCCCCCTGCCGAGTGAGTGTCAGCTCGCCGTCCCGCGTAGCGGATGCAGCGAGTTGCGCAGCGGCCGGCAGCGTCTGCCCACCCCTACCATCGGCATGGGCGTCGTGCAGTGTCGCGGGGCAAGCCTGCGTGATTTGCACCCGTCGCGGAGTGGCTGACAGCCTAATGACACACGCTGCCCCGGTCATCGCTTCCTGCAACTCGCGTACCACCGGGCGACGGCGCCACGGCGCCACGGTGCCAAGGTGTCCATCACCTCCGCCAGGACACCAAGCGTGCGCCGCCGCCTCGCTGCGGTACCCGGAGTCGTAAGACATCCTTGAAGCGTGATCGCAGGCCCCGGCCAAGGAGCACGTTCTCGCTGTGCTCGGACTCAGAGCGACAGCACGCAGCTCACGGGTCAGCTTCCGTCTCGTGGCAGGCGTCGCTGCGGCTGTGTGGCCCCCGTCAGGTTCCGCCTAACGACGTGGTCGGGCGATGATGCGGACGTCGGGTCCGCTGGGCGCGATGTCGAGCGTCTCCAGCGCTGGATGTCGTCCATCGTGGTGATGCCGGCGTCGACCAGCCCGGGCCTTGCCTGCGCCGAGCAATGCCGGGGCGATGTAGGCGATCACGCGGTCGATGAGGCCTGCTGCGACGAACGAGCCGGCGAGCGTGGGCCCCCCTTCGAGGAGCAGGCCGCGCACGTCTCGCGCCAGCAGGCCAGCGAGCAACGCTGCCAGGTCGAGCCCGTGTCGCGCTCGCGGAATGCGCAGAAGCTCGCAGCGCTCGTTGAGGTGGGCCGCGTCGGCGTCGTCGGCGACGGCGACGGCCAGCAGTGTTGGCGCGATGTCGTCGAGTACGCGGGCGTGCGCTGGCGTTCGCGCGTGGTTTCGAGTTCGATCAGGCAATCGAGCAGCCACGGCCAGCAGTCCGCTGTGACGCGGCGACGCACGGTTCGCGGGGTCGCTGGGTGCCGCGGGGGTCCCAGCCGGTCGCCGGCGAGCCGCTGGCGCTCCTCTCGCCTGCGCCCCCCGCTGCCCGCCTCCAGGCCGGCGAGCACGCGCAGCACGGCGCAGCAGGGATGGTCGAGCTTCTCGGGCAAGAGCTCGACGAGCACTTCACGCAGCGCCCCGATCCGTGACGCCCTGGCCTCGTGGGGACAGCGCCGCTGGACGCACGCGAGCCGCAACAGCAGCGCGCAACCCTGGAGTACGGCATGGTCGTCGAGGTGCAGGATCGCGCGGGGCAGCTCGCCCTCATCCCAGCGATCCTCAGGCGCGTTGGGAATCAGGCGGCTGCGCAGTTCCTCCCACGTCGGCGCAGCGGCAATATCCGGTGACGAAGCCACGAGCGCGGATCATGTCCGCCGTGTCTGAAAGGTGTCCAGGCGCGGGACTGGCGCTTGTCTGAGGCCGTGTGTGCCGGCATCGACGAGGATCAGGAGCCCGATGCGGTCGCGTCGCTTTCTTAGCTGCTCGGGCCGGCTGGCGGGGCGTCGGGTGGCGGTAGCGCCTGGATGCGGCCGTGCAGTTCGATGACGGGCTGGGGTGGGGTGCCGTAGGACGCGAGGGTTTGGTCGAGGCGCCGCAGTCGTCGGCGTGAGGTGTCGCGGAGCGCTGGTAGCGGGACGGTGTCCAGGACGTCGAGGGCGAGCTCGGCGGCTTGGTCTGGGCGCCCGCTGCCGGCCTCGCTGGCGGCGAGGACGAGTGTTGCTGCGGCCCAGCCTGGGCGGCCGGCCGTGGTGTGCGTCAGCGAGCGGCGGGCATGCGTGGCGGCTTGCCGGTTGTCGTTGAGCGTCACGCAGGTCTCGGCGAGGTGCAGTTCGAGCTCGGCGCTGTCAAAGCCGAAGCGGCCTGGCTGCTCGCCGTCGGGGTCGGCGTCGAACTCGCGTTGTGCGGCGGTCGCTGTCCGGTTGACCTCGGTGGTTGTCCCGACCTGCGCGATGGCGGGCAGCTGCGCCCAGCTGAGCAGCTGTGCTCGTTGAAGTGGGCTGGTGGCGTGCGCGGTGCCCTGCTGGGCGAGGTCGAGCGCCTCGGCGTGGCGGCCCTGGGCGTGGGTGACCATGCTCTGGGCCCCGAGTGACCAGCTCGTGAGGCGAGGCTCGCCGACGTCGGTCGCCAGCCGCGCGGCGGTGCCGAGATGAATCAGCGCGGGGATGTGGTCTGCCAAGTGGAAGGCGAGGTTGCCGATCAGCGCCGACAGCCAGCCGGCGTGGCGGCGCAGCTCGCGGCGCTCGACGTCGGATTGCGGCTGTTCGAGCATCGCGGTGACCAGTGTGCGGCAGCGGTGCACCTCGCGCGCGAGCATCGGAGGTGGGAAGCGCGCGTAGTTGAGCGCGTAGTACTCGATGGCATGGTCGAGGTGCTCGCGCGTCCGGCGACCGCCGGCTGGGCCTTCGACGTCGAGCGCGAGTTGAATGGACTCGCGGATGGCAGCCAGGACGGCCGCGGCAGTATCACCATCGCCAGGCATCGTCACGGTCTGATAGCGACCGTACCAATCGTCTCCGACGGCTCCACCGAGCCGATCGCCGTTGCGCTGCGCGAGCCCGAGCTCGACCGGTGAGACGCGGTACAGCCGCGCCAGCGCGTCGCGGTACTCGGCGATCGGTGTCCTCGCGCCGTGCTCCCAGCGGCAGAGCATCGCGCTGTTGACGGGCGGCGCGGCGAGACCGTCGTTTTCATACGGGTGCGGCTCTCCTGGAGGGAATGGGGCAAATCTGAGGCCAGGACGACAAATTCCCTGGAAATCAGCCGGTTTTGTAGGCCCTCGGCCGCCGTGCTGTCGAAAGGAAGCGGCGGTATCCCGGCAGCCTTGCGACGTCTCAGCGCGCAGTTTGGGTTTCTCCCCGGCCTCCACAGCGGCGCT
>JBPCJA010000154.1:0-24411 GCA_051005755.1 Solirubrobacteraceae bacterium
GTCGAGCAGCTTGGATGCCTCGTCGGCGAATGGGACGCCGCGAAAGATGACCTCCGGCTCGGCGACGGACGTGCCGTCCTGCTCGGAGATCGTCGCGACGACCACGAAGATCCCGTCGGCCGACAGCATCCGGCGGTCACGCAACACGACGTCGGCCACATCGCCGACGTCGACGCCGTCGACGAAGCTGGACCTTCTTGCCCCAGCGCGCGCCCTTGGCGTCGAGCTCGAGCGGCAGGCCGTTCTCGCCCTTGAAGATGTTCTCCGGCTGGACGCCGACGGCCTCGGCGAGCTTCGCGTGCAGGTGGATGCGCTTGAAGTCGCCGTGAAACGGCATCACGTAACGCGGCTGGGTCAGGTTGAGCATCAGCTTGATCTCCTCCTGATAGCCGTGGCCGGAGGCGTGGATCGGGGCGTCCTTGGTCGTGATGACGTCGCAGCCGATGTGGTACAGGCGGTCGATCGTCTCGTTGACGGCGCGCTCGTTGCCGGGGATCGGCGTCGCGCTGAAGACGACCGTGTCGCCGGCATGCAGCTCGACCTGCGGATGATCGCGGTGCGCCATCCGGCGCAGTGCGCTGAGCGGCTCGCCCTGGGAGCCGGTCGAGATGATGACGATGCGATCGTCGGGGAAGTCTGAGAGCTCGCGCGGCCCGATGATCAGCCCGCCCGGGATCTTGATGTGCCCGAGCGAGCGTCCGATGTTCGTGTTCTTGCGCATCGAGCGCCCGACGAGGCAGACCTTGCGGTCCAGGGCCGCCGCCGCGTCGATGACCTGCTGGACGCGGTGGATGTTCGACGCGAAGGAGGTCACGACGATCCGCCCCGTGCAGCGGCCGAAGACATCCTTGAGGTTCGGCCCGGCGATCTTCTCGCTCGGCGCGAAGCCGGGCCGGTCGGCGTTCGTCGAGTCGCCGCAGAGCAGCAGCAGGCCCTCACGCCCGAGCTCGGCCAGGCGCGTGACGTCCGCCGGGACGCCGTCGACCGGCGTCTGGTCGAACTTGTAGTCCCCCGTGACGAGCACCGTGCCGAGGTCGGTCGTCAGCGCGACGGCGCTCGCGTCGGGGATCGAGTGCGTCATGTGGATGAGCTCGACGTCGAAGGGCCCGCACTCGATCTGCTCGCCGCACTTGACGTCGATGACGTCGACGTCGCGGGCGAGGCGGTGCTCGTCGAGCTTGGAGCGGGCCATCGCCATCGTCAGCGGCCCGCCGTAGACCGGCGGCGCGTCCTCGACCCCGAGCTCGCGCAGCAGGAACGGCAGGCAGCCGAGATGGTCCTCGTGGCCATGAGTGATGACGATCGCCTCGATGTCGCTCACCCGCCCGCGCAGGTAGGCGAAGTCGGGCAGCACGAGGTCGATGCCCATCATCTCGGCCGTCGGGAAGCGCAGCCCGACGTCGACGACGACGATCCGGTCCTCGTACTCGATGACCGTCATGTTCTTGCCGATCTCCCCCAGCCCGCCGAGGGGAAGCACGCGTAGCGGTCCGCTCAAACCGTCGCTCCGACCAGCAACCCGCGGTCCTGCAGCATCGCGCGGATCGTGGCGGTCTCCTGCTCGTCGGTCGCCACGTAGGGCAGGCGCGGCGTGCCGACCCGGTGGCCGAGCAGGTTCAGCGCGGCCTTGATGCTCACCGCCGCGGGCGCGACGCTCATCGCGGCGAAGACCGGCAGGAGGCTCTCGTGGATCGCAGCGCGCTCATCCGGCTCGTCGACCATCCTGCGCATCTCGAGCCCGACGATGTGGCTGCCGGTCAGGATCCCGCCCGGCTCGTCCATATCGAGCACCGCGGCGAGGATCTCGTCGTTGCCGGCGTAGATACGCAGGCCGTGGACCCGCGCGAGGTTCTCGTTGTTGGCCTGCTTGACGTACTCGACGTGCTCGAGCTGGGCGAGCTCGGCGGGCAGGTCGTTGGGCATGTCCGAGCCCGTCCGCTGTGGAATGGTGTAGAGCACGATCGGCCGGTCGGCGGCCTGGCTGACCTCGCGGTAGTGCGCGACGATCCCGCGGCGGTTGGGACGGTTGTAGTACGGGTTGACCGACAGCAGCGCGTCGGCGCCCAGCTCGCAGGCACGGGCGGTGAGGTCGACGGCGTGGCGCGTGTCGTTGGAGCCGACGCCCGCCACGATCGTCGCCCCGGGCGGGCGCTCGGCGACGGCCAGCTCGACGACGCGCAGGTGCTCGTCGTCGTCGAGCGTCGGCGCCTCACCGGTCGTGCCGCAGACGACGAAGCCGTCCGAGCCGTTGGCGGCGAGGTGGTGCATGAGGCTCACGAACGCGTTCTCGTCGACGGCTCCCTCGTCGTCGAACGGGGTCACGATGGCGGTGAGGATCGAGCCGAGGCCGGGCACCGCGCCCAGTATCGCAGGCGCGTCGGAGCGTTCTACGCGTGCCTCGCCCGCACCGCGGGAGCGCCTGCCGCCACCGACCGCGTGCGCAGGCGGGCGATGACGTAGACGTGCAGGATGACCGACGCCGGCACCGCGAACGTCGGGATGAGCACGAACGGGTAGCTCGTGATCGCGGCGTTCGGGCTGTCGAGCGCGAGCTGCTGGAAGGAGCTCGGCGCCGTCAGAAAGCCGCACGTTACGGCGGCGACGAGGTCGAGGATGCCCAGCGTGCACCACGCCAGCACCCACGGCCGGGCACGCTGGACGCCGTCGCGCACGAGCCGCGCGGCCACGAACGGCGCGGCGATGCCGACGAGCACGTCGCCGATGCCGGCCGGCAGCGCGAACTCGGCGGGCATGTCGTCCTGCAGGTAGGCGATCAGGAACAGCCCCCCCACGACGCGGTACGCCTGGACACCGACGAGCCAGTGCAGCGGCAGGCGACCGATCGCCCGGCGCACGGGCGCGAGCGCGAGCAGTGCGCAGCCCAGAACGCTCGGGATCACGATCGCCGGCCCGATCCGCGGCGGCAGCGTCGTGTCCACGGTCGTCTCGTAGAACCCCTGCTGTGCGAGCACGAACGCGAGCACGAACCACGCGGCGACGGCCCCGCCGCCGATCCACAGCACGGCTGGACGGCGCTCGGCGCGCGCGGCGTAGGCGATGCCGGCTATCAGCAGGGCCGCGAGCGCCACGTCGGCGATCACGACGGCGATCGATACGGGTGTTGAGATCATCGGGTCCTCCCCTATGCGTGTAGCTACACCTATCTGCTCCGATCGCGCTGCCGCGCCTGTGGCGCCGCTTGCCTTTTCCCCGCTCAGGCGTGGACGATGTCCGTCAGCGCCGAGAGCTCGTCGTACAGCGCCTGCAGGCGCGAACGTCCGAACTGCGCCTCCACCTCGGTCTGGACCTCCTCCCAGCGCACGAGCGCGCCGGCCAGCACGCGCGATCCCTCGGCTGTGAGCGACACCATCCGCACTCGCGCGTCGTCCTCGTGCTCGGCGGTGCGGATGAGCCCCCGCTCCTCGAGCACCCTGAGGTTGCGCGTCAGCGTCGTGCGGTCGAGCGAAAGCGCTCCGGCGAGCCTCGTGACCGACAGGTCGCCCTCCGAGCCGAGGCCCACGAGGATCGGCAGCTGCGTCACCTTCAGCCCGCTCGCCGCCATCGCGGCCTCGTAGAGCTGCGTCACGCCGCGCGTCGCCCGGCGCAGCTGGTTGCAGGCGCACATCTTCCGGACCTGCATGCAGAGGTCAAGATCGGCGGCTGTCAGCGGGTTCATACATGTGTAGTTACACCGACCCCGTCGTGCCGTCAAGTTTACGTGCGAGACTCCGCATCCATGACAGACCGCTCGCAGGACGCTTCGCCCCGCGACCCGGCGGCCGGCGAGCTGGTCGCGGAGGTCATGGGCGTGCGCTGGAGCCTTCCCGACGGGGACTTCGCCGTGCTCGACGCGGTGTCCGACGACGGCGAGCCGGTCGTGCTCGTCGGCGCGCTCGGACACGTGCACGAGGGCGAGTCCGTCGCGGTCGGCGGCGGCTGGCGCTGCCACCCGCGTCACGGCTGGCAGTTCGCCGTCGAGCGCGCGCGGATCCTCGAGCCGGTCAGCGACGCCGCCGTCAAGGCCTACCTCGAGTCCGTCAAGCACGTCGGCCCGGGCGGCGCCGCGCTGCTCGTCGAGCGCTACGGCGCCGGCGAGGTGCTCGCGGCGATCGATCGCGATCCCGAGACCCTGCTGCGCGGCGTGCCGGGGATCGGCGTTCGGCGGCTCGGCGGCGCCGTGCAGTCGTGGCGCGACCAGCGCGAGCTGCGCGAGCTGCGCCTGTTCCTCGACACGCACGGCGTCGACGCCGCATCGGCCGGGCGGATCGCGCGCCACTTCGGCGCGGGCTCGATCGCGCGGCTGCAGCGCGAGCCGTACGCGATCTGCGAGCTCGACGGGATCGGCTTCGCCACGGCCGACGCGCTCGCGCGCGCCCTCGACACGCCGCTCGACGCGCCCGACCGGCTCGCGGCCGGCGTGCTGCACGCGCTCGACCAGGCCCAGGGCGACGGCCACTGCCATCTCCCTCGCGACGAGCTCGTGCCGCGCGCCGCGCGCCTGCTCGGCGGCGGCAACGTCTGCGACGCCATCGACGAGCTCGCGGCGCGCGGCCGGGTCGTCGTCGAGGACGAGCGCGTGGCCGACGCACGGCTGCACGCCGTCGAGACGCGGCTCGCCGCGCACGTGCGCCGGCTGCTCGCAGACGAGCCCGCGCTGCGCCTCGGTTCGGTCAAGCGGCCGGCGAGCGGGCGCTTCGTCCCCAGCGACGACCAGTGGCGCGGCGTCATGCAGGCGCTTCAGCATCGCCTCTCGATCCTCACCGGCGGACCGGGCACCGGCAAGAGCGCGACGATGCGCGCACTCGTCGACCTGCTGAAGGCGCACGGGCGCGCGGCGCGCCTGTGCGCCCCGACCGGCAAGGCCGCCCGGCGCCTGGGCGAGCTCACCGGCGCCGACGCGACGACGATCCACCGCCTGCTCGAATGGGCGCCGGGCGAGGGCTTCACACGCGGCGAGCACCATCCGATCGAGGGCTGCGACGTGCTCATCGTCGACGAGGCGTCGATGCTGTCGGTCCACCTCGCCGAGGCGCTGCTGGCGGCGGTCGGCCCGCGCACCCACGTGCTGCTCGTCGGCGACGTCGACCAGCTCGCGCCGGTCGGTCCGGGCCGGGTGCTCGAGGACCTGCTCGACGCGCGCTCGATCGCGGCGACGCGGCTGACCGAGGTCTTCCGCCAGGCCGCTCGCTCGATGATCGTCCGCGCAGCGCATGCGATGAACGCCGGCGAGCTACCGCCGACGCAGCCGCGCGACGAGGACGTGCGCGACTTCTTCTTCATCGAGCGCGACGGCCCGCAGGCGATCTTCGACGAGGTCTGCGAGCTCGCCGCCACCCGCCTGCCGTCCCACTACGGCCTCGATCCCGCCGCCGACGTCCAGATGCTCGCGCCGATGCACAAGGGCCCGCTCGGGATCGACGCGCTGAACACCGAGCTGCGCGCGCGGCTGAACCCCGACGGCGCGCGGATCGCCGGCGCCCCACTGCGGGTCGGCGACAAGGTCATGCAGACGCGCAACTCCTACGAGCACGATCTCTTCAACGGCGAGCGCGGCGTGCTCCTGCACCACGATCCCGAGCGCGACCGGGTCCTCTTCGCCGGCGAGGACGGCCGCCGCGTCTCGCTGCCGATCGACGCACTCGACACGCTGCGCCTCGCCTACGCGGCGACGGTCCACAAGGCCCAGGGCTCGCAGGCGCGGGCGATCGTCGTGCCCGTCTTCCGCGGCCACCACATCATGCTCACGCGCAACCTCGTCTATACGGCCGTGACGCGCGCGCAGGAGATCTGCGTCGTCGTCGGCGAGCGCGCGGCGCTGGCGGCAGCCGTGCGACGCACGGACGCGCGCCGGCGCCATACGCGCCTGCGCGAGCTCGTGGTAGACGGTTGACGCCCGTCGTGGTGGACGGGCAGCGGCGATCTGGTCAGCCTCCCAGCGGCGGCACCATCCGCAGCAGGTCGGCGTGGCGCTCGCGGAAGGCCGCCTCGAACTCGGCTCGCACGACGTCCTCAACCGGTAGCAGGTGCTTGCGGTCGCACGCGTTGTCCTCGTGTGCGAACTCGATCTCGAGCCGCTGCAGGCGTTTCAGCGCCGCCGCGTCGAGCGAGCCGTTGCCTGTGGCATCCGAGCGCTCGCTCAGCTCCTGAAGGCGCGCTCGGATGTCGTCCTCGACCGCGTCGGAGTCCTCGTAGCTCTTGCCCGCCACGTCGAGCATGCAGCGCGACCACCGCTCGTCGGCGCGCACCATCCGCGGATCCGCGGCGATCGATTCGTCGAGTTCGTCAAGCGCACGCTGCAGCGTTACCAGCAGCGTGGAAGCCACCTTGAACGCGGACTCCGCGGCCCGCTTCGTGCAACCGCCGATGTCGGTGAACTCGCCCGAGTCGACGGCCTCGTAGAAGGTGAGCTCGGGCCGGCCCCCGGTCAGCGCCTCATGGTAGGCGCGCAGCTCCGCTGACGCCAGCCGCCCACGGATTCTCGTATTCGGGTCGTCGGCAGCAGCGGCATCGGGGGGCAGCGTGCTGATCCCGTAGCCGAACAGCTTGTCAAACTCCTCGTCGCTCAAGTCCGGCCGACCCGCGGCCTGCGTCGGAGCGACGGGGATCGGCACGTACTCGAAGCCCTCCGCCTTCATGCACGTGGCGAGCTCGTCTTCGACCTGCGGGCGCACCGTCGCGAGGCCTCTGTGGGTAAAGCCGAGCTGGTCCTCGACGCTGCCACCCTGCGACTCGGGCTTCGGCGGCGGCGCCGCGCTCCCGCCGCAGGCCGCGAGCAGCGCGGACGCGACGAGCGCAGCGAGAGCCGTCAAACGCATCGGGTCCCGCCTCCGTTCGTCATGACGCCCGGACACGCTGGCGAACGCCGATGAGCTACGCGTGAGAGGCGCCGGGTAGCCCGCGCGCCGGCCCGCCGCCACGTGCCGTGAGTCCTCGGGCTGAGAATCTCCACGCCAACCTCGTGCGCTGTTAGAACAGCCTGAATCATCTCGAGGAGGTCGCCATGACGCCCGTAGCCGACGCGCACACGCAAGCGCGAGACGCCTTGGTCGAGCGGTTGTTCCACGCCGCCCTGAACTTCGAGGACGTCTGCGGGGTGTACCTGGGCGACCGGCTCGGGCTCTACGAAGCGCTCGCCGATCTCGGCTCGGCGACCGCGTCTGAGCTCGCCGTGCAGACGGCGACGGACGAGCGGTACGTGCGGGAGTGGCTCGAGCAGCAGGCGGTGACCGGGATTCTCGTCGTGGAGGACCCCGCCAGCGCGCCGGCCGCGCGCCGGTACTCGATTCCCGACGGCCACGTCGAGGTCCTCCTCGAGCACGACAGCCTCAACTGGATGGTCCCGCTCATGCGCCAGATGGTCGGAATGCTGGGTCCCCTGCAGCAGCTTCTGGAGGCCTACCGGTCAGGTGACGGCGTGCCGTACGCGGCCTACGGGGCCGATATGCGAGAGGGCATCAGCCTGATGAACCGCGCGATGTTCGTAAACCTCCTGGGTACCGAGTGGCTCCCCGCGGTCCCGGACGTCCACGCGCGGCTGCAGCAGGACCCGCCGGCCCGCGTGGCCGACGTCGCCTGTGGCACGGGCTGGTCGAGCATCGCAATCGCGCGCGCGTACCCGAAGGCACGGGTGGACGGCATCGACCTTGACCCCGCCTCGATCGACACCGCCAACGCCAACGCGGCGGCCGCAGGCCTCACGGAACGACTTGCCTTCGACGTCCGCGACGCCGCCGACCCCTCGCTCGGCGGCCACTACGACCTCGTGACGATCTTCGAAGCGCTTCACGACATGGCGCGCCCAGTCGACGCCCTGCGCGCCATCCGGGAGCTCCTCGCAGAGGGTGGCGTCGCGCTCGTCGTCGACGAGCGCGTCGCCGACACCTTCACGGCGCCTGGCGACGAGATCGAGCGGCTGATGTACGGGTTCAGCGTCATGCATTGCCTGGCGGTCGGCCTCGACGAGCGACCGTCAGCCGCCACGGGAACCATGATGCGGCCCGACACCCTGCGCGCGTACGCCCTTGCCGCCGGGTTCTCAGAAGTCGAGATCCTGCCGATCGACAACGACTTCTGGCGGTTCTACCGTCTCCGCCCCTGACGATCAGGCGCAAGCACAGGCGCATCTGCCCGAGTTCTACGGACCAGCCACGTGTCCCGCTTGCCGACGTACCGTCGGTATGTGAGTATCAGCGGTACGTTGCCGGTCGGGAGACCCCGCGTTCCTCGGGTGGTGCGCGGACCGCGCGGAGAGGAGTCACGTTGAAGACAAAGGTCAAGCTCTACATGTTCTCGGGCTCGAACGCCGTGCTGACCGCTCAGCTGATGCTGGCCCACAAGGAGATCGAGTACAAGCGCGTGAACCTGCCGCCGGGCGCGCATGCGTTCATCATGCTCGGGCTGGGCTTTCAGACGATGACGGTTCCGGCTCTGAAGGTCGACGGCCAGCGCGTGCAGGGAAGCCGCTACATCGCTCGGTTCCTCGACGAGCTCGTGCCCGAGCGCCCGCTGTTCCCGGCTGATCCTGAGCGCCGCCGCGCGGTGGAGGAGGCCGAACGTTGGGGTGAGGGGTTTCAGAACTCGATCCGGCGCGTCTTCTATTGCATGGGCAGGCGCGAACACCAGGCGTTCAAGAGCATCATGCTCCCGGAGTGGTCCCTCCCGATGCGCGCGATGCTGCGCGTCGCCACGCCGACGATCATCTGGCTGGCGACGGCCAAGCACGATGCCATCGACGCAGCCGGAGAGGTCGACATGGCCGAGCTGCCCGCGCGCCTTGACCAGATCGACGCCTGGATCGAGCAGGGCGTCCTCAACGGCCCCGAGCTCAACGCCGCCGACTTCCAGATCGCCGCAAACGTGGCGGCGCTGCTGCTGACGGACGACGGCGCGCCGTACGTCGTCGGGCGGCCGGCCGAGGCGCTCGCACGGCGCGTGGCACCCGACTACACCGGCAGCGTCGGCAAGGCGCTGCCTGCCGGAACGATTCCCAGGATCCTGCCGCCCGAATGGCTGCCGCCGGTTGCCGGTTGAGCAGCGAGCGGCTGAGCCGTCCCGAGCGCGCCGCGCTCACCCGCCGGGCGCTGCTCGACGCAGCCGAGCAGCGCTTTCTCTCCGATGGCTATCACGCCACGTCGCTCGAACGCATCGCCGTTGACGCCGGCTACACGAAGGGCGCCATCTTCGCTGCGTTCGAGAGCAAGGCAGGGCTCTTTCTCGCGCTCTGCGACGAGATCTTCGCCCGGCGCCTCGATCAGATTCGCGTGCTGTTCGAACGCTTCCCCACGGCCGACGCGCGGCTGGCTGCCCTCGCGGCGCAACCGGTCGACCCGCGCAACGAGCGATGGCTGCTGCTCGCGATCGAGTTCTGGACGCGATCGGCGCGCAACCCGGCCCTCCTGGCCGAGTTCGCGCGCCGCTACCGCCGCATGCACACCGGTCTCGCCGAGCTCGCCGCGCAGGACCCAGGCCCGCTCGGCGCACGGCAGTGGGCGATCGTCGTGCTTGCGCTGACCAACGGCCTGACGCTCGAACGGCTCATCGATTCCGACGGCATACCGCACGACCTCATGGCCACCACGCTCGCACTCCTGGACTGCGCCGGCACGCCCCACCCGGAGCCGCGGAAGTCCACGGAGCATTCATGAGGCCGCGGCTCGATGGTCGCCCGGTGGCCGATCACTCGCGGTCGCGCCGGTCGCGCCAGCGGCGCCCGGGATCGACGAGCGCCTCGTCGTCGGTCTTCAGGGCGTCCGTGAAGCGCCGGTCGACGCGCGGTGTGCCGTAGCGGTCGTCCTCCCAGAGCGTGATGACGAGCAGCTCGCGCGATGCGCGGTCGTGGCGGCAGACGAATACGACGCCACGGTCGACGAGGTCACGGACGTAGACCGAGCCGCGGGTGGTCGCGGCGTCGGCACCGGGCGGCGGCTCGTCGCTCACGCGCCCCGCCGCCCACGCCTCGCTCACGCGTCCGGCGATCTCCGGGCGCACGTCGAGGCCGCCGCGACGCGTGCCGACCCGCTGGCGGAAGCGCTCCACCGCGTGATCGGTGACAGCGACCGTGACGCCGCCGCTCACTCTCCCGCGATGATGTGCGTCACGCGCGCTCCGGTGAAGCGTTCGACGCGGTGCGGTAGGTCGGCGGCCATCCAGCGCGACACCCCGGTCGGCAGCGTCGCCACGATGACCTCGTCGAAGCGGCGCGGGTCCCACGCGTCCTGGACGGCGACCATCGGGTCGGGGTCGCCCACGATGCCCTCGACCGGTACGCCAGCCTCGCGCAGCCGCTGCACCGCCCCCTCCAGGCGCTGCGCCGTCGCCGTGCGACGCGCGCTGGGCGGCCCGGTGCCGCTGGATGCGGGCGCGACGAGCGTCACCTGCACCGGACCGGCGGCCGCGCGGTCGACGATCGCGTTGCGGATCTCGTCCGAGTCGATGGTGCGGTTGGCAATGACGAGCAGCTTCGTGGTCCAATCCATCTGCACCTCCCCGCGCAGTTGTGACAGACGGTACGAAGTTACGCCTCCGCGCGCGGCTATACAAGCGCGTTCAGAAGAGCAGGTGCTCGAGCCCGATCACCGGCGACTCGGTGAGCTCCGGCACGCGGCGGACGGCGAGCAGGACGCCGGGCATGAAGGACTCGCGCGCAAGCGAGTCCTGGCGGATCGTGAGCGACTGGCCGACGTCGCCGAGGATGACCTCCTGGTGGGCGACGAGCCCCGGCAGGCGGACCGAATGGATCGGCACCTCGCCCTCCATGAGCTCGGCGGTGCGCGCCGCCGTGCCCGACGGGGCATCGAGCTTGCCGTCGTGGTGCAGCTCGATGATCTCTGCCTTGGCCATGTGGCGCGAGGCCTCCGCGGCGAAGCGCATCATGAGCACCGCGCTGATGGCGAAGTTCGGGGCGATGAAGACGTTGGCGCCTTCGGCCGAGCGCAGCGGCTCGACGTCGAAGCCGGTCGTCCCGATGACGACGTGCACGCCCGCGGCGACGCACTCCAGCGCGTTTGTCAGCGCCGTGTCGGGCTGCGTGAAGTCCACGACGACGTCAGCGTCGCCGAGGACGTCGGCGAGCTTGATCCCAAGTGCGGGGTCGGCCTTCCCCGTGAGCTCCAGGTCGTCGGCGCCCTCCACCGCGGCGACGACCGCCTGCCCCATCCGGCCGGCCGCGCCCGCGACGGCGACGCGGAGCCTGCTCATCCCACCAGGTTCGCCGGCACCGCCCCGAGGGCCGGCGCGACCGGCTCGATCGCGCGGCGGAAGACGTCCTCGTCGGTGCCGACCCCGGCGGCGCTGAGCCGTTCCGGCGCCAGCAGCTCGGCGGTGAGCTCGGCCAGGTCGTCGCGCGTCACGGCCTCGATGCGCTCGACGACCTCGTCGACGGACAGCAGCGGCAGGTCGTTGAGGACGGCGCTGCCGAGCCGGTTCATGCGCGCCGCCGTCGACTCGAGCGACAGCACGATGCGCCCCTTGACGTTCTCCTTGGAACGCTCGAGCTCCTCGGCCGTGACGCCGTCGGCGCGCAGGCGCGCGAGCTCGTCGGCGACGACCCGCAGCGCGGGCGCGACGTTGTCGGGCCGCGTGCCGAGGTAGACGCCGATCTGGCCGGTCTGGGCATACAGCGACTGGAACGAGAAGACGCTGTAGGCCAGGCCGCGGTGCTCGCGCACCTCCTGGAAGAGGCGCGAGGAGGACGTCCCGCCGATGATGTTGTCGAGCACCCGCAGCGCGAAGCGCCGCTCGTCGTCGCGGGCGAGCCCCGGGGCCCCGAGCGCGAGGTGGTACTGCTCGGTGTCCTTGCGCAGGAAGCGCATCCGCGGTGACAGCCGGTCCGGCAGTGGCGGTGGCGCGGGCGCCGCCGCCGCGTGCGCGGGTATATCGATCCCGCGTGCGAGCTCGACGACCGCGTCATGGTCCAGCGAGCCGGCGGCCGCGATGACGACGTCGCCCGGCGCGTAGTGCGTCGCGTGGAAGCGGGCCAGCCGCTCGGCGCTCGTCGTGCCGACGACGTCCGCCGTCCCGATGACCGCGCGGCCGAGCGGATGGTCCCCGAAGACGGCCTCGCCGAGGACGTCGAAGACCCGATCCTGCGGGTCGTCCTCGTACATCGCGATCTCCTCGAGCACGATCTCGCGCTCGTTGGCGAGGTCGTCGGCGTGCAGGCGCGGATGCCAGACCATGTCGGCGACGACGTCGAACGCCGCGGGCAGGTGCTCGTCGATGACGCGCGCGTAGACCGACGTCGACTCCTTGCCTGTGCCGGCGTTGAGCTCTGCTCCCATCGTGTCGAAGATCTGGTCGATCTCCAGCGAGCCGTAGCGGTCGGTGCCGCGAAAGAGCATGTGCTCGACGAGGTGCGACAGGCCGGCCTCGGCGGCGCTCTCCGCCGCCGAGCCGGTCGCGATCCAGAACCCGAGCGTCACGGATCGGACGGTGGGCATCGCCTCCGTCACGACCCGGACGCCGGAGTCCAGGACGGTGAGCCTGTGTTCTGCCAGGTCGTCAGCCCCTGTCGGCGTCGCCGTGGCGCGGGCGGCCGGAGCCGCGCCGTCCGCCGCGGTCGCCGCCGCGGTCGCCGCGTCCGCCGCCGCCGTTGCGGTCAGGGCGTTCGCGGCGCGGGCCGCCACCCCCGCCGCCGCCGGTCGCGAGCTCCTCGACGGTCTTGCCGATGATCTCGGGATCCTCCGCCAGGCGCAGGCCGATGCGGCCGCGCTCGCGGTCGACCTCGACGACGCGAACGTGGATCTCGTCGCCCTTGTTGAGCACGTCCTCGACCGTGTCGACGCGCTGGCCCGGCGACACGTTGGAGATGTGCAGGAGGCCGTCGGTGCCCTTGGCGAGCTCGACGAAGGCACCGAACGTCGTCGTCTTGACGACCTTCGCGCCGGGGAACTCGTCGCCGACCTCGACCTCCTTCGTCATCGAGCGGATGCGCTCGGCGAGCGCCTCGCCGAGCTGCCCGTTGGCCGAGTAGACGAGCACCTGGCCGTCGTCGTTGACGTCGATCTGGGACTCGAACTCCTCCGCCAGCCCGCGAATCGTCTCCCCGCCCTTGCCGATGAGCAGGCCGATCTTGTCGGTGTCGATCTGGACGGTGAGGATCCGCGGCGCGTGCGGTGACAGCTCGGTGCGTGGTGCCGGGATGACCTTCGTCATCTCGCCAAGGATGAACGTCCGCGCCTCGAGCGCCTGCGTCAGCGCGTCGCGCAGGATGTCGAACGTCACGCCCGTGATCTTGATGTCCATCTGCAGCGCCGTGATGCCCTCCGACGTGCCGGCGACCTTGAAGTCCATGTCGCCGAGATGGTCCTCGACGCCGGCGATGTCGGTGAGGACGGTGTAGTCGTCGCCCTCCTTGATGAGGCCCATCGCGATGCCGGCGACGGGCCGCTTCAGCGGCACGCCGGCGTCCATGAGCGCCAGCGAGGACCCGCACACCGAGGCCATCGACGACGAGCCGTTGGACTCGAGGATGTCCGACACCACGCGGATCGTGTAGGGGAACTCCTCGATCGACGGGACCATCGCCGTCAGCGCGCGCTCGGCGAGCGCGCCGTGGCCGATGTCGCGACGCTTCGGGCCGCGCATGAAGCCGGCCTCCCCGACCGAGAAGGGCGGGAAGTTGTAGTGGTGGAAGTAGTACTTCTTCGTCTCCAGCCCGAGCGTGTCGAGGCGCATCTCCTCCTTGAGCGTCCCGAGTGCGGCAACCGACAGCGCCTGCGTCTGGCCGCGCGTGAAGAGCGCGGAGCCGTGGGCGCGCGGCAGCAGCCCGACCTCGATCGAGATCGGGCGGATCTCGTTCTCCGCGCGACCGTCGGGGCGCTTCTTGTGGACGGCGATGCGCTGGCGGATGATCTGCTTCTCGAGCTTGTCGAACGCCATCTGCGACGCGGCGCGGCGGGTCTCGTACTCGGCGTCCTCGGGGTCGCCGGAGTGCGCGGAGACGGCCTCCTCGTTGACCTTCTTCGAGGTCTCCTGGCGCTCGAGCTTGTCGAAGATCTGCGTCGCCTCGTCGAGGGCGGCGCCGTGGGACTCCTGCAGCGCGGCGAAGAGACCCTCGTCGACCTGCGGGACCTCGATCTCCATCTTCTCCTTGCCGGCCTGCTCGCGCAGCTCCCGCTGGAGGGCGCAGAGCTTCTTGATCTCGCCGTGGGCGATGTCGAGCGCGTCGAGGATCTCGGCCTCGGGCACCTCGTTGGCGCCCGCCTCGACCATGAGGATCGCCTCGTCCGTGCCGGCGACGACGAGATCGAGGTCGGAGGCCTCGAGGAGGTCCTCCTCCTGCGGGTTGACGACGAAGTTGCCGTCGACCTTGCCGATGCGCACTGCGCCGACGGGTGTCGGGAAGGGGATGTCGGAGATCATGAGCGCCGCGGAGGCGCCGTTCATCGCGAGGATGTCGTACGGATTGACGTGATCGATCGACAGCGGGATCGACACGAGCTGCGTCTCACGACGCCAGCCCTTGGGGAACAGCGGGCGCAGGGGGCGGTCGATCATGCGCGCGACGAGCGTGCCCTTCTCGCCGCTGCGGCCCTCGCGCTTGAAGAAGGAGCCGGGGATCTTGCCCGCGGCGTACATGCGCTCTTCGACGTCCACCGTCAGCGGGAGGAAGTCGACGTCGCGGAGGTTGCCCGCGGTTGCGGTGCTCAGGACCACGGTGTCGCCCTGGCGGACGACGACGGCGCCGGAGGCCTGTCTGGCCATCTTGCCGGTCTCGAACGAGATCTCGGATCCTGCGATCTCAACGGAGACACGGGTCTCGGCAGTACTCATATGAAATTGTCCTTTGTTCGGGCGCGCCCGTCGGTCGGCGCGCCTGCGTCTTTGCTTGCTTTCGGTATCCGAACCCCGTCATCGTAGCCGAGCCGGCGGAGCAGACCCCAGTCGGGGACTCCCGAATGGCAGCTCGCGCCGAAGAAGAGCGTCGGCGTCGTCGTGGCGCCGGCGGCGAGCGCGTCGCGCACGTCGCGACGGACGCGGGCCGCCGCCGCGGGGCTTCGCCGGTCGGCATCGAAGCGCGCGAGGTCCAGCCCGAGGGCGCGGACGCGGTCCCACAGGTGCGGGTCGTCGAGACGGCTCGGGTCCGCGTACAGCGCATCGCAGAACGCCCAGAACGCGCCCTGGGCGGCGGCGGCCTCGGCGGCGCAGGCGAGCGGGAGCGCCCGCTCGTGCTTGGCGCGCAGCGCGAGGTGGCGGAAGGCCACGCGGGCGCCGACCCGCACGAGGCGCTCGTGCGCCACCGCGCAGCGCGGGCAGGTGAAGTCGGCGTAGAAGACGATGAGGGTGCCGTCCGGGTCGCCGCGGACGTGGTCGTCGTCTCGCAACGGCGGTGGCGGCGCGCTGCGCAGGTCCTCCCCACCGCTCATCCTCACAGCGTACGCCTCGCCTCGGGCGGCGCCGCGCGGGTACCGTCCGCCACCACCGATCCCGGCGCGGCGTAGCGCCGTATCACGCACATGCGCAACGTTCACATCCTTGAGCGCGAGCAACGCCTGCGGGGCACGCCCGAGGCCGTGTTCGGCTTCTTCGCGGACGCGCGCAACCTCGAGGCGATCACGCCGCCGCTGCTGCACTTCCGCGTCGTCCCGCCCGAGCCGATCGTCATGGACACCGGGACGCTCATCCGCTACCGCCTGCGCGTGCACGGCGTCCCCGTGAGCTGGCTGACGGAGATCCAGGAGTGGGCGCCGCCCGGCCGCTTCGTCGACGCGCAGCTCGAGGGCCCGTATACGCTGTGGCACCACACGCACACGTTCGCGGGCGACGGCGAGGAGACGATCATGCGCGACGTCGTGCGCTACCGGATCGGCTTCGGGCCGCTCGGCGCCCTCGCCAACGCGCTGGCCGTCCGGCGCGACCTCGACAGGATCTTCGACTACCGCGCCGCGCGGGTGCCGGCGCTGCTGGACGCGACGCCCCGTCGCACTCGCGAGTGGCGAGTTTCCAGCGCCCATCGCGAATGACTCGCCCACCGCCGCGTGCGCACCACCGCCGCCCGGACTCCCCCCGTTCAGGAGGCGCCGGCTGCCAGCCCGTCGAAGATGAGGTTCGCCCCCGGCAGGATGCCGGGGTGCTCGCCCTCCCACGACCACTGCACGACCTGGTCGGGTCCGACGATGACGAGCGCGCGATTGGAGACGCCCGTCGGGGCGAAGTAGGCGCCGAACGCCTGCGTCGCAGCACCCTTGGGCTCGAAGTCCGAGAGCATCGGGATCGACACGCCGAGCGACTCGCGAAACGCGGTCTGGCTGTCGCTCTGGTCGCAGGAGACGCCGTAGAGCGTCGCGCCCTGGGCGGCGAAGTCCTCGAGGACCTCCTGGTAGATCTGGAACTGGTCGGTGCAGACCGAGCTGAACGCGGCCGGGTAGAAGACGAGCACCGTCGTCCTGCCGGCGAGGTCATCGCGTGTGAACGCGTCGCCGTCCTCCGTCCTCAGGGTGAACTCCGGGACGGGCGTCCCCGGGGCGATGATGCTCACCGCCGCAGTCCGAGATCCTTGATGAGAGCGCGGTAGCCCTCGAGGTCGTGCTTCTGGAAGTAGTTCAGCAACCGGCGCCGGCGGCCGACGAGCATGAGCAGCCCGCGGCGCGAGTGGTGGTCCTTCGAGTTCGAGCGCAGGTGCTCGGTGAGCTGGTTGATGCGCTCGGTGAGCAGCGCGACCTGCACGCGCGTATTGCCCGTGTCGCGGTCGTTGTCGCCGAACTCGGTGATGAGCTCCTGCTTGCGTTCCTGGGTCAGTGCCATGCGACGCGCACCGTAGCAGTCAGGCCTGGCGGGCGCAGATCGTGCGCGCCGCCTCGACGTCGAGCGCCATCTGTTCGATGAGCGCGTCGACGGAGTCGAAGCGCTTCTCGCCGCGCAGGCGCTTGAGGAAGGCGAGCTGCAGACGGCTGCCGTAGAGATCGCCGTCGAAGTCGAGCAGGTAGGCCTCGATGAGCTCGCCGCGGCCGGTGACGAACGTCGGTCGCACGCCGATGCTCACGGCGGCCGCATGGGTGTCCCCGGTGTCGGTCGTGGCGAGGGCGGCGTAGACCCCGTGGCCGGGCGTGACGTAGGCGGGGTCCGGGACGAGGTTCGCGGTCGGATAGCCGAGCTCGCGCCCGCGCCGGTCGCCGCGAGCGACCTCGCCGCAGAGCGTGAACGGATCGCCGAGGAGGTGACCGGCGTAGTCGACCGCGCCGCCGAGGACGAGCCCGCGGATGTGGCTCGAGGAGACGATCTCGCCATCGATCTCGAGCAGCTGGACGACGCGCGTCTCGAAGCGCTGGTCTGCGCGCAGGAGGTCGGCGTCGCCCTGCGCCTTGTGGCCGAAGCGGAAGTTCTCGCCGACGGCGACATGGGTGGCGCCGAGCGTCCCGACGAGCACCTCGTCGACGAACTGCTGCGCCGAGCGGGCGGCGAACTCGCGGTCGAAGGGGATGACCACGAGCTCTTGCACACCGAGCGAGGCGACGAGCTGTGCCTTGCGCGCCGGGTGGGTGAGCAGGCGGGGCGCGGCGCCCGGCTGCACGATGGCCGTCGGGTGCGGCTCGAACGTCAGGACGGTGTCCGAGCCGGCGATGACCTCGCGGTGACCGAGGTGGACGCCGTCGAAGGTGCCGACCGCCACCCGGCGCGGGCGAGGCTGCACGTCCTGCAGGGAGGTGGCCTTCACGCGCGGAAGCCTACGACGGGCTTCAGCGCGCCGTTTCGCTGCTCCGCGATCGCGATCGGCCCGTCCTCGTCGACGAGCAGGACCTCGGCGGCGCCCCCCGGCGCCGGCGCCGCGACGGCGACGCCGTGAGCGGCGCGGCGCGCGTCGTCGCCCTCCAGCCTGATCGCCGGCAGGAAGCTCAGCGCCTGCTCGATGCCGATGAGGCGGCTCGGGTCGGCGTCCGCGACATCGAACGGGCCGATGCCGGTGCGCCGCAGCGTCTCGCAATACGCGTCGCCGAGGTCGGCGACGAGCGTGCGCACGTATGTCCCGGCCGAGCACTCGATCGCGAACGCGGCGCGGTCCTCCTCGCGCCAGAGCTGCTCGAAGCGGTGGACGGTCACCGGGCGCTCGGCGAGCACGACGTCCTCGCCGGCGCGCGCGCGCTCGTACGCGCGCCGGCCGGCGACCTTCACCGCGCTGTAGGCCGGCGGGCGCTGCAGCAGCTCGCCGGTCGGCAGCACCGGCCGGTCCGGTGGCAGCATGCCCGTCAGCGTGATCTCGCCCTCGGGATCGCCGGTGCTCGACGTCGCGCCGAGGCGCGCGATCGTCTCGTAGCGCTTGGGCAGCGCCATCAGGTGGCGCTGGACGCGCGTCGCGCGGCCGACGAGCACCAGCAGGAGGCCGGTCGCGAACGGATCGAGCGTGCCGGCGTGGCCGACGCGCCGGCCGCGGTGCTCCCGGCGCACTGCGGCGACGATGTCGTGCGAGGTCTTGCCGGCCGGCTTGTCGACGAGCAGGACGCCGTCCTGCACCGCCGCTGCGGGCTGGCGGGGCAGCTCAGGCGCCCTTCTCGACCTCGATCGTCGGCCCGTCGGGGAGGATCGTGACGTGGTCGAACGGGGTCTCGGTCTCCTCCTCGTACTCGACCTCGATCGCCTTTACGATCCCCGCGGGATGGCCCTCCTTGTGGTCGACGACGCGCTCGAGCAGAAGGTCGCCGGGGTTGGAGCCCTGCGGCTCCTTGCGGCGAAGCTCCATCCTCCAGCCGGAGGACGGAAACGTGCACCAGCCGCGCACCATGAGCTTCCCGACCCCCGGTGGCTGAAGCGCCCTCCAGTCCCTGCACTTGCCCGGCAGCGGCTCGCTGCGTTCTGACGCTTCCATCGGCTTCACCCCTTTCTCGCGATGCGTGGCGTCACATGGTGCCAGCCGGCGCTCGGTCGCAAGCTCGCGGTGGTCTCACGGGGGTGGCGGTCTCGGTCGGCGAGGACCGTATGCTGTCAAGGTGCCGTCGACGAAGCCATCATCGCCGCGTGCGGCGTGGGTGCTGCGCGATGTCGTCGCGGGAGCTTCGGAATGAGTGACCGATCGGACGACGTCGCTGCCGGCGACGAGCCGGCCACCCTGCAATCCCGCCTCGAGGTCGCCGACCACGATGATCCGAACGGCGCCGGAGCGACCGACGCCGCCCCAGCGATCACCGAGCCCGTCGCGCTCCTGCGGCACTTGGAGGTCAGCGGGCGCTTTCACCGCGACAGCCGGGCCGGCCGCGTGTTCCACCCGGGGGCGGTCTCGTTGCGGGAGAACGTCTCGACCAACAGCCTCCACGTCTCGGTCGAAGACAACCGGGTGGCGGCCCACGTGGACGAGGTCTCGCCGCTGGCCGTGTCCGAGGGTGCGTCTCGGTACTCGGTCCCTCGTGCGATGGCGCACAACCTGGCCGGCATGGCGCAGGACCTGGTATCGCTGCTCCGAGGCCGAGAGGGCGACCACCGGTGCGAGCTCGACTGCGAGTGGCTTACCAGCGACGCGGAGAGCGCGCCCCACCACGCGCCTCTGCTCGACCCGAGGGCAGCGACGTGGAGCGTGCAGCTGGAGGCAAGGGTCGCGGGATCGCTCGACGAAGCGCGGCTGCGGTCGGCGCTCGGCATGGCCCTCGGACGCCATGTCATGGAGCGCGATTGCCTGGAGGTCGTCGACTGCCGCGACGACGACGCGCTGAACACGGCCCGAGCCCGGCTCCAGAGCATGGCCGTCTCGGTTAGCGCGCGCCCTCCGTTGCACGTCTACCTGGCCCGGCACCCCGGCGGTGACGTCCTCATGCTCAACATCAACCACGCGGCCAGCGACGGGTTGGGCGCGCTGCGGGTATTGCACTGCATCGCCCGGGCCTATGCCGGGGAGGCCGACCCCGATGCTCCGCTCGACTTCCTGGCCGATCGAGACCTGCCCGTCCGACCGGCATCAGCGCCCGTCTCGGTCCTGGCGCGGTCCTACAAGAGAACCGTCGAGCGGCTGCGGGACACGCTAACCCGGCCGGCGCGCCTGGCCGCCGACCAGCCGAGCGATCACCCCGGGTACGGCTTCTACCTGCTTGCGCTCTCGGCCGAGGAGACCCAGCGGGCGTTGGACGTCGAACGTTCCGGCACCACCAGAAACATCCTCATGGCGGCCATGCACCTGACCATCGGCGACTGGAACCTTCGACACGGCCGACCGGGTCGGCGCATCGGCGTGCTGGCGCCGGCGAACCTCCGTCCCCCGGAGTGGCAAGAGGACACGGTCGGCAACTTCTCCGTGACCACCCGGATGTCAACCAGTCGCCGCGACCGCTCGAGCCCGGCATCGGCGCTGAAGGCCCTCGCGACCGAAACCGCCCGCAACAAGCGCACTCGCACGGGGATCGCCCTCATAGCAGGGCTGCAACGGGCGGGCTTGCTGGCGCTCTGGGCCAAGCAATCCATCGTGGTACTCCAGCCCCTCACCGACAACCGCCTCCTCGACGCCGCCATGCTCTGCAACCTCGGGTGGCTGGACGAGGCGCCGCGGTTCGGATCGGACGTTGGCGACACGGTGGAGCTGTGGTTCTCCACGCCGGCCAGATCGCCGCTGACTCTGTGCCTCGGGGCCGTGACGGTCGCCGGACGGCTGCATCTCGTGTTCCGCTACCCGCACCGCCTGTTCGGACCCGACGCCGCCCGCCGCTTCGCCGAGTGCTACGTCGACCACGTGCGGTTGGTGGTCGACGGGCACGCGTAGCCGCTGCCGCATGCCCGACCACAAGATGGCGGCGCCTCCGGCACGCCGCGCCGGCTGCGCGGCCTCAGCCCGGATCGGGCTCAGTCGCCGTCGAGCTGTGCGGCGACGGAGTCGCGCAGGAACGCGACGAGCTCGGCGGGATCCATGGCCGTCGCGAAGCCCGCCGCCTGGCGGTGGGCCCCCCCCCCCCAGGCGCGGGCGATGCGCGAGACGTCGACCGCGCCGTCGGTCGCCCGCAGCGAGACCTTCGACGCCCCCCGCTTGTGCTCGCACGTCAGCTCGCGCGCGAGCGCTGCCACCTTCGTCCCGTCGACCGCGCGCAGGTGGTCGATGATCCCCTCGGTGTAGGACTCCTCGGCGCCGGTCTCGGCGAAGTCCTCGCGCGTGAGGCGCGCGAACGTCAGCCGCCCGCCGTCGAAGCGCTGGATGCGGTGCAGCGCGCGCGTCAGCAGCGCGAGCTTCGGCTCCGGGACCCCCTCGTAGAGGCGGCGGTAGATCTCGTGGACGTCGACTCCGGCCTTGATGAGGTCGGCCGCCATGAGGTGCGCCGCCGGACCGGTGTTCTCGTACATGAAGCGGCCGGTGTCGGTGACGAGCCCGACGTAGAGCGCCTCGGCGATCCGGGGGGTGAGCTCGACGCCGAGGCCGCGCATGAGATCCCACACGATCTCCGCCGTGGAGGATGCCTCGGGGACGACGTGGTTGATCGTGCCGAAGCACGTGTTGTCGTGATGGTGGTCGACGTTGACGACCTGCGAGCCGCCGACGTCGACGGCGTTGCGATCGACGTTGCCACAGTCCAGGAAGACGATCGTCCGCCGCGAGATGTCGTGCGGGATGTCGCTGACGAGCCCGTCGAAGCGAAAGAACGCGTACTCGTAGGGCAGCGGGAACTCATTGCGGCCGATGAACATGATGCTGTCCTTGCCGAGCGCGCGCAGCACGCCCTGCATCGCGACGAGCGACCCGAGCGCGTCGCCGTCGGGGTTCTCGTGCGTGACGAGCACGAAGCGATCGCCGTCGCGCAGCGCCCCGATGACCTCGTCGCGCGTCGTGGCGCTCGTGCCGGTGAGCGTCATGCCCCACCCGCTTCGCTGCTGCCGCTGCCCGTCCGGTCGAGGAGCTCCTCGACGCGCATTGCGCGGTCGGTCGTGTCGTCGTAGAGGAACTCGAGCGTCGGCGTGCGCTTCATCCGCAGCTCGCGCGCCAGCCGGCGCTGGAGTGCCCCGTGGGCGGAGCTCAGCCCGGCGAGCGTCGCGGCTCGCTGGGCGTCGTCTCCGAGCACGCTGACGTACACGCGGGCATGGCGAAGATCTGAGGTGGTCTTGACGCTCGTCATCGTGACGAAACCGATTCGTGGGTCCTGCAGATCCTGGGCGACGGCGTCCGTGAGCACCTGCCTGACGGCTTCGTCCACGCGGCGCATGCGATCGGCCGCCATCCTAACTCGATACGTCACCGAAGGAAGCGACCGTCCGTTCGATACGACAGCTCTCCGGGAAACGCTCCAGCAGGAAGTCCTCGACGCGGTCGACGGCATGCTCGAGGACGCCGAGGGAGCCGCCGGTGAGCGCCGCCGCAAGCGTCGCGCGCTGCCACAGGTCCTGGTGTCCGACCTCGGCCACCGCAACCCCCATGCGGCCGCGCAGCTGGGCCTTCACGGACGCGAGGTCCTTGCGCTTGGCCTTCAACGAACCGGCATCCGGGAAGTGCAGGTGGACGAGCAACAGCGCGACGTACGCGTCGTCGTCGGCCATCAGTGGCCCGTCCTGCCAGTCCGCACAGGACGGACCACGGCTACGCCAGCGCGCGGTCGACCTTGCGCGTCTCGTAGACCTCCAGCACATCGCCCTCCTTGACGTCCTGGAAGTTGCGAAGCACGATGCCGCACTCGAAGCCGGCCGCGACCTCGCGCACGTCCTCGTTGAAGCGACGCAGCGAGGCGATCTCGCCGTCGTAGACGATCGTGCCGTCGCGCACGAGCCGCGTGCGGGCGCCGCGCGTCACCTTCCCGTCAGTGATGTACGAGCCGGCGATGACGCCGATCCGCGAGGCCCGGAAGATCTGGCGGACCTCGACGTGGCCGAGCGCCTCCTCGATCTCCTCGGGCTCGAGCATGCCCTCCATCGCGGCGCGCAGCTCGTCGAGGACCTTGTAGATGACCGAGTAGTTGCGCACTTCGACGCCCTCGCGCTCGGCGACGGCGCGGGCGTCGCCGACCGGCCGCACGTTGAAGCCGATGATGATCGCGTCGGACGCGGCGGCGAGCATGACGTCGGACTCGTTGATGCCGCCGACGCCGGAGCGGATGATGTTCACCGCGACCTCGTCCTGCGGCAGCTTGGCGATCTCGTCCTCGAGCGCCTCCGCGGAGCCTGCGACGTCGGCCTTGACGAGGAGGTTGAGCTCCTTGAGCTCGCCGGCCTGGATGTCCTTGAAGACGTCCTCGAGCGAGCGCTTGCGCCCCGAGCGGCGCGCGTGCTGCTCCTGCTTGAGGCGCTGCTCGCGCTCGTGCGCGAGCTGGCGGGCGCGGCGGTCGTTCTCGACGACGCGGACGTACTCGCCGGCCTCGGGGACGCCGTCGAAGCCCAGCGCCTCGACGGGATCGCCCGGGCGGGCCTCCTTGACGCGCTCGCCGGTGAAGTCGTGCATCGCGCGCACGCGGCCCCAGTTCGCACCCGCGACGAGGGCGGCGCCGACGCGCAGCGTGCCGCGCTGGATGAGGATCGTGACGACCGGGCCCCGGCCCGGATCGAGCCTGGACTCGACGACCACGCCGGTCGCCGGCGCGGTCGGGTTGGCCTTGAGCTCCTCGAGCTCGGCGACGACCTGCAGCGTGTCGAGCAGATCCTCGAGGCCGACCTTCGTCTTCGCGGACACGTCGACGAACTCGGTCTCGCCTCCCCACTCCACCGGCTGCAGCCCGCGGGTGGTCATCTCGGTGCGCACGCGGGTCGGATCCGCACCCTCCTTGTCGATCTTGTTGACCGCGACGACGATCGGCACATCCGCGGCCTTGGCGTGGTCGATCGCCTCGTCGGTCTGCGGCTTGACGCCGTCGTCGGCCGCGACGACGATGACCGCGATGTCGGTCACGCGGGCGCCGCGGGCGCGCATCGCCGTGAACGCCTCGTGGCCGGGCGTGTCGAGGAAGGTCACGAGCTTGCCGTTGCGGTGCACCTGGTAGGCGCCGATGTGCTGGGTGATGCCGCCGGCCTCGCCCTTGACGACCTCGGTGGTCCGGATCGCGTCCAGCAGCGACGTCTTGCCGTGGTCGACGTGGCCCATGATCGTGATCACGGGCGGTCGGTCGGTGAGGTCCTCGGCGGCGTCCTCGTAGACCGGCTCGGTGTCGACCTCGTCGGCCGCGTGAACGATCTCGACCTCCTTGCCGAACTCCTCGGCGAGCACGCCGACGGCGTCATCGGACAGCGTCTGCGTGAGCGTCGCCATCTCGCCGAGCGTCATGAGCTTCTTGATGATCTCCGGCACGGGCACGCCCATCGACTCGGCGATGTCCTTGACCGTCGAGCCGGAGTTGATCCGGACGAGGTCGGTGTGCGTCGCGGCTGTCGCGTCGAGCGGCGCGGCGGTTTCGTCGTACGTGCCGCGACGGCGGCGACCGCGGCGCTGGCGGCGCGGCGGCTGCTGCTGCTGGCCGGGCGTGCGGCGCGATGCCTGCGAGTCGATGACGACGCGGCGCCGGCCACCGGGGCCGGTCGCGCCGGGTGCGCGCT
>JBPCJA010000155.1:0-28494 GCA_051005755.1 Solirubrobacteraceae bacterium
CGCTGGCGACGCAGTAGCGCTCGCCGATCCTGCCGAGCACGAGCGGGCGCAGCCCGGCCGGATCGCGGAAGGCCACCAACGTGTCCTTCGTCATCAGCACGGTCGAAAAGGCGCCCTGCAGGCGCGGCATGACCGCGGCGACGGCGTCCTCGATGTGCTCGGCGGCGTGCGAGGCCAGCAGCGCGGCGATGATCTCCGAGTCCGACGTCGAGCGGAAGCTCACGCCCTGCTCGCGCAGCTCGGAGTGCAGCTGCACCGCGTTGATGAGGTTGCCGTTGTGGCCGAGCGCGAGCTCGCGACGGTCAGAGCGGTGCACGGGCTGCGCGTTGTCCCAGCCGTTAGATCCGGTCGTCGAGTAGCGGACGTGACCGACGGCGATCTCGCCGCCCAGCGCGCGCAGCTTCTGCTCGTCGAAGACCTGGTTGACGAGCCCCAGCTCGCGCAGGGTCATGATGTGCCCGCCGACATCCGCGGCGGCGATGCCGGCGGATTCCTGCCCGCGATGTTGCAGGGCATACAGCGCGAAGTACGCCAGGCGGGAGACGTCGTGGCCGGGAGCGTGGATCCCGAACACGCCGCACTCGTCTCGCGGTCCCTCGCGCTCGGTGAGCGTCGTCACTCTGTCAAGGATAGCCACGCGTTCGGCGGCGAACGTCTCGATCGTCACGTGGGTCCGCATCTTCCCGCAGGATCCTGGCCGCGCCGTTGAGCACGAGCCTGCGCGCGAGCGTCGTGGGCTTCACTCCCACGGCCGCCGCCGCCTGCGTCAATCGCGCATGGTCGTCCTGGCGCAGACGCACGTTGATGCGCACCGTCGAGCGGATCACGGCAGGGTCGAAGTCCGGCGTCGGCGGGGCAACCCCGGTCCGCCGCGCCGCGAAGAGCGCCTCCTCGCGGGCCCGCCGGCGGACGCACTCGTCCATGTCGAACTCGAAGACGAGGTCCGCCGCGAGCTCTCGCAGTCGCTGGTCCCGTATCTGGTGGGCGATCCAGACGCGGTGCTGGCGACGCAGCGGAGCGAGCGTCTCCTCCCACAGGCGGCGTGGGATCCTCTCCAGCTCGATCGTCTCGGCTGGGATGTCGTCCGGCTCGAGGTCGCCGAAGAGGTTCTCGTCGAGCTCGCCGAGGAGGTCCCCGTCGAACTCGCCGAGGACGACATCCTCGCCGAGGCCCTTGAGGGGGTCCTGATCGGGCATGAGCAGGCTGCGCTCCCGGTAGCCGACGCTGCTCATGCTGGCCACCGATCGCTCTTGCCGGTCCGGCCGGGCTGAGTTTGCACGAAAGCCATGCGCCGGTCGGCACAAAGGCAGTTGCGCTTGGCCTACCCGCCGCGGCATCGAGAGATGAGCGGGGCGCGCGTTCCGGGCCATTCCAGGCGCTACGGAAACAGCTGCTCGAGAGCGGCGTGCGACGCGCGAAGCTCGGCCAGCGAGGCGGTGACGCGCACGTCGCCGCAGGTCGCGTCGAGGGCGTCGCCGCCGACGGTCCCGAAGAGGTCGAGCGCCACGTTCTCCCCCAGCCGCCGCAACGCCTCCTCGGACCCCGAGACCACGAAGCCGGCTCCGGGGGACTCGCCGAAGAGGATGCGATCGAGGTCGTCGTCGCTGCGCACCGGTCCGAGGTCGAGCGTCGCGCCGACGCCGCCGGCGAGGCAGGACTCGGCGACCGCGACGAGGAAGCCGCCCTCGGCGACGTCGTGGGCGCTGGAGAGCTCGCCGGCGCGGACGGCGTCGCGGATCGCCTCCTGCGCCGCGCGTAGGGCGGCGACGTCGATCTCCTCCAGGCCGTCGGGCAGCGCCTCGCCGCGGAGCTTGGCGAGCTCGGAGCCGGGCAGGCGCGGGCGGAACGGGCCGGCGAAGCCGACGGCATCGCCCGCGCGCGTGAAGCCGGAGCGCCCTGCCCGGGCGGCGTCGGGCAGCTCGCCGACCATTCCGACGACCGGCGTCGGGTAGATCGGGCCGTCGGCGCTCTCGTTGTAGAGCGAGACGTTGCCGCCGACGACCGGTACGTCGAGCGCGCGGCAGGCGTCGGCCAGGCCGCGGATCGCCTCGGTGAGCTGCCATGCGATGTGCGGCTTGGAGGGGTTGCCGAAGTTCAGGCAGTTCGTCAGCCCGAGCGGCTCGGCGCCCGCACAGGCAAGGTTCGCCGTGCACTCGAGCACGGCCTCGACCGCGCCCGTGTAGGGATCGCAGGCCACGCGGCGGCCGGAGCCGTCGATCGAGACCGCGATCGCGCCCCCGCCCGGCAGCGCGAGCACGGCGGCGTCGGCCTGCTCGGGCCGGCGGACGGTACGCGACTGGACGACGCTGTCGTACTGCTCGAAGAGCGGCCGTCGCGAGGCGATGTTCGGCGAGGCGAGCAGCGCGAGCAGGACCTCGCGCGAGTTCCTTACGCCAGCGGCCAGCACGCGCGGCGGCGCCGGGTACAGCGGCCCCGCCGGGGGCTCGGGCGCGAGGTCGTAGAGCGGGCAGTCGTCGACGAGCGCCGGGACCGGCATGTCGCCGACGAGCTCGTCGCCGTCGAAGACGCGCAGGTGGCGCGTGTCGGTGACCGTGCCGATCGCCGTCCCGCCGACCTCCCATTTCGCGCAGACGGCGAGCACCTCCTCCACGCGCGAGGGCTCGACGACGCAGAGCATCCGCTCCTGGGACTCGGAGAGCATGATCTCCCACGGCTCCATCCCCGGCTCGCGTAATGGGACGCGCGCGACGTCGATGTCGAGCCCGACCTCGCCCTTGGATGCCATCTCGGCGCTCGACGAGGACAGCCCGGCAGCCCCGAGGTCCTGCAGCGCGACGAGCAGGCCGCGCTCGAGCAGCTCCAGCGAGCACTCGAGCAGCTTCTTCTCGGCGAACGGATCGCCGACCTGGACCGTCGGGCGCTTGTCGGCGTCGGCCTCGCCGAGCTCCGCCGAGGCGAGCACCGAGGCGCCGCCGATCCCGTCGCGGCCCGTCGACGCGCCGAACAGGACGAGCGCGTTGCCGACGCCGGCGGCGGCGCTGCGGATGAGCGCGTCGCCGCGGGCGAGCCCGAGCGCCATCGCGTTGACGAGACAGTTCTGCTCGTAGGGTCCCTCGAAGTAGACCTCGCCGCCGATCGTCGGGACGCCGATCGAGTTGCCGTAGTGGCCGATCCCGGCGACGGCGTGGTCAAGCAGGTAGCGCGAGCGGGCGCTGTCGGGCTCGCCGAAGCGCAGCGAGTCGAGCACCGCGATCGGTCGCGCGCCGATCGCGAAGATGTCGCGCAGGATGCCGCCGACGCCGGTCGCCGCGCCCTGGAACGGCTCGACCGCCGAGGGGTGGTTGTGCGACTCGACCTTGAAGGCGACGACCCAGCCGTCGCCGACGTCCACGGCGCCGGCGTTCTCGCCCGGGCCGAGGGCGAGCCGGGGCCCCTCCGTGGGCAGCGTTCGCAGCAGCTTCTTGGAGTGCTTGTAGGCGCAGTGCTCGCTCCACATGAGCGAGAAGACGGCGAGCTCGACCTCGTTGGGCTCGCGGCCGAGCTCCTCGCGGATGAGCTCGAACTCGGCCTCGGTCAGCCCGAGCGCGACGGCCTGATCAACCGTGGGCATGAGCCATCGAGGAGAAGATCTTCAGCCCGTCGACCGAGCCGGTGAGCGGATCGACGGCATGCTCGGGATGGGGCATGAGCCCGAAGACGTTGCCGGCCTCGTTGCGCACGCCGGCGATGTCGTTCGTCGAGCCGTTGGGGTTGCCGTCGGCGGCGTAGCGCAGGAGGATGTGCCCATGTGTCTCGAGGCCGTCCAGTACCTCCGGTGGCGCGTAGTAGCGGCCCGTCGTGTGCTTCACCGGGATCGACAGCAGCTCGCCGGCGGAGCAGTCGGCGGTGAACGGCATCGTCGCCTGCGCGACCTCGAGGTTCACCTGGCGGCAGATGAAGCGCCGCTCGACGTTCGGCAGCAGCGCGCCCGGCAGCAGCCCTGCCTCGCAGAGGACCTGAAAGCCGTTGCAGATCCCCAGCACGAGCCCGCCCGCGCGTGAGAACGCGACGACCGACTCCATGACCGGCGAGAAGCGGGCGATCGCGCCGGCGCGGAGGTAGTCGCCGTAGGAGAACCCGCCCGGCAGGACCACGGCGTCGACGCCGTGGAGGTCCGGGTCGCCGTGCCAGAGCAGCTGCGCCGATGCGCCGGGCACGCGCTCACAGGCCAGGACGGCGTCGACCTCGTCGCACGAGCCGGGAAAGCGGACGACCCCGAAGCGCACGTCAGGTAGGGGATGCTCCGCGGGACATCCGGCCCCGCGTCCTGAGCTCAACCATCGGCGTCCGGCCGCTGGGCCTGGATCTCGTAGTCCTCGATCAACGGGTTCGCGAGCAGCTTCTCGCACATCGCCTCGAGCTGGCTCGGATCCTCGATGTCGAGCTCGATGAGGCGGCCGACGTGGACGTTGCCGACGCCTTCGAACCCGAGCGCCGGCAGCGCCCGCTCGACGGCGACGCCCTGCGGATCGAGGATCCCGGCCTTCGGGCGCACGAGCACCCGGGCGCGGGTGGTCACGGCGCCACCCGCGCGAGCCATGCGTCGAACGGCTCGCCGGTGATCTTCTCGTAGACCTCGACGTAGCGCTCGCGCGTGCCGGCGACGACGTCGTCGGGGATCGCCGGCGCCGGCGGGCGCTTGTCCCATCCGGTGCCCGCCGCCCAGTCGCGCACGTACTGCTTGTCGAAACTCGGCTGAGGGCGCCCGACCTCGTAGGAGTCGGCCGGCCAGAACCGCGACGAGTCGGGCGTCAGCACCTCGTCGCCGACGCGCAGGACGCCGTCGGCGTCGCGACCGAACTCGAACTTCGTGTCGGCGAGGATGACCCCGCGCCGGGCGGCGAGGTCGGCGGCGGAGGAGTACAGCGCGATCGACAGATCGCGGAGCTCCTCCATGAGCGCGCGGTCGCCGACGATCTCCGCCGCGCGATCGAAGTCGATCGTCTCGTCGTGACCGACGTCGGCCTTCGTGGACGGCGTGAAGATCGGCTCGGGCAGCTTCTCGGAGTCGCGCAGGCCCGCGCGCAGCGCGATGCCGGCGACCGTGCCGGTCGCCTGGTAGTCCTTCCAGCCAGAGCCGGTGAGGTAGCCGCGCACGACGCACTCGACCGGCAGCATGTCGAGCTTGATGACCGACAGCGCGCGCCCGCGCGCCTCGTCCGGGACCCCGTCGATCGTCGACACGAGGTGGTTGCGGACGATCTCGCCCGTCTGCTCGAACCAGAACGCCGACAGCCCCGTCAGGACCTTTCCCTTGTCGGGGATCGGCGTCGGGTGGACGACGTCGTACGTCGAGATCCGATCGCTGGCGACCATGAGCAGGCGGTCGCCCAGGTCGTACATCTCCCTGACCTTGCCCGAGGCGACGAGCGGGAGGTCGGCGAGGGCGACGGTCACGTGCCGCAGGCTAGCAACGCGCTCGGGCGGTTTCGTGGTCCGCCCGAGCGGCGCTGGGGTTCCTCAGCCGATGCGGACGGTGTGCGTCGGGGCGCTCGCCGGGAAGAGGAACGCGTTGCCCTCGAAGCGCACGGACACCCTCAACGTCGTCTGACGGAGGGTGCGGCTCCTGAAGGTGACCCGGCTGCGGTACGTGCAGTCGGGCTGGAGCTCCACGCTGCGCGTCGAGAGCGTGGTGGTGCCCCTCCTGAATCTCACGGTCACGTCGCCGCTGCACAGGAGCACGATGGGCGGCGCCACGCAGTACGCCGTGTTGGTGACGCCGGGGGCGCAGAGGAGCGGCACGCAGTCGCCCGCCTTCTGAGAGGCCCCGACCGCGCAGTAGGGCGGAGGAACGACCGTCCCCGTGGTCGTGAACGTCAGCGGCCTCGTCCTGTCTCTCTGCGGGGTGGTCGAGGACGTGACGTCCTGCGTGGGGACCTGCACGGGCGCGCTCTGTCCGTCGGCGAGCGAGGTGACCATGAACACGGCCGCGAGCGACAGCGACGTCAAGGCGAGCAAGCGTTTCACGGCGACTCCTTGGGGAAGGCTGCGGGGACTGGCGGGGCGGATCTGGTGGAGCGCGAGCCGCGGCCCGCCATCACCATCTAGTACGCGACGGGCGGGCGAAGGCTGACACTCACCCCGCCCAGACGAGGCTGCGCTCGGCCCCGATGCTGGCGCGCAGGCGGTCGGCCGTGCCGGCCGCGGGGACGCGCAGGAGGAACGTGTCACGGCGGCCCACCGCGACGCTGCGAACGGTCCGCCAGCCGGCACGGGTGAGGCGCTGGATGCTGACCTGCCCCGCCAGCGGGCTGCGTCCCCACACGCGCAGCATCCGCCGGCTCGCGCGCTCGGCGAACAACGGGAAGCGGAAGGCGCGGGCCGCGGGCTTGGGCTGTCCGTCGCCGAAGAAGACCCCGGACTGGTTGGTGGCGTCGTAGCTCGGCTGCGGCGCGCCGTCGCGGATCTGGAACCACATGATCGTGTCGACGCCCTCGCGCCACAGGCGGTAGAACGCCTCTTGCAGGTAGCTCGCGTGCTGGCCGATCGGCACCCCGTGCGGGTCGGGAGGCCCTGAGTCGTAGGAGACCTCCGTCACCCAGAACCGGTGGCGAATGCGGGGCAGCGCGCCGCCGAAGCGTTCGGCGGCGCGCAGGCTGCGCGTCAGCTTGCCGAGGTCCGGGATCGAGACGTCGTCGGCGTTGAGCGCGCGCCGGCCCGGGTCGCCGACGGAGTACGGATGATGGGCGAGGACGTCGAATTGGGCGGGCGCGGGGCACGCGGTCGGGCGCAGGCCAGAGCCGGCGCGACGCAGGCACAGCAGATCGCGCACGAAGCGCGCCGGCATGATGCGGTTGCCGCCCGGTCGGGGATCGCCGAACGGGGCGGTGCCCGCGGTGACGACGAGCGCGTCGGGCTGGACGGACTTCACGCCCGAGTAGAAGGCGCGCAGCATGCGCCGGTAGTGGCCGGGAGCAAACGTCCTGCCGCCGCGCCACTGCGGGCTGAGGTGCAGCGCGAGATTGGGCTCGTTCCAGACCTGGAAGGCCTTGACGCGCGGCAGGGTCTGGCCCGGTTGCAGCGGGTCCGCGAAGGCGCCGGAATACCGCGTCGCGAGCGCGACGCCGTAGTCGAGCACGGCCGCGGGGTCGGGCTCCCAGCTCCCGGGTGGCGCGGAGGCGGGGCGGTTCGCGCCCTCGGCCCAGCGCGGCGCGCGGGAGAACGAGGCGAGCACCGCCAGCCCGTGCGCCGAGGCGGCCCTGATCGCTGCATCGGCGCGCGTGAAGTCGTAGGCGGCGGCCGCGGGGTCGCGCGGGTCGAATCCGGGCGGGCGCAGCGCAGCGTCCGGTGCCGCCGGCCAGCCGACCTGGATGCGGACGATGTCGGCGCCGACGTCATCCGTCCGCCGGATCCATGGGTCGGCCTCGGGCGCGCCCGCCATATAGACGTCGTCGAGGAAGCCCAGTGAGAGCGGGGGCGCCGCATGCGCGGGCGCGGCGCCGGCGCCGAGCAGCACGAGCACGAGCGCGGCCGTGAGCGCGACGAGGCGATCGATCACGTGCGCGGCGGTGAGCCCGACCGGCGGCGCACGACCACGACTGCCACGGTGACGAGCAGCGCGCTGGAGAGGATCAAGGGCAGCAGGATCCCCATCCCGCCGTCGCCGCCCGAGTCGCCGAGGGTCGTCTGGACCGCCTTCGCCAGCGGCGACCGGCCCTCTGCCTCGGCAAGCGGATCGCGCTGATGCACACGGCTGGGAGTGGACTCCACGAACTCGGCGAGCGCCTCGCCCTCGGTCCCATGGCGCTCGAGGACGGTGCGCTGCGCGGGCGTCAGGACCGGGGCAGCCGCCTTGCGCTCCGTCGGGGCTGTGCGCTCCGTCGGGGCAGCCGCCTTGCGCCCCATCGGGGCGGCCGCCTGTCGTTCCCGGCCGCGCGGCGGCTGGTTGCCGGTTGCCGACGGCACCGTCTCGAGATACTCGTCGATCGCGGAGTTGCCGGGCGGGGCGTTCGTGGCCTGGGCCGAGGCGCCGGCCGGAGCCAGGAGCGCCACCACCGCGAGCGTGCCGAGGATGAAACGGAGCGATCTCATCGTCTGAAGCAATACGAGCCGGTCCCGTGAGGGCTGACACGTGCGTCAGGCTCCGCGCGGCGCGAACGTATGGGACAGACATGGAGCTCGCTCCCTCCGCCGCGATCGCCGTCGCGCTCCCGCGGCGCCTCAGTGCCCGGGTCGATCTCCCGGCGTTGGCCGCCTGGACGCTCGCCTTCACGCTCGTCGCGTATCTGGCGCTCAGCAACGGCGGCTACGACACGGTCGTGCGCAGCCAGGTCGGGCTCGCCGTCTGGTGGGTCGTGCTCATCGGCGCGCTCGCCGGGATCCTGCCCGCGCGCATCGGCGCGGCCGGCTGGGTGACGATCGGGCTGCTGGCCGCCTTCGCGGTGTGGACGGGACTGGGGGCGAGCTGGTCGGAGAGCGCGGAGCGCAGCACCATCGAGCTCGGGCGGATCGCGATGTACCTCGGCGTTGTCGTGCTCGCGATCGCGCTGCAGGGACGCGCCGCGGCGCGCCACACGATCAACGGCGTCGCCTGCGCGATCGGCCTCGTCGTCGCGCTCGCCGTCCTCTCGCGCCTGCACCCGCAGTGGTTTCCGGTCAACGACCACCTGGAGTTCCTCGGGCGTGCGAGCGCACGCAAGCTCAGCTTCCCGGTGAACTACTGGAACGCGCTCGCGGCGCTCGCCGCGCTCGGCGTACCGCTCCTGCTGGCCGTCGCGATCGGCGCGCGCACGCTGGCCGGACAGGCGGTCGCTGCCGCGACGCTTCCCGTCAGCGCGCTCTGCATCTATCTCACGGTGTCGCGCGGCGGGGCACTCGCGCTCGCGGTCGGGATCGTCGCCTTCCTCGCGCTCGTCCCGCGCCGGCTCCACGCGCTCGCGACGCTGCTCGTGGCCGGGACCGCGTCCGCGATCCTCGTCTCGGCCGCTTCGCAGCGCGACGCGCTGCAGGAGGGCCTGACGACGGCGACGGCGCGCCACCAGGGCGACGAGCTGTTGTGGCTTGGGCTCGTCGTCTGCTGCGGCGCGGCGTTCGTGCAGGTGGCGCTGGGCCTCGCGGCGCGATATCTCCGGCGGCCCGTGCTGCTGGCGCCCGGACCGCGGGCGACCGCGCTGGGCGCGGTCGGGGTATTGGCCGTCGCCGGCGTCATCGCGGTCGTGGCAGGCGCCCCGGGTGCCGTGGGAGACCGCTGGGAGGAGTTCAAGATTCCCCAGCAGGCCACCGCTGGGGCCAGCCAGGACGATGTCTTCAGCCGCCTGGCGATCGCCAACGGCAACGGGCGCTACCAGCTCTGGCAGTCGGCCCTGGACGCCACCGCCAGCGACCCGCTCAGGGGAATCGGCCCGGGGACGTTCGAGTTCTGGTGGGCGCGCCACGCGACCGTCAACGGCTTCGTCCGCGACGCCCATTCGCTCTATCTCGAGACGCTCGGGGAGACGGGACTCGTCGGGCTCGCGCTGCTCGGCGGCCTGCTGGCGTGGCTGCTCGTAGTCGCCGCGACGCGCTCGGTGCGCGCAGCGCCCGACTCGCGACCCTGGATCGCCGCGGCGGCGGGAGGCTTGGCCGCCTTCCTCACCTCGGCGTCGTTTGACTGGGTGTGGGAGATGGCGGCCATCGCGGCGGCGGTGCTGGCGCTCGGAGCCGTCATCGTCGCGGGCCGGGAGGATCCTCCGCCGCGTCGCGAGACGGCGCGTGGCGGGCGAGCTCCGCGCGCCGTCCTGGCGCTGCTGGCGACCGTATCGATCGGCGCGGTGGTCGTGCCGATGGCCGCGGCGATGGCGCTCGGCGACAGCCGGGAGGCTGCGGCCGCAGGCCGCCTGAGCGACGCGCTTGCCGCCAGCAGCACGGCCGAGCGGCTGCAGCCCTATGCCGCGACGCCGCAGCTGCAGCGCGCGCTCGTGCTCGAGGAGGCCGGGGCCCTGGAACGCGCGGCTGCGGCGGCACGCGCCGCGGCGGCCGCCGAGCCGACGAACTGGCGAACATGGCTCGTGCTGGCACGGATCGACGCACGCCGCGGCGCGACCGCGACGGCGGTCGGAGACCTGCGCCACGCGCGCCGTCTGAACCCGCGGTCTCGCCTGTTCGCGCAGCCATGACCCCGTCCCCCGACATCCGCGCCGATCTGGGGCCCGATCCGCCCGACGAGGTCGTGGCGCTCGCGCAGCGCCTGCAGTCCGAGCGTCCGGTCCCGGCGGCGGCCTTTCGCGGCGAGTTGCGCCGCCGGCTCGTCAGCCAGGGCCGCCCCGCCCGGCTGCGCATGCTCATCACCGGCTATGCGACGGCCGGCGGGGCGCTGCTGCTCGCCGGTGCGCTGAGCGCCGCCGGGCTCGGCCCGCTCGCCGCCTGAGCCCGCGTCGCCGCGCTACACCCCGCGGCTGTCGAGCACGTATGGCACGGTCCGCAGCAGGATCTTCACGTCGCCCCAGAGGCTCCAGTTCGTGACGTAGAGCTGATCGAGCTTGATCATGTCCTCGAGCGGGATGCGCGCCGAGCCCGAGATCTGCCACTGGCCGGTCATCCCCGGGGTGAGGCGCAGCCGGCCCCGATCCGTTCCGAGGATGTGGCTGTCCTCGTCGGCCACGAGCGGCCGCGGTCCCACGAGGCTCATCGACCCGAGCAGCACGTTGAAGAGCTGTGGAAGCTCGTCGAGCGACATGTGGCGCAGCACCCGGCCCACGCGCGTGATGCGCGGGTCGTCGCTGATCTTGAACAGCCCGACGGCTTCGTTGCGCGAGCGCAGGCTCTCCTTGAGCGCGTCCGCGTCGGCGACCATCGTACGCATCTTGAAGATGCGAAACGGCGTGCCTCCGCGGCCGATCCGCAGCTGCCGAAAGAGGATCGGCCCAGGGGAGTCCAGCCGGATCGCGAGCGCGATGGCCATCATCAGCGGCGCGGTCAGCGCCAGCAGCATGCTCGCGCCTGCGACGTCGAAGCCCCGCTTGAGCAGCAGCGAGGAGCGGCTGAGCTCGCTGGGGCGGACTCCGAGCAGCGTCATGCCGTAGAGATCGTCGAAGTCGACGGACGAGCCCACGACCTCGAGCATGTCGGGCAGCAGCGAGATGCGCGCCCCCGCCCGCCGCGCGGCCTCCAGGAGCTCGAAGGTGAGCTCGTTGCACACGCGGTGCGGACCGATGATGACCCGGTGGGCCTCCGTGAGGACGATGAGCTCCTGCAGCACCTCCGCCTCGAGCGCGACGCGCGTGCTCGCCTGCTGGCGCATGTCCTCGACCGACACGCGACACACGACGCTCGCCGGCAGGCCATGGCGCTCGAAGATCGTCGTCAGTCGCGTGCAGGACAGCTCGTCGCCGACGAACAGGCAGCGCTCGCGCGGCAGCCGGCGGTTGGCGAGCCGGCGTGCCGCGCGGCGGCCGAGGACGGCGGCGACGACGAAGATCGCACCGAGGATGAGCACCTGGCCCTTGCCGGCCGGACCGCCCCAGAGCGGCTCGTCTCCGAGCCATGCGCCGAGCACGAGCAGCGCGCCGAGCTGGGCGAGCCGTGGCAGCTCCTCGGCGGTCGTCTTGTGGATGCGCTGACCGTCGCTGTGGTACAGGCCGAGGCACTTGGCGGCCGCGATGATCAGCGGTAGCGGGAGCAGCAGGCCGAGCGGACTCAGGGATGCGGGCGACGTCGCGAGGATCGTCACCACCAGCGCGAGGGCCACACCGGCCGTGTCGGTGAGCAACAGCGCGTGGCGCAGCCAGCGCTCGCGCCGGCGGCTCTCGGCGTCCAACCGCGCGGCCGTCCGCGCCCACTCCGTTCCATAAATGGAACTGTGAGAGGCCCCCCCCACCAGGGTGAGGCTCTGCGGCTCGGATCGGGCCATGCGGCGTCGACCAGGAGCCCGTTCGCGGGCGGGGGTCCGTTCCATGGGCGAGGACCGGCGGACAGCGGACCCGATGGCTCCCGTGGCTGGTGCCAACACAACAAGCCGCGACGTGATACCCGACGGTTGGTGCGAAGCTATCAGCCACTCCAGACCGTTTGACCGGGTGACCACATCTGCAGAGGTCGGACGGTTAAAGACGTGACACCACAGCGTCCGCGCCGGTCAACGTCGATCCGCGACCCGAAGCCGTGGACGGAGCTCGGTCTGCTCGAGCTCGGCTCGCATCCGGCGCAGCGATCGCGACAGGATCTGCTGGACGTTTGCCAGCGTCAGGCCCGTCATGTCGGCGATCTCACGTCCGTTGAGCTCGCCGCCGAAGCGCAGCGCGATGATCTCGCGTTCGCGAGTTGTCAACACCGTCATCGCCCGCTCGAGGTCCGGTGCCAGCCCGATATCCACGCGATCGAGGGCGGCAACAAGCGCGTCGTACACGGCATCGACGTCGTCGAGCGACTGCTGGCGCGAGGTACGGTCGGCACGCAGGTGATCGATGAGCAGGTTGCGCGCGATCGCAAGAAGCCAGGTTGTGAGACTCCCGCGGGTGCAGTCGTAGCGCGACCACGAGCGCAGCGCGCGCTCGAACGTCCGCTGTGTCAGGTCCTCGGCATCCGCGCGGTTGCGCAGCCGGTATGCCAAAAAACCATAAACATGCCAGACGTTGTCGTCGTAGGCTGCAGGGAAATCGCGGTGGGCGTCAATGCGTTCCGAAACCGGACGTTCGACGATAAGTGAGCGCAACGCAGCGATTTGCGTCCATGGCTGTACCGTGGCGTATCGGCGCGCGAAGTTGGACAGAGCCGCGCGGGCAGCAGCACATAGCACCAATATCGGTGAAGATCGTTCGCTATAGCCGTAGCGATTGTCACTGGGTCCGGAGGATTGATCGGCTCCGAGTCGGTCCGCCATCTCGTCGCGTCGGGGTATGACGTCATCGGGATCGAGAACGACATGCGCGCGCGGTTCTTCGGTCCGAACGCGTCGACGTCGCGCACGACGCAGCGCCTACGGGACGACCTCGGGGGGGAGTTTCGCTCGCTGGACGTCGACGTCCGGGACGCCGACGGCGTCCGTCGCATCGTCCGCAAGCATGCCAAGGACCTCTCGCTGCTCATCCACACCGCAGCTCAGCCCTCGCACGACTGGGCCGCCTCGGACGCGCAGATGGACTTCAGCGTCAACGCCAACGGGACCATGAACCTCCTGGAGGCGGTCCGGCACCTCAAGCCGGACGCAACCTTCATCTTCATGTCCACGAACAAGGTCTACGGCGATCATCCCAACCGCCTGCCGCTCTACGAGACCGACGCCCGACTCGAGCTTCCCGAGGACCACGAGTACTACGGCGGGATCGACACCTCGATGTCGATCGACCACTGCACGCACTCGCTCTTCGGGGTGTCCAAGATCGCCGCGGACGTGATGGTGCAGGAGTACGGCCGCTACTTCGGAATGCCGACCGTCTGCTTCCGCGGCGGCTGCCTCACCGGGCCGGCACATGCGGGGGCGAAGCTGCACGGCTTCCTGAGCTACCTCATGAGGTGCACGGTCACCGGCGAGCCCTACACGATCTTCGGATACGGCGGCAAGCAGGTCCGCGACAACATCCACTCCGCCGACGTCGTCAAGGCCTTCGACGCCTTCCACCGCAACCCCAGGACGGCCGCGGTCTACAACCTGGGCGGCGGCCGCCAGAGCAACGTGTCGATGCTCGAGGCGATCGAGCTGTGCCAGCCGATCGCCGGCCGACAGCTCGACTACGGGTTCTCCGACCGGGCCAGGGTGGGAGACCACCGCTGGTACATCAGCGACTTCGCGGACTTCGAGCGCGACTATCCGGAGTTCAAGCTCGAGTACGGCATCGAGGCCGTGTTGCGCGAGATCCACGACTGCAACGTGGAGCACTGGACGGCCGCGGCCGCCGCGTAGCCGGTTCGCACGTCATGCGCATCCAGCTGTGGAGCTACAACTACGACCCCGAGCCGTCCGGCATCGCGCCCCTCAGCGCCGTGTGGGCACGAGCCATGAAGGCACGCGGCCACGACGTGGAGGTCGTCGCTGCTCATCCGCATTACCCGGAGCCTCGCTGGGGCCGGCGCATGACCCCCTACCGGGAGATCCGCGACGGCGTCCGCGTCCTGCGCCTGCCGCTGTGGGTCGGACGCGGCTCCGCCCTGGAGCGCATGCGCCAGGAGGCGAGCTTCGCCACGGCGATGTCGCTGGCAGCCCCGACGCTGCGCACGCCCGACGTCGTCGTCGCCGTCTCGCCGAGCTTCCCGGCGCTCGTGCCGGCGATGGCCAACGCGCGCGCGCGGCGGATCCCCTGGGTCCTGTGGCTGCAGGACATCCTGCCCGACGGGGCGACGATGACCGGCATCCTGGACGAGGGCCGGATCGTGAGGCTCGCGCGGCGGCTGGAGCGCCGCGCCTACCACTCGGCCTCGAGGATCGTCGTCATCTCCGAGAGCTTCAAGGACAACCTGCGACGCAAGGGCGTCGCCGAGGGCAAGCTCGTGCGCAGCTACAACCCGGCGAGCCGGCCGATCCTCGAGCGCATGCGCGATCCGTGCGCCGTCGAGCCGACGGCGGTGCTCACGATGGGCAACATCGGCCACTCCCAGAACCTCGTCAACGTCGTTCGGTCCTTCGAGGACTCGCCCGCCCTGAGCGACCTCGGCGCGCGCTTTGTCCTCGCGGGTGACGGCGAGGCCGGGGCCGACGTGCGTGCCGCGATTCGCACCGACCGCGTGCACGTGACGGGCGTGCTGACGATCGAGCCGCTCGAGCGCGAGCTGCGGCATGCGGCCGTCGCGGTCGTCAGCCAGGGTTACGAGGGGATCGACTTCAACGTCCCGTCCAAGCTCATGAACTTCATGGCGTACGGAATCCCGACCGTCGCGTCGGTGGGGTCGGATTCGGAGGTGGCCCGCATCGTCACTGCCTCCGGGGGCGGGTGGGTGACCGACAGCGCGCACACGGGGCACCTCGCGTCCAAGCTCGCGGAGGTCTTGAAGGACCGGGCCGCGCGCGAGGAGCGCGGCCGCGCGGCGTTGGCGTTCGCCCAGCGCCACTTCTCGCCGGAGCACGCGGCGCAGCGATTCGAGGGCGCTCTCCTGGAGACGGTGGAGGGCGCTCATGGCCGGTGACGTCGCTGCGGGCTTCGCCGCCAGGCTCGCTGGGGCGCGGGTGCTCGTCACGGGAGGCTCGAGCTTCATCGGCACGAACCTCGTCGCCGCGTACAAGCGCGCGGGGATACCTGTCACCAACGCCGACGTGGCATCGCCACGGAACCCGAAGGACCGCGATGCATGGTTTCGCACGGACGTGACGCGTCTGGACGAGCTGCGCCGCACCTTCTCGGTCGCCCGGCCGACGCATGTCTTCCATCTGGCGGCACGCACCGACCTCGACGGGAGGCGCGTCGACGACTACGACGCGAATGTGACCGGGGTCGCGAATCTCATGAAGGTCGTGCAGGACACGCAATCGGTGACGCGCACGGTCGTCGCGTCGTCGCGGATGGTGTGCGGCGTCGGGTATCACCCGCGCTCCGACGACGACTACTGCCCCACCACCGCGTACGGTGCGAGCAAGGTCGAGACCGAGCGTCTCGTGCGGGCCGCGACGGCGCTGCCATGGGTGCTCGTGCGGCCGACCTCCATCTGGGGGCCCTGGTTCGGCAGGCCCTACCGGGACTTCTTCTTGAGCATCGCGCGCGGCCACTACATGCACCCCGCGGGGCGCCGGATCCACAAGAGCTTCGGTTTCGTCGGCAATACCGTCTGGCAGCTGCACAGCGTCATGACGGCTCCGGCCGCGGATGTGCTCGGACGCACGTTCTACCTCGCCGATGACCCGCCGATCGAGGTTGGTGACTTCGCGAGGTGCATCAGCACCGCGATGGGCCGGCGGCCGTCGAAGACGATGCCGCTCCCGATCCTGCGTACGATCGCGCGCGCCGGCGATGCGGTCGAGCGGGCGGGGTTCCGGGCTCCCCTCACGAGCTTCCGTCTCGACAACCTCCTCACGCCGATGGTGCACGATCTCGGCGCGATGATGCGGCTCAGCGGCCCGCTGCCGTACGACGAGCAGGCGGGCGTGATCGCGACGGTCGCGTGGATGCGCCAGCAGGGGCTGCTCGACCTGCCCGGTGACCGATGACACTCGCTTCACGAGAGCCCGACGCGTTCTGCGCGGGGAGCGCGCCCGCGGAGTGGATGCCCGCTCGCTACAGCGAGCCCTGGAAGGGGTTCGTCCTGGCTCGGGCGGCGGCTGCGTTTCGCCCCGGGATCCGCGTGCTGGACGTCGGCTCCGGGGCAAGACCGGCCATTGCGCCCGAGCAGCGCCCAGAGGGCTGCGTCTACGTCGGCCTCGACATCTCGGCCAGGGAGCTCGAGCGTGCTGGAACGGACGCCTACGACGAGCTGATCGTCGGGGATGTCTGCGCGGGGCTCGCGTCCACGATCGGCCGCTTCGATCTCGTGCTGAGCTGGCAGGTGCTCGAGCACGTCGCGTCCATGCGGGCCGCGCTGGCGACGCAACACGCCGCGCTCGTGCCCGGCGGCCGGATGGTGGGGATGCTGTCGGGGGCCTGGTCGATCCATGCGCTTGCGGCGCGCGTGATCCCGTATCGGCTGAGCACCGCGCTGCAGGCGCGGCTGCTCAATCACGTGGCCGAGGACAAGTTCCCGACCCGCTACGACGGCTGCACGGACAGGGCGCTGCGCCGCATGCTGGCTCAGGGCGGCTGGACGTCGTGGGAGATCCTGCCCTACTACAGATCGGGCAACTACCTGGGCTTCCTGCCCTCGTTGCAGCGTCTCTACGTCGCCTACGAGAGCTGGGCGGCGCGCAGGCCGCACGTCAACCTGGCGACGCACTACATCGTCGATGCCGTCGCATGACGGCGACGACCGGCAACGGCATGCGGGCCGCCCACGGTCGTCGCCAGCGCGTCATGCCGCACGTTCGCCGTGCTGCGTACGTCGGCCTGTCCCGGCGCTCTCTGGCCGGCGGACTGCTCAGCGGACGCCCACCCGATCGGCAGCCGTCGGCGCCGCCCGCCGACTACCTGATGCTTCGGCCAGGAGTTCGCAGCTCCGGCGAGCTGTCCGACCTGGCGGCACGCGTCAACTGGTACCTACCGGATGCGCGTATTCCGATCGTCGTCGACCGCGCGCCCGGCATCGAGGTCGCCGCCGAGCACGCGCCCTGGATGGAGCCCGAGCTGGTGCGAGAGCCCGACTGGCTCGACGCCCCGCCGAGCGGCCGTTCGCACGACGTCCTTCATCGCATCGGTCCGCGCGCGGCCGTGACGGTGCTGCGGCGTGGGCGTGCGTCGGTGATCGCCGCGCCGGCCTTCTACTCGCTCGCCGATCTCGGCTGGATGTGGCTTCGATGGCACTTCGCCACGATGCCCTCGCGCTCGTCGACGACCGCGATGGAGCGCCTCTTCTCGCTCGGCGGCGATGGCACGTCTGCCTTGGTGCTCGCGACGGGCCCATCCGCTCGAATGGTCGATCCCGAATCGGTACGCGCCGACGTCCGCATCAGCTGCAACTCGGTCGTTCGCGATCTTGACCTCTTGCGTGCGTTGCGACCAAACGTCATCTGCTTCATCGATCCGGTCTTCCACTACGGGCCGAGCCGCTATGCGGCGGCCTTCCGGCGCGACCTGTTGCGCGCGGCGATCGAAACCGACGCGCTGCTCGTGACCTCCGAGCTCTGGGCGGGGCTGCTGCTCACCCATCATCCCGGGCTGGCGGACCGGCTCGTCATGCTCCGCGCGCTCAAAGGCAAGCCGGCCTGGCACTGGCCCACACCGGACCGGATGACCGTGAGGATGGCCGGCAACGTGCTGACTCAGAGCATGCTGCCGATCGCCTTCGCGCTCTCGGATCGAGTCGAGATCGCCGGATGCGACGGGCGCAGCTCTCACGAGAACTACTACTGGCGCCACAACGCGCGCACGCAATACAGTGATGACCTGATGCGCAGCAGCTTCGACGCGCATCCGGCGTTCTTCCGCGATCAGGATTACGCGGACTATTACGATGGCCATTGCCAGGCGCTCGAGGAGCTTCTTGTGGCGGGCGAGGCCGCCGGCAAGCAGGTCGTGGGCGTAACGCCCAGTCACATCCCCGCCTTGCGCCGGCGCGGGGCGCTGGCCCTTGACGGTTAAGCGGGACGCGCGCGGAGATTCCGCGGCGACGCTCCATGACGCGGCCGAGATCGCTGGACGTGCGGCGGCCGGCGACCTCCCGCCGCCCGCCTTGGGCCCGGCGCTTCGCAGCGGCGCGGTCTACGTCGCGACGTCGGCGTTTGGACGCGGCATCGTCTTTCTGCTGCTGCCCGTCTACACCCGGGTGCTCGACCCGGCAGCCTATGGCCGGCTGTCGGTGCTGTTGGCGATCGCGGCGCTCGCGGTCATCGTTCTCAGCTGCGGGATGGACACGGCGTTCTTTCGCAGCTACTTCGCCTTGCGCGACGACCCCGAGCAACAGCGTCGGTTCGTCACGACGGTGTGGATCTTCCTCCTCGCGGTACCGCCTGCGGGGGCGGCCCTGCTCGCTCTCGCCGCGGCGCCGATCTTCGCAGGCAGCGAGGTGGTCCCAGCCGGCGAGCTCGCGCTCGCCTTGGCTGGGGCGGCCATCTTCGTATCCGCGACCGTCGTGCCCCTCTCGCTGCTTCGAGCCGAGGAGCGGTTGCGGGACTTCGTCGTGCTCACGACGGTGACCGGCGTGGCGACGGCGGGGTTCACGCTCGGGGCGGTCGTCGTCCTGGATGGCGGGGTCATGGGATGGCTCGTTGCGGTCGTCGCCGCCAACGCCGTGACGCTTGCGGTCGCCGTGCGTCTGATCCCCCTGCGGCTGGACAGCGGTGTCGACCGCCGGCTGCTGCACGGCGCGCTGGCACTCGGATTGCCGCTCACCCCGCACGTCCTCTCCCACTGGGGCCTGGGCATATCCAACCGGCTGGTCCTGACCGGCATCGTGTCCACGTCGCAGGTCGGCGTCTACGCCCTCGCGGCGAACATCGCGCTGCCGGTGGCCATCGTGATGCAGAGCATGGGCAACGCGTTCATGCCGACCTACGCCCGCGCGGCCACGGAGGGAGCTGCGCTCGCGGCACTGCGCAGGGTGATCATCGTCCAGTACCTCATGGTGCTGGCAGTCGCCACGCTCGGAGCCCTCGTCGGTCCGATCGCCGTTCGGTTCCTGGCTGCGCCGGAATACACGGCGGCTGCCGGCCTGGTGCCCTGGATTGCTGCGGGCTACGGTCTCTTGGGCCTGTATTTCCTGCCCATGAACGCGGTCGTGCTGACCGAGGGGCGCGCCGGAAAGGTGTGGATCGCGACGTTGTCCGCCGCCGCCGTGAACCTCGCGTGCCTGCTTGCTCTCGTACCGGTCTTCGGGCTGGTCGGCGCCGCCATGGCCGTGACCGTCGGGTATCTCGTCCTGCTCGTCGGCGTAGGGATCTACAGTCACGGGCCGGGCAACCCTGTCCGCTACGAGTGGGGGCGGCTGGCCCGCGGGGCGCTGGTGTTCGCGGCTGTCTATGTCGCTGCCGTGGCCACCTCCGGTGACCGCGCCGTCGTGGACCTGTGCATCAGGCTCGGCTGGCTGGCCCTCGTTCCGGCGTTGCTCGTCGTGGCAGGTGTGGTCGACCGTGGCCATCTCGCCGCGACGGCTCGTCGCCTGTCGAGACGTCGTCGGCTTGCGGCATCGGTGTGACTTCATGGGCCTGGATGCGCACGCGCCGGGCGATCGCGCCTCAGTCGCACGAAAGGGGCGCACGCGACGGCTGCGCAAGTCGCTCGTGCTCCTCAGGCGTCCGGCGTGGCGGCGGGCAGCCCGAAGCGGCGTGGCAGCAGCCGTGGAGCACCGCGACGTCCCGTTCGGACCGCGCTTTGCGACCATCATCGACGTCGGTGCCCATCACGGGCAGTTCTCCCTGCTCGCGCGCGACCTGTACCCCGGCGCCCACATCGTCTGTGTGGAACCGCTGCCGGCGGCCGTCGCTCGGCTGCGCGCGGTCCATGCGGGCGACGAGCGCGTGACGATCGTGCCGTTCGCCGCCGCCGGAGCGGACGGGCGGCGCAGCCTGCACGTCTCCCGCAAGACCGACTCGTCGTCCCTGCTGCCGATACTCAAGCCCTACGTCGACGCCTTTCCGGGGACGGAGGAGGAGGGCACCATCGAGGTCGACGTGCGCCCGCTAGACCTCCTTCTCTCGCAGGAGCTCGGCCGCCCCGCTCTGCTCAAGATCGACGTCCAAGGCGGCGAGCTGGAGGTCCTTCGTGGTGCTGCCGGCCTCCTGAGTCGGGTCGAGGTGGCGTTCGTGGAGTGCTCGTTCGTGGAGTTCTACGCCGGCCAGGCGCTGGCGGACGAAGTCATCGGCGCCTTCCTGCTCCACGGGCTACGGCTCGACGGCGTCTACTCGGTCGTGCGAGATGGCAGCGGGCGGTGCCTGCAAGCTGACCTGTTGTTCCGACGCCCAGGGGAGCTCCGAAGATGACGCGCGTCAAGAGCAGGCTTGCCGGGCTGCGACGCCGGTTCTGGGAGCGTCAGCTTCCAAAGGTCTTTCACCTGACGCGGCTTGACCCTGCCGGCATGAAGTTCGAGGCGACGACCGTCAACGAGCGCCAGCGAGTCGTCAGCTGCGGCGACGAGCCCGAGTACATCAGAGAGATGCTTGCCGTTCTGCGAGCAGACGACGTTCTGTACGACATCGGCGCCAACGTCGGGCTGGTCGCGCTGCACGCTGCGCGCACATGCCGGACGGTGGCCTTTGAGCCCGACCCGTCCTTCCTGGACCGATTGCAGCGCAATCTGCAACTCAACCCGAGCGTCTCGGTCGATGTGCGTGCTCTTGCGATCGGCGACCGCGATGGCACGGTCACGCTGTTCACCGATGGCGCGGACGGAAACTCTCCGAGCCTCGTACACCAGCGTGGTGAGAAGGAGTCGGTGGAGGTACGAGCCCGGATGCTGGACACCATCGTCAGCGAGGGCGCCCTGCCCAGCCCGACGGTGCTGAAGCTGGACATCGAGGGAGCCGAGATCCTTGCGCTTCGCGGCGCGAAGGGTCTCCTGCACGGCCCCAGCGCCCCCCGTGCATTGTTCCTCGAGGTACACGACTCGTTTCTGCCCGCATTTGGCTCCTGCGCCGAGGAGGTGCTGGAGATCGTGCGAGGGGCCGGGTACGGCACGGTCCGGTACGAGGCCAGACGCGCCGGCCAGCAGCACCTCATCCTCGAGCATCGCTGAGCGGGTTGCGCCGCCGGTGGCGCTGCGGGTCTACCGAAGAGCTTCCACGTACAGCGATTCCGGCTTGTACTCCCCGCCTCCGGCGTCCTGGTCAAGCGCCATCTCGCTCCAGCCCGAGATGCGACTCGTCTGCCAGTCGACGACCTGCACGTCGTGGAAGCCGGCGTCCTCCAGCGCCCGGGGGAGGTTGACCCGGTCCCACATCCACATGTGCGTCTCGCCGCGCCTGCGAGCGTCGCCCAGCACGAGATTCTCGACTCGGCGACGCAACGGGCGCTGCAGGCTGGTCCCGTACGCCTCGCGTCTCACCATCTGCAGCAGCATCTGCGAGACGAGCGAGTCGTGCCCGACCTGCGCTCGGGAATCGTAGAGCGCCTGGTCGAGACTGGCGAGATACTCCCTCGCATAGCGTTCCAGGTCCGGCACGACGATGCGATGTACGCCACCGGGCCGCATCACCCGGCGGATCTCGGTGAAGAAGCCGGTCACCAGCTCGCGATCGATGTGCTCCAGTACGTGAGAGTGATAGACCGCATCGGCGCTCTCGTCGTCGAGTGGGATGCCTTTGCGCAGATCGTGCACCACGACGTCGTCGTCGAGGGCCTCGAACTGCTTGCGCCGGACACCGTTGAAGACGAGAGGGGCAAGGCGCCGACCGATCGGATTGCGCTTGATGCGCGCGTAGATCGACCAGTCGACGTTCAGGCAGTCGGGGTGGGTCTTGTTGCCGCACCCGAGATTGACGACGCTGGTCATAGTCATGCCGATCAATGCAGCCGGCCGGCGGCATCCTGGTAGGCGTCGGAGAGCGCCCGCCCGATCCGTCCGAAGCCGAGCTCCTCGCGCACGGCGTCCTGGCCGCGAGCACCGGTCTCGAGCAGCGCGCCTCGGTCGGCATCGAGCTCGCCGATGGCGCCGGCGATGCACGGAACGTCTGCCGTGGTTATGCGTCCTGCGCGGTGGCGCCTGATGACCTCGGCTATCCCCGTCTGCTCGGACACGAGGACCGGGACGCCATGCAACATGGCCTCGGCCGCGGACAGCCCGAAGCTCTCGAAGGCAGACGGCATCGCGAGCAGGTCGAGGCTCGCGAGGAGGCGTGGCCGGTCGCGCGGCTCGACGAACCCCAGCCACTCGATCCGGTCGGTCAGGCGCAGCCGCTGGGCGCGAGCCCGGAGGCTGTCGACCAGCGCAGGCGGGCCGGTCCCCGCCACGACGAGGCGCACGTGGCCGGCCAGCCGCGGCAGCGCATCGATGAGGAGATCCAGGTTCTTCTTCGGATCGATCCGCGCCAGGAAGCCGACCCGCAGCTCCCGTCGCTGGCCGCGCGGGCGCAACTCGGGGACCGCGCGCGTCTCGTCGACGATGGGGTAGTGGACGATGCGCCGACGCATCGCGGGCGGGAGCGAGGTACGGGCCTCCAGCTCGGAGGTGAGCACGAACAACGTCGCGTAACGCAGATAGGCCGCCTTCAGCACCTGCTTCTGGCGCCGCCGGGCGGCGCTGCGGGAGCCGTCGATGTCGAACCTCGTCAGCGATTCGTGCGCGGTCACGACGACCGGCTTGCCGGCCATCCGTCCTGCGACCAGACCACCCACGGGAGCCATTCCCCAGATCCCGTGGACGTGCACGAGGTCGAAGCCGCGCACGTGTCGCGCCGTCCACGCGAGTTGGGCCGGGCTCATGCCCCACCGGTACGCGGCTCGGCGCGGCCACGACAGGGCCGGCATGACGCGTACGACGACGCCTGACGGTTCGAGGAGATCGGTCAGGGCGCGGGCGGACGCTCCGTCGGGGCCCCTGTGATCGGGAACGGCCACGACGCTGTCGACCCCCGCCTTCGTCGCCGCGAGCAGCATGTTGGTGGCGGCAGTCGCCATCCCGCCCCGAGTGGGATCGAGTCCCGGCACGAGTGAAAGGACCCTCACGCTCGGCCGCCTACACTTTCGCGCGCGACCTGGGCTGCTCAGGCGCTGCTTGGTAGTAGTAGCCGTAGCGATCGCCTTCGGTCTTCACGTCGTTGACCACCACGCCCAGGGGCTCGATGCCGAGGTTGCCGAGGCGGGCGTGCAGCGCTTCACTTTCCTCTCTCGTGGTCTTGCCCAGGCGAACCGCGACGAGGACTCCACTGGCCCGTGTCAACAGCGGAATCGAATCGGAGACGACGATGGCCGGCGACGTGTCGATGACCACGAGGTCGTAGTGCGCCTCGGCTTCCTCCATGAACTCGGTCATCCGCTGAGACTCGATGAGGTCCGCCGGGTTCGGCGGCAGCGGGCCGGCGAAGGCGACGTCGAGGTACGTCGCGGGGCGATGGTCCTCGACCGCGGTCGATGCGGGAATGCTCGCGATGACCTCCGAAAAGGTCGCACCGCCGGCCAGGTATTGGGTGAGTCCCGACGTCTCCTCGTGGTCGAGCTTCTTGCCGAGCGACGGCCGTCTCAGATCGCATTCCACCAGTAATGTCGTCGTGCCGGCGCGTGCGGACGCCACGGCGAGATGCAAGGCGATCGTCGACTTGCCGTCTCCGGAAGCCGCCGAGGTGACCACGACGCTGTGGATCACCTGATCCACATTGAAATATTGGAGGTTTGACCGCAGCATCCGAAAGGTCTCCGTGTCGCGAGGCGCCACCTCCGTCGGGTCGCGCACGGATGCGATCGTGGGACTCGCGGGGACGATGCCGAGGAGCGGCCGGCCGTAGATCTTGCGCGCCTCGTCCGCGGACTTGACCCGCCGGTCCAGACGACCGAGGACGAGCGCGACGAAGATGCCCAGGACCAGGCCGAGGATGCCGCCCACCGCGCCGTTGCGAACCGGTTTCGGCGAGCTCGGCTGGCGAGGCAGCTGCGCGGGCTGGGCGAGCTCCGCGTTCCCCGTCTGCAACGACGCGAGGATCTGCAGCTCCTGCTGGCGCTCGACCAGAGATCGCCGTCGCGCGGCGGAGCCTGGACCGTTGCTGAGGCCCGCGATGGTGCGCTCGATGAGACGCTGAGCCTCGGCGATCTTGCCTCGGTCGGCGTCGCGGCGAACCGCGATGTACGCGTCCGCCCACGCATTCGCGATCGTGGCGGCGGTCCGCGGCGAAGAGTCGCGAGCCGAGACGGCGACGACGTCCGACCGGCCTTCGCCGACCACGTCGACCATCGACAACAGCTTCTTGGCCGGGAAGCCCGGCCCGAGCACCCGAGCTGCCCGCTGGGCGACGACGTCGAACCCGACGAGCTTCGCATTGGTCAGCGCCTCGCGGTCGGGGTCGCGGCTGGGCTGGAAGAACGTCGAGCCGAAGAGCTTCTGGTCGAACTCCGAATCCCTGAAGAGCAGCGATGCGGTGGCCTCGTACTGCTTGCGCTGCGCTTTCGAGAAGCCATACGACAGCCCCGCGATGAACACGGCGCTGACGACGACCACGATCCAGCGCTGGGCGACGAATCGGAAGAACCGCAAGGCGCGATCGATCGTGAGCTCGTCCTCGGTCATGGCTGGATCAGCGCAGTCCCTCGTTTGAGTGCTTCCGTCAGGAAAACCGCTGTTAACGTCCTATAACGTAAACCACCGGAAGTCGGTCGAACCCGATGCTGGGGTGTGACTATTTGACGGGACTCGATCGTAGCGCCTTCGATCGCCGTTGGCGCAATCCCAAGAGGTTATTGATGTGTGCTTCAGGACTTAGGATGCGCGGCGGTGTTGTTCCCGCTCACATCGGCGGCCGTGATCGCCTGCATCCTCGCGGCGTACGGACACGACGAGCGCCGCAGCCCTCTGGTGCTCGCGCTCGCCGCGTGGGGCGCGTCGCTCCTGCTGGCCTCGCCGATCATCTTCAAGTACGCGGTCGACTACTCGATCAGGACCGATGCCTTCGTCGCGACGTGCCTGTCCGCCGCCACGGTCGCGTACCTGCTCTTTCGCAGGGCGCCGCGCCCGGCACCCTCGACCTACGTCCACCGGACGCGGGAGATCCGCATCTCGAAGGTGCTCGGCGTGGCCGGGGCGCTCGGCTGCCTGCTGCTGCTCGCCGACGCCCACGCGACCAACGGGCTGCAGTTCAGCCTCAGCTACCTGCTCGACAACGTCAGCACCATCCGCACCGACCAGTTCGAGGGGCTGGCCTCCGGCGTCGACCGCGGGCTCGTGGGGACGCTCGGCGGGCTGGTCGCGCCGTGCGCCGTCCTGAGCGTCATCGGCGCCGTCAGGCTCGGGCGGGAAGGCGGGCAGGCCGTTCGATGGCTGGGCATCGTCAACTTCGCCCTGGTCGCGGCCGTCAGCCTCATGGTCTTCGCGGGACGGGCGACCATCGTCAACCTCGCGCTGCTCGTGCTCGTCAGCCTGTTCGTCAGCGGCCGGCGCCTGTCGCCGTTGCGGCCACGTACGCTCGCCGTCGGCGGGCTGCTGCTCGTCTGCGCGTGGTACTTCGCGACCGGCTGGTTCGGCACGCGGGAGGACCACCCCAACACGCTGGTCATCCTCCAAGGCACCCAGCGCGCCGAGCTGCGCCCATGGATCGCCGGCATCGTCGCGCGCGACGAGTCCGCGGGGCTCGCGGCGGTCAGCGTCGGGTACTTCGCCTCGCCGCTGCCGACGCTCGCGTTCTACATGCAGCAGCGCCCGACGCCCGGGCCGTACTACGGCGCCTACTCCTACCCGCTTCCCGCGCGAGTGCTGGGTACCGTCCGTGGCACGTGGACGCGCGACGAGTGGTACGCCATCCGGCAGGACATCTACGCCCCGATCGAGTCACAGAACTACTTCGGCAACGTGTGGTCGACGTGGCTGCGCGACCTGCTCGTGGACTTCGGCTTCGCCGGCGCGATCATGTTCTGCGGCCTGTTCGGCGCGTTCATGGCCTGGGCGCGCAACCGCTACGAGCTGACGGGCGCGCTGCACTACCACTACCTCGAGGTGACCGCGTGCTTCTCGCTGGGCTTCGGCGCGTTCACGAGCTTTCTCTTCGACCCGTTCGTGGCGCTGCCGTTCTTCTTCGCCCTGGCTGTCATGTTTGCCGTGCGTCCGAGCACCTCCGCGCCTATCAGGCGCCGGGCACTGACGGGATACGGTTTGGGCCCGTAGAAGCGACTCCAAGCCGAACCCCCGCGTACTCGCGGGTAGAGCCGGCGCGCTGACCTTGACGCCCAAAGGGCATCCGAACCTACGACTGTTCTGGGGTGTGGCCGCCGGTTTGGGGGCGGTCGAGAAGCCGGAGGTGGCCGGCGAAGGACGCGGTGAGGCTTGCGAGAGCCGCTTCGCCTTTCTCGGGTGTCGCGAGCGATGGACGGCCGATGACTCCCGAGTCGGTGTAGGCGCGCATCCCTGTGAGGAGGAGGTGGGTGCGCGTGCTGGCGAGGTGATCTTGTGGCCGATGGTCCTCGCGGATCACGTCTGGGTGCGCGTAGAGCAGCAGGGAAGTCTCCAGCTCTCCGGCGTGCATGTCCTCGCTGGCGGTGGTCGTCAACCCGGCTTCGCGGCGCGCGGCGTCCCAGTCGTCACGGGCCGGAAACAGCGTCACGTGCGACCCTTCGACGTTCGCCTCGCGGGTGACGTTGGAGAGGACGTAGTTGCCGCCGTGGCCATTGACGAGGACCAGCTTGGAGATTCCAGATCGTCGTAGCGACTCACGTATGTCTTCGACGGTCGCATGAAGCGTCCGGGCGCTGATGCTGACAGTGCCCGCGAACCCGGCATGTTCGTGCGAGCAGGAGATCGTGAGTGGCGGAAGGAGGAACAAGGCATGCGCGTCGGCGATGTGGCGGGCGATCAAGCAGGCGATCAGGGTGTCGGTGACCAACGGCAGGGCGGGGCCGTGCTGCTCGAAGCTTCCGACGGGAAGCACCGCCACGTTCGCGGCGCGCTGTTGCTCATCCTGGAACGTCGCCGTCGTGACGAAGACGGCGGCCATCGCGGCTATTTCGCGGCTGACACGTCGAACCTACGGCGTTGCGCAGCGAAGCCGTCACGGAAACTCCGGACCTCTGCGCCCATCGGCCACCTGGCGAGCCGCTGATCGAGTCGCGCCGGCTCAACCAGCACGCGCGACGAGGGTGCCGCCTGATGGATCTCCAGCGTGCGCCGTCCTTCGCAAGCCGCCAGGTCAGGATCGTTGTTTGCAGCGTGGGCGATGGCGAGTCGCGCACGTTGAAGGGCTTCCTCGGTCCGATAGGTCTCCGGCCAGCATGCCAACGCCTGCTCAAAGCAGCCAATCGCCTTCTTTGACTCACGCAGCTGTAGCCAACAGTGACCCTCGTATGCCAGAACGTAGCCGTGCGTACAGTGTGTCCCCACGTTGTCCCATAAGGGGTCGTGAGCGCTCGTCGCACCCTCGATCAGTGCGTGCGCCTCACCGAGCTTGCGCCCGCAAACCACACGATTGCGCAGGACGGCGTGCCCATGGGCCTCGCGAACGGCACTGAGCGCGCGAACCAGCGGGGGGAGATCGTGCTCGCGCTGGGCCGCCTCAGCCAGGCCGATGGCAGCACGGACGTCCTGACCGTGCTCAAGTGCTTGCTGGCTCTTGCGCATCAGCGCGTAGGCAACCATCGCACGATCGCCTGCCTCTCGGGCGAGATCGATCGCACGATCGATCCACAGGAGGCCGGATCGGCGTGCGCCGACATTGTCGCTGAGCCAGCTCACGAACTCGGCCCACCGGGATTCCGCCCTCAGCAGATCGGTTCTCGCCTCAGCCCGTGCCGCCTCGCGCTCCGCTCGCAGTATCGGCAGCTCCGCCGCCATTGCGGTAATCACCGGACGGGCACCAAGCACACGCTCAGACGCAATGAAGACATCCAGCAAGCGCTGCCAGCGGATGGATCTCGTGGTGACAGGTCCGGCGTGAATGACCAGCGGCGCACGACCGCGATTGGCCTGCGGTTCGGCGGTGATCGCGTCCCCAGTCTCGACGGAGCGTGCGCGTTCCCGCCGCCGAGCCTGATTGCGATGGCGATCGGCCGCTCGCTCATAGATCACCGATGGCAAGAGCGCCAGCAGTGCGCCGCCGGCCTTCAGCGCTTCGTCGCAGCTCGCCACGAACTGCTCAGAGACGGGTGCCTGAGCGCGCTCGACCGCGCTGATGTGTCCCGGAGAAAACTCGATGAGCCGCGCCAATGCCTCCAGCGTCAATTCGCGGCGCTCCCGCCACGCGCGGAGCTCGGCGCCGAGCCTGGCCGCGCGGAACCTGTCAAGTCGGATGAGACGGTCTGGTTGGGTCTTTAGTGAGCAGGCTCGTCGTTGTCGGGTTTGTTGATCCAGGCGGCGGTGGGCGGCTTGGGTGGTCGTGGTGGGTGGCGCACGAAGCGCTCGGGGTTGGTGGCGTAGGCGGCCTGTAGGACGCGTGTGCGGTCGGCG
>JBPCJA010000156.1:0-8094 GCA_051005755.1 Solirubrobacteraceae bacterium
CCGTCGACAAGGCTCGTCCCGGTCTTGTCGAACAGATAGGCGACCGCGCCGGGCTCGCCGATGCTGCCGCCGTGTCTGGTGAACGCGTGGCGCATGTCGGCGCCCGTGCGGTTGCGATTGTCGGTCATCGCCTCGACCAGGCTCGCCACTCCGCCCGGCCCGTAGCCCTCGTACATGACGGCCTCGATGGCGTCTGTGTCCGCGCCATCGCCGGTGCCCTTGGCGATCGCGCGCTCGATGTTGTCCTTGGGCATCGAGGCGTCGCGCGCCTTCTGGACGGCGAGCTGCAGCGACGGATTGCCATCGAGCTCGCCGCCGCCCTCGCGCGCCGCGGTCGTGATCGCGCGGGCGAGCTTCGTGAAGAGCTTGCCGCGGCGGGAGTCGACGACCGCCTTCTTGTGCTTGATCGACGCCCATTTGGAATGCCCGGACATGGGTTCGATTGTAGATGCCACTACGATCCGCGCCGATGCCGCAGACCGTACCCGCCGAGATATTCAAGGCCTACGACGTTCGCGGCCTCTACGGCGAGCAGATCGACGGAGATGTCGCCGAGGCCGTCGGCCGCGCGTTCGCGCTGGTCCTCGCCGACCTCGCCGGCAAGCCGGCGAGCGAGCTGCAGATCGGGCTCGGGCGCGACATGCGGTTGACCGCGCCGGAGCTTGCGGCGCGCTACCGCGACGGCATGGTGGCCGAGGGTGCCACGGTCCTCGACGCCGGGCAGGTCGGCAGCGAGATGCTCTACTACCTCGTCGGCGTGCGGGGTCTCGACGGCGGACTCATGTGCACCGCCTCGCACAACCCGAAGGCCTACACGGGCGCCAAGCTCGTCAAGGAGGGCGCGATCGCGCTCAGCGGCGACGCCGGCATCCAAGACGTGCGGCGGCGCATCGAGGCGGGCCTTGGAGAACCCCCCGGCGGCGGCTCTGTCGAGGAGGTCGACGTCTACGACGACTTCCAGGAGGCGGCGCTGAGGTTCATCGAGCCGGGAAACGTCAAGCCGCTGCGGGTCGTCGTCGACGGGGGAAACGGGATGGCCGGTCCGATGGTCGGCCCGCTGCTCGAGCGCCTCGGCCTCGACCTCGTCACCGCCTACTGGGAGCCCGACGGCGAGTTTCCCGACCACGAGCCCAACCCGCTGCTGCCCGAGAACCGCGAGTTCGTCATGCGCAAGGTCGTGGAGGAGGGCGCCGACCTCGGGATCGCATGGGACGGCGACGCCGACCGCTGCTTCTTCATCGACGACACCGGCGCCTTCGTCGACGGCGACTTCCTCACCACGCTGCTCGCCGAGTCGCTCCTGCGCAAGAGCCCCGGCGAGGCGATCCTCTACGACGTGCGTGCGAGCCGGGCGGTCGCCGACACCGTCGCGCAAGCCGGCGGCAGCGCCCACCCGAACCGCGTGGGACATGCGTTCTTCAAGACCCGGATGCGCGACGAGGGCGCGATGTTCGGCGGCGAGGTCTCGGGCCATTACTACTTCCGCGACTTCTACTGCGCCGACAGCGGCACGATCCCCGCGCTGCTCATCCTCGAGCTGCTGAGCGTCGAGGGTCGCAAGCTCTCAGAGCTGCTGGAGCCCTACCGCTCGAAGTACTTCATCTCCGGGGAGATCAACAGCGAGGTCGCCGACGGGCCGGCACGGCTCGCGGAGATCGAGGCGCGCTACGCCGATGCGCGCATCGGCCATCTCGACGGCGTCTCGGTCGATTACGACGACTGGCACTTCAACGTGCGTGCCTCGAACACCGAGCCGCTCATGCGCCTGTGCCTCGAGTCGCTCGTGTCCGTAGCGGACATGGAGCGCCGGCGCGACGAGGTGCTCGGCATCATCCGGGCGTGACAGCGCGTCATTGCTCGACGACGGTCGGCAAGAGCTCCGAAGGCAGGTTCTTGCGATGAACGACTCGCTCTCGCGGGCGGCCGGCGCGGGCATCCACTGCCTGCCGATCCCGACGCCGTTCCAGGTCGGCCGCGTCAACACGTATCTCCTCGACGACGACCCGCTGACCCTTGTCGACACCGGACCGAACTCGGGCACGTCGCTCGACGCGCTCGAGCAGGCGCTTGCCGAGCACGGGCGGCGGATCGAGGACCTCGAGCTCATCGTCATCTCCCACCAGCACATGGACCACCTCGGCCTGGCGTCGATCCTCGCGCGGCGCTCCGGCGCGCAGGTCGCTGCCATCGACATCCTGGCGCCGTGGGTCGCCCGCTACGGCGAGGGGATGAATGCCGACGACGCGTTCGCCGAGCGCGTCATGGCCGAGCACGGCATCCCCGAGGACGTGCGCCTGGCGCTGCTGACGGCGTCACACGCCTACCGAGCGCTCGGCGCCTCGGCGACCGTCACGCAGCCGCTCGCCGACGGCTCGGCGCTCGAGCTGCGCGACCGTACGCTGCGCGTCCACCACCGGCCCGGCCACTCCCCGTCGGACACGATCTTCCACGACGAGCGGCGCGGGATCGTCCTCGGCGCCGACCACCTCATCAAGCACATCTCCTCCAACCCGCTCATCTCGCGTCCGCTCGACGTGCCGCTCGGCGACGACCCGCCCGCGCGTCCGCATGCGCTGCGGATCTACCTCGACTCGCTGCGCGCGACACGTGCGATGGAGAGCGTCGACCTCGTGCTGGCCGGGCACGGCGAGCCGGTGACCGATCACGTCGCGCTCATCGACGAGCGCGTTCGCATGCACCGGCGGCGGGCGGAGAAGATCCGCCGCCTCGTAGCCGACGACCCCCGCACGGCCTACGAGATCGCACAGGCGCTGTGGGGCACCGTGGCGGTGACCCAGGCCTACCTCACGCTCTCGGAGGTGCTCGGTCACGTCGACCTGCTCGTCGCCGAAGGCCGCGTCGCCGAGGAGCACGAAGACGGCGTCGTGCGCTTTCGCGCCGCCGGCTGATCGGGACCGCTCAGGCCGGCTCAGCCGGGCGGCTTGCGCGCCTCGATCTCCGCGCCGGTGTAGAGCGTCTTGAGCTTGAGGTGGCGGAAGCGCTCGTCGAGCGGGTAGCCCATGCGGGCGACGAGGAAGAGCGCCTTGTTCAGCGGCCGCACCCAGCGGCGGTGGTGGGTGCGCGGCAGGAGGAAGTGGACGAGGTTGGACATCTGGAGGAAGGCGCCGGAGTAGGGCGTCTCGTCGATGCGCACGACCTCGAAGCCGGCGCGCTCGAACAGCCGCCGCATGCCGAACGTCGTGAAGCGGCTGACGTCCTCGGGGAAGCCGTGGACGCCGAACGTGAACGGGATCCAGGCCAGCACGGGCGCCCCCGGCTTCAGCACCCGGTACATCTCGCGGACGACCTGGTAGGGATCGTCGACGTGCTCCAGGACGGAGATCGCAAGCGCGCCGTCGAAGCGGTCGTCGTCGATCGGCATCGCGTGGGCGTCGCCCACGATGTCCGGGCTCTGGGAGACGTCGGCGTCGAACTTCGTCAGCGTGCAGGCGAAGAACGGCCGGTGGTCGTAGTGGCCGGCGCCGACCTCGAGCACCTCCGCGTCGGCGGCGTGCGAAGCCGCCCAGCGCTCGAGCGTCGGCATGAGGATGCGCCGCGAGGCGCCGTGGTTCATGTCGTAGCGAACGGTGCGCAGGCCCATGGGGCGCGCAAGACTACTGCCGTGATCGCCTCGACCGTCACCCTCGACGAGCGCCCCGACCTGATCGCGGCCATGTGGGCGATGCCCCACACCTGGCCGGCGTACATGCACGAGGATCCGGTCTCCAACGTCTTCTTCGGCCGGATCGCCGAGGCGTTCCCGGAGTGCCAGCTGGTCGGCCTGGACGAGCACGGGGCGGTCGTCGGCAAGGTCAACAGCGTGCCGTTTGCCTGGGTTGGCACCGACGATGACCTGCCGGAGCGAGGCTGGGACGCCATCCTCGAACGCGCCTTCATCGAACGCGATCGCGGTGAGCGGCCGACCGCCGTGTCACTGCTCGAAGCGCGCGTGATCCCCGCACATCGCGGGGAGGGACTCAGCTACCGACTGCTCCAGGCCGCTCGACGCAACGTCCAGCGGCTCGGGCTGTCAGACCTGTTCGGCCCGGTCCGTCCCACCGCCAAGAGTCAGGAGCCGCGCACGCCGATGTCCGAGTACGTCGCCCGCGTCCGCAGCGACGGGCTGCCTGTCGATCCGCGGTTACGCGTCCACGTTCGGATGGGCGCCCGCATCGTCAAGGTGTGCCCGCTGTCGATGATCGTCCCCGGCAGCCTCGCGCGGTGGCGGGAGTGGACCGGGCTGCCCATGACCGACTCAGGCCTGCTCGACGTTCCCGAGGCGCTCGTCCCTGTGCACGTGTCGGTCGAGCACGACCACGCGGTCTACGTCGAGCCCAACGTGTGGCTGCACCACGCGCTGTCGACCACCTGACCCGAGTGCCGGCGGCCGCTCGCCGCTGGGCGTCGCGGGTCAGGAGCCCGGCTGCTCGGGAACGGGGGTCATAGCGTCGCGAGGGGCACGCTCGGCGAAGCGCGGCAGCCCGTCGTCGGGAATCGGCTCCCACGGCGCCGCGTAGGCGACGAACTGCCGGGCTGACGGGCGGACGCGCGGGTCGCCGTCGAGACGAACGACGGCGACGTCGCCGCTCGTGTGGTCGCGAGAGCAGATCGCCGAGCCGCAGTCGCCGCAGAAAACCTTCTCCAACCCATCCCCGGGCCACCAGCCGCGGAGGCGATCCATGCCGGCGGTCACGACGAGCGATCCGGGGACGATGAGCGCGGATGCCGCCGCCGCGGTCCCCGTCCGGCGCTGGCAGCGGGTGCAGTGGCAGTAGACCGCGGCCACGAGCGGCGCCGTGATCTCGAAGCGAACGCCTCCGCATCCGCATCCTCCGACGAGCGGGACCAAACCATCGTCAGACATCTCGCGGAAGCCTAAACGCGCCGCCGGCCGGGTCCTCAGGCCGCCGGCCGATCCCGACGATCTGGTAGCCGAGCAGGCCCGGCGCGCGGCGGCCGAGCGCCTGCCAGGCCGGCTCTGCACGCTGCGCCAGGCCCGCCGGGCGCAGATGGTTGCGCAACGCCGGCACGATCGCATCGAGCTGCACGTCGCACAGGCCGGCGCCGGTCAGCAGCTCGGCGAGCGAGGCGCGGGTGAACCAGCGCAGGTGGCTGGAGTCGAACGTGCCGCTCTCCTCCTGCGGCCAGCGTCCGCGAGCGAGCGCCAGGCGCGCGCGCCAGTGCGCGACGTTCGGGACGCTCACGAGCACCGCGCCGCCACCGGGCCGGCACCAGCCGGCGGCCCGCCGCAGCGCCGCCTGCGGGTCGGCGAGGTGCTCGAGCACGTCCGCGAGCACGACGAGGTCGAAGCCGCCGGGCGCAAACGGCAGGTCGGGATCCTCCAGCGCCCCCTGCACGACCTCGTCGGCCACCGCTGCGGCTGCACGGGCCGCCGTCGCCGACAGCTCGAGCCCCGCGAGGCGGCCGGCCCGCGGGCGCAGGAGCGCGAGCAGACCGCCGGAGGCGCAGCCCAGGTCCAGCGCCGAGCCGCCGGCGGGGAGCAGGCGCAGCGCGTGCGCGGCGACGACGCCGTTGCCGAAGGCCGCGTACGTCTGCGCCTTGGCCTCGTAGAGGTCCGCGAGAGCTCGATCGCCAGCCACGCCCGCGAGCGTACCCGCACTACACTGCGCCCGATGCCGAGCCCGGTCCGACGTGCGACCTCCCAGGCCCGGCGCGCAGTCCACGAGCTCCGCCGGCTACAGGCGCGCGTGCAGGCCGTCCAGCACCTGCGCAGGTCGCTGAACAACGCCGAGGGCACCGTCGCGCTGCAGGAGGAGGCCCAGCGCCACATCGCCGACGGCACGCTCGTCATGGGCAACATGAGCTACTACGCGCCCCGCGTCGTGAAGTACAAGGGCGACACCGGTCGCGTCATCATCGGCAACTTCGCCTCCGTCGCGCCCGACGCCGACTTCTACGTCGGCGGCCTGCACCGGACCGAGTGGGTCTCGCTCTACGGGCTGCGCGCGATGCTCGAGCTGCCGGGCGCCCACGAGGACGGCTTCACCCACGGCCGCGGCGACATCGTCGTCGGCGGCGACACGTGGGTCACGAACGGCTGCACGGTCATGTCGGGGGTGACGATCGGTGACGGCGCTGTCGTCGGCACGAAGGCCGTCGTCACCAAGGACGTGCGCCCGTACGCGATCGTCGTCGGCAACCCGGCGCGCGAGATCGGGCGGCGGTTCAGCGACGAGCAGGTCGATTCCCTGCTGCGGATCAGGTGGTGGGACTGGTCGACCGAGAAGGTCAAGCAGCACGTCGACCTGCTCTCGACCCCGGACGTCGACGCCTTCATCGCGCGCTTCGACCCGGAGGCCCAGCCGTGACCGACGACGATGTCGCGGTCGTCATCGTCAACTACGACGGCGAGCGGCTGCTGCCGGCGTGCCTGGCCGCGCTCGCAGCCCAGACCCGCCCGCCCGCCGAGATCGTCGTCGCCGACAACGGCTCGCGCGACGGGTCGCTTGCGCTCCTGCGCGCTCGGTACCCGCACGTCGCCATCCTGCAGCTCCACCGCAACCACGGCTTCGCCGGCGGGGCCAACCGCGGCGTGGCGGCGACGAGCGCGCCCTGGGTCTGCGTCCTGAACTCCGACGCCACGCCCGCGCCCGACTGGCTGGCGCGCCTGCTCGCCACGCCGCGCGACCCGCGCACGTGGTCGCTCGGCAGCGTCCTCGTGAGCGCGGCCACCGGGCGGATCGAGAGTGCCGGCGACCAGTACGCGCCCGCGGGCTATGCCTACAAGCTCCTGCGCGGCCGCACGCTCGAGGAGCTGCCCGACGAGCCCTACCCCGTCTTCGCCGCACCCGGCGCGGCGCCGGTCTTCCGCCGCGACGTCTTCGACGCCCTCGGCGGCTACGAGGAGCGCTTCTTCCTCTACTACGAGGACGTCGACCTCGCCTTCCGCGCCGTGCTCGCGGGCTATCACGCGCTGCTCGTGCCCGGCGCCCGCGTCACGCACCGCCTCGGCGCGACGACACGGTCGCGGGCCCGCGCCCGCTTCTACGTCGCGCGCAACAGCGCCTGGTGCGCGGTCCGCTGCCACCCCGGCGCCAGCCCTGGCCTGCTCGCACGCCGCTGGGCGCGCGAGCTGCGCTCCAACCGGCCGCGACGGTTCGCGCCGGTGGAGCTCGCCGGCCGCGCCGCGGGGCTCGCCGGCCTACCCCGGGCGCTGCGCGAGCGTCGCAGGATCCAGGCTGGTAGGACGGCGACATTCGAGCATGTCCAAGCGTTGCTGCGCGAGCCGGGTGCCGTCGCCGCGCCGGAGCCGGAGCCACGACGCACCTCCGCCTAGACTAGTCCACGGCTGATCGCCGGTTTCGAGCACGCTGTACCGCTGACAGCCGCGTGGATCCGAGCGTGCTCCGGCGTGTTCGAGGACGACGAAGAGCCAGACGGTCGCCTATCTGACCTTGAGGACCATCGACTGATCCTTGGCGCCGTGGATCTTGCAGTAGATCCTGTACGTGCCGGGCTTCGTGACCTTCTTCGTGAAGACGCCACTCCTCAGGGTCTTCGACGTGAACTTCACGGGCCCGCTCCTCACGGTCACGGTGTGGGGGTACTCGCCGACGAAGTTCCACTTGACGGTGTCGCCCTTCTTGACCGTGACGGTGGGGACACCGTTGTCCTTGACGTAGTAGTTGTCGCCGACCTTGACGGACTTCGTTGCGGCGAGTGCGGGGACTGCCAGCACAGCGGTCGCTACGGACACGGTGGCGAGAACGATGGGCTTGCGCATAGTGGACGGAGATCCTTTTCGAGGTGTCGTGCCCGGGGGTTGTGGACGCGGATGAGGGATGGCACGTTTGCCGATCCCGCTGTGACGTCGGTACGTGCTGGAGTACTCACGCGCGAGTATCGCCCACGCACCGCGACGGATGTGTGAGATAGGCCCCTTTGCGGGCTCAGCCTGGATCCACCGAATCTCGCGGCGGATCGCCCCCGTGAGCATCCACGACCTTCGGTGTAGGGTCGGCGGGAGGCGCCTGGCGCCGCGCAGCGTTGCTGACTGGTGCTGGTTTCCTCCCGCCGCCACCTCGAACCGGACGTTCGGTTCTCCCGAGTACGGCTCTCCGACATCCTTCACCT
>JBPCJA010000157.1:0-43570 GCA_051005755.1 Solirubrobacteraceae bacterium
GAGCATCACCGCGAGGTAGTACAGGCCGGCGTCGGGATCCGAGGCGCGGCAGGCCTTGATCCACGCCGAGATCAGGTCGTAATGCTGGTCGCCGCCCTTGTCGTAGCGCACCGCGTGGCGCTGCAGCGCGTCCTCGGCGCCGGCGAGCGTCACGTGCCCGTTCTGCGCCGTCGCGGCGGCGATCTCCAGCGCGGCAAGCGCGGTGCGCGCGTCGCCGCCGGCGCGGTCGGCGAGAAAGGCCAGCGCGTCGTCGTCGGCGCGGGCCCCGTGCAGCTCGCCGCGCTCGAGCGCGCGCCGCAGCAGCAGCTCGACGTCGCCGGCGCTCAGCGCGTGCAGCTCGTATACCTGGCTGCGCGAGATCAGCGCGCTGTTGACCTCGAAGTACGGGTTCTCCGTCGTCGCGCCGATCAGCGTCACGAGGCCCTCCTCGACGGCGGGCAGCAGCAGGTCCTGCTGGGCCTTGTTGAAGCGATGGATCTCGTCGAGGAAGAAGACCGTCGGCTCGCCGGTCGACTTGCGCCGGTGCGTCGCGCGCTCGAGCACCTGTCGCACCTCGGCGCGGCCGGCCTCGACGGCGCTGAGCTCCTCGAAGGCGGCCTTCGCGGTGCCAGCGACGAGGCGGGCGAGCGTCGTCTTGCCGGTGCCCGGCGGGCCGTAGAGGATCATCGAGTGCGCCCGCCCGCCGGCGAGCGCGCGCCGCAGCGCGGTTCCCTCGCCGAGCAGGTGCTGCTGGCCGACGACCTCGTCGACGGTCCGCGGCCGCAGCCGCACGGCCAGCGGTGCCTCGCGGGCCGGGACGCCGGTGCGCGTGCGCTGCGGACCGTCATCGGGTGCGAACAGCTGGCCATCCACGAAAACCAGTATCCCTGCCGGTCAGGACCTCCCCGCAACCGCGGCCGCGCCGGCCGGCTGCGGGGCGCCCCCGCCGGCGAGGCGCAGCACGGAGACGATGCTGGCGCGGCGGTAGCTCAACGCGCGAACGGTGTGCGCCGAGGCGCGGCAGGCCGCGATCGCCTCAGCACGGCGACGAGCGGCTCGTCCGCCCGTGCAAGGTCCGCCGTGGGACCGTCGCAGCGCGATCGGAGCGACGCTATCGTCGGCGTCATGAAGCGCGGACTTCTGCTGGGCACGGGCGCCCTCATCCTCGTGGCCGCACTGCTGCTGACCTCCTGCGCGGGGGGCGACGACGCGGAAAAGGGCGATCCGGTCGCCGGCAAGAAGCTGTTCGCGGAGTCCGGCTGCGAGGGCTGTCACACGTTGAAGGCCGCCGGCTCGGAGGGCAGCCGCGGGCCCGACCTCGACGAGGCGAGCCCGAGCCTCGCGAAGGTCATCCGCCAGCTCGAGCAGCCCGGCGGGCTGATGCCGAGCTTCGCCGACAAGCTGTCGGAGCAGGAGAAGCGCGATCTCGCCGCGTTCGTCGGCGCGGGCAACAGCTCGGGCAAGGCCGTCGCGGCGCCGTTTCGCCCCGACAGCAAGCGCCTGTCGGACTGCGCCGACGGCAGCGCCGAGTGCCTCGAGCAGGCCTTCGGCAACCTGACGTTCAACGAGGGGCCGAAGCTCGCGCTCGAGCGGCTGGAGAAGATGACGGCGACGAACACCGCCGTCGCCAGCAGATGCCACCGCATCACGCACCGGATGGGATCGGCCGCGCTGTCGCGCTTCAAGGACGACGTCGCGCCCGCGTTCATCGCCGGCTCGGCGGTCTGCGCGTCGGGCTATTACCACGGCATCATCGAGCGGGCCTTCCTCGGCCAGCCGAAGGACAAGCTCGGCGTCGTCGCGCGCCAGCTGTGCGCCGACAAGCAGATCTCCGACCAGCGCTTTCTCGAGTACCAGTGCATCCACGGCCTCGGCCACGGGCTGATGCTCTACACCGGCTACGACATGCCCGGCTCGCTGAAGACCTGCGACGGGTTGCAGACGGACTTCGGCCAGGTCTCGTGCAGCGGCGGCGTCTTCATGGAGAACTTCAACTCGTCCTACGGCGTGACCTCGAAGTACCTGCGAAAGAACGACCCGATCTACCCGTGCGACGCGGTCGCCGAGCGCCACAAAGCGCAGTGCTACGGGCTCGTCACTGCGAACCTGCTCAGACGCACGGGCTATGACCAGCGCAAGACGGCGCAGGGCTGCCGGCGCAGCGAGCCCGACTGGCTGTCGGTCTGCTTTGAGTCCTTCGGCCGCGACGTGTCGGGGATCGCCGGCAAGAGCGCGTCCAAAGCGCTGGCGAGCTGCCGGCTGGCCGGCGCCAACGAGGGCGACTGCCTGTACGGCGTCGCGCGCGAGATCGTCAACTCCGACGCCGCCGGCGAGCGCGGCGCGAGCTTCTGCGAGAAGGCGCCCAAGCGCCACCGGGAGCGCTGCTTCACCGGCGTCGGCTCGGTGATGGCGTCGATCGAGCAGACGGACGAGGGCCTGCGCGCGGCCTGCGCCAAGCTCAGCGGGCGCCACGAGCGCCCGTGCCTGGAAGGCGCCGGCATCGTCGCGCCGGAGTCGTGAGCCGGCGGGGCGGGTGCGGTCCGTCACTAGCATGGCCGTGATGGCCGACCTGCAGCGGGAGACGACGGAGCTGCTCCAGCGGCTGATCCGCTCGAACACCGTCAATCCTCCGGGCGCCGAACGCGTCGCCCTCCAGATGCTCGCCGGCGAGCTGCGCGCGGCCGGCTTCGAGATCGACCTGCTCGGCTCCGAGCCCGAGCGCCCGAACCTCGTCGCGCGCCTGCGCTGCACGAGCTACGGGCCGACGCTGTGCCTGCTGTCGCACGTCGACACCGTCCTCGCGACCGCCGCCGACTGGACGCACGACCCGTGGTCGGGCGACGTCGCCGACGGCTTCGTCTGGGGCCGCGGCGCGCTGGACATGAAGTCGCAGACCGCCGCCGAGGTGACCGCGGCGCTGTCGCTCGCGCGCGAGGGCTGGCGCCCGGCGAACGGCGACCTGCTCGTCGTCGTCGTCGCCGACGAGGAGACCGGCGGCGAGCTCGGCGCGATGTGGATCTGCGAGAACCATCCCGAGCTCGTGCGCTGCGACTACCTGCTCAACGAGGGCGGCGGCGCGGTGTTCCCCTACGACGGCGAGCGCTTCTACGGCGTCTGCGTCGCGGAGAAGGGCGTCTTTCGCTTTCGCCTGACGACCGACGGCACCGCCGGCCACGCCTCGATCCCGAAGATCGGCGACAACGCGCTGCTGAAGATGGCGACGCTGCTGGATGCGATCGGCAGCCGCCAGCCGGGCTTCGACCTGACCGACGCCGCGCGCGCGTTGCTCGAGGGCCTCGGCCTCCAGGTCGACGGCGATCCGTCGGCCGCGCTCGAGCGCCTGCGCGGCCGCGACCCGGGCCTCGCGATGCTCGTCGAGCCGCTGCTGGGCGTGACGCTCGCGCCGACGCGCATCTCGGCCTCGGAGAAGATCAACGTCATCCCCGCCAGCGCGGAGCTGCGCGTCGACTGCCGGATCCCGCCTGGCCTCGGCGAGGAGCAGGCGCTGGCGCGCATCCGCGAGGTCATCGGCGAGGACGGCTACCGGCTCGAGTTCACCGAGCGCGTCGTCGGCAACCAGTCGCCGGTCAGCTCGCCGCTCATGGACGCGATCGAGCGGTGGATCGGCGAGCATGACCCCGGTGCCCGTATCGTGCCGACGATCCTGCCCGGCTTCACGGACTCGCGGACGTTCCGCGACGCCTTCCCGGACTGCGTCGCCTACGGCTTCTTCCCCCAGCGCCACATGAGCCTCTACGAGACCTCGCCGCTCATCCACGCCGCCGACGAGCGCATCGACGTGCGCGACCTCGGCTTCGCGGCGGCGTTCTTCCGCGACGTGTGCAAGGACGTGCTCGGTGGCTGAGAAGCTCCGTCTCGGCGGCATGGCGCTGCGCAACGGGCTGCTCGTCCACGGGCCGACGCACTGGGCGGCGGCGGTCCGCCGCCGCGACGGAACGATCGGGACGGCGTCCGGGCGCAAGCCGCGCGTGCACGCCATGCAGAACGTCGCCGGCGTGCGCGGGGTCATCCGCCTCGGCGAGGCGATGGTCGTCATCCCGCTCGTCAAGCGGGCGCTGCCCGAGGCGCGGCTGCCGTTCCAGGACGCCAAGGTGCTCGGCGCGATGTTCGCCGCGGCCGCCGGCGGGCGGCTGGTACGCCGCAGCGGCACAGGTCGCGGCGTCGATGTCGCGGCCGCCGCGATCTCGCTGCTGCCGAGCGTCGTCGCGCTGAGGGGCGGCGATCTGGCCGCCTACCACGGCGTCGAGCACAAGTCGATCGCCGCCTACGAGACCGACACGGACGACGCCGCCGGCGCCGCGAAGGAGCACGACCGCTGCGGCTCGCATCTCATGGCGCCGCTGCTGGCGTCCAATCTCGCCGGGGGCGCGCTGCTGCGTCGCGTGCTCGACCACCCGGGGCCGGCCGTGCAGCTCGCCGTCGGCGTCGCGTCGCTCGGTGTCGCCGTCGAGGTCTTCGTCTGGACCGAGCGCCACGCCGGCTCGCGCACCGCCCGCGCCCTGCGCCGCCCCGGCCACGAGCTGCAGCGCGTGCTCGGCACGCGCGAGCCGAGCGAGGCGCAGCTCGAGGTAGGGGGCGCCGCGCTCGCCGAGATCCTGCGCGTCGAGGCAGTGCCCGTCCAGGCGCACTGAAGCTCTCCGGCCCGCATGCCGATGCTGGGGCGTGCACGAGAGCTTCCTGGACTCGGTCAAGAACTTCGGGCTGGAGTGGTCGGGGGTCTTCACGATCCTCTTCATGTTCCTCATCTGCTTCTTCCTCTGGCGGACGCTGAAGCTCATGCCGCGGACGAAGCCCGTGCAGATCAAGCCGGAGGTCAAGTCGACGATCGGCTGGGAGGAGATCGCCGGGGTCGACGAGGCCAAGCACGAGCTGCGCGAGGTCGTCGACTTCCTGCGCGATCCGAAGCGCTTCCATGCCCTCGGTGCGCGCGTGCCCAAGGGCGTGCTCCTGCACGGGCCTCCGGGCACCGGCAAGACGCTGCTCGCCAAGGCCGTCGCGCACGAGTCCGGTGCGCAGTTCTTCTCGCAATCGGCCGCCTCCTTCGTCGAGATGTTCGCCGGCCTCGGCGCGGCGCGCATCCGGCGGCTGTTCCGCGAGGCGCGCAAGCACGCGCCCGCGATCATCTTCATCGACGAGCTCGACGCCGTCGGCGGCCGCCGCGGCTCGGACCTCTCGGGCGAGCGCGAGCAGACGCTCAACCAGCTCCTCGTCGAGATGGACGGCTTCAACACGAGCGGCGACCTCGTCGTCATGGCCGCCTCCAACCTCCTCGAGAAGCTCGACCCGGCGCTCCTGCGCCCGGGGCGCTTCGACCGCCAGGTGTTCGTCTCGCCGCCCGACGTCAGCGGCCGCGAGCGCATCCTCGAGGTCCACACGCGCGACAAGCCCCTGGCCGACGTCGACCTCGCCGAGGTCGCCGCGCAGACGAGCGGGCTCACCGGGGCCGACCTCGCCAACCTCTGCAACGAGGCCGCGATCCGCTGCGTGCGCCGCGCCGGCCTGGCGCTCAGCCGCGAGGACTTCGACCAGGCGCTCGAGCGCGTCATCGCCGGCGTCCAGTCACGGCGCGTGTTCAACGACCACGAGAAGTCCGTCATCGCCTATCACGAGGCCGGCCACGCGCTCTGCGCGGAGCTGCTGCCGTCCGTCGATCGCGTCCACAAGATCTCGATCGTCCCGCGCGGCCGCGCGCTCGGCTACACGCTGAACCTGCCCGACGAGGACCGCTACCTCAAGACCCGCGAGGAGCTCATCGACCACATGACGATGCTGCTCGGCGGCCGGATCGCGGAGCAGAACGTCTTCGGCGAGGTCACGACCGGCGCGTCGGACGACCTCAAGCGCGTCGCGCAGATCGCTCGCGCGATGGTCTACGAGTACGCGATGGGCACGGCCGGCGCCGCCCAGCGGGCGATCACCGAGGGCGACGCGGACTCCGAGCAGTTCCGCCGCGTGCGCGACGAGGAGCAGCAGGAGCTGGCCTTCGAGGCGGCGCGCGCGGCCGACGAGCTGCTGGGCAGCCACCGCGACAAGCTCGACGAGTTCGCGACCGCGCTGCTCGAGCACGAGGTCCTCGAGCGCGCCGGCATCGAGCGGATCATGGACGGCGTCCCGCGCATGCAGCGCACGCCCGGCCGCGGCCTGCGGGTCGTCGCCGCGACGCCCCGCGAGCAGCCCGCGGCGGTGGTGGCCGCTGCGCGGGCGCCTGCGCCCGCCGAGCCCGACGACGCGCCACGCGGGCCGCGCCCGTCGACGCCGCCGCCGGCCACTCCCGGTGTCTGACGCCGCGGTCCGCGCGTGATTAGGATGGGTCGCGTGTTCAACCGCATCGACCACATCGGGGTCGCAGTCGAGGACCTCGACGCGGCGCTGGCGCTCTACGAGCGCGACTACGCGATGACGCTCGTGCATCGCGAGACCGTCACCGAGCAGGGCGTCGAAGCGGCGCTCCTCGACGTCGGCGAGAACCACGTCGAGCTGCTCGCGCCGACGGGCCCCGACACGCCCGTCGGCAGGTTCCTCGCCAAGAAGGGACCCGGCATGCACCACGTCGCCTACCAGGTGGACGACATCGAGGGCACGCTGGCGTCCCTGAAGGACGCGGGGCTGCGGCTCATCGACGAGACGCCGCGCAGGGGCATCCGCGACTCCCGCGTCGCGTTCCTGCACCCCGCGACCGCGGGCGGCCTGCTCACCGAGATCGTCCAGCCGGCGGAGGTCCACTGATGGGGCTGCAGCGTGTGACGATCGGCTTCTCCAGCCCCCAGGTGCTCGGCGTGCGCATGCAGGACGACGCGCTCGACGCGCTGCTGCAGGCACTGAAGGCGGGCGACTGGCACGACCTCAACGTCGATGACGGCACGATCAGGCTGAACCTCAGCGAGGTCGTCTACGTGCGCACCGAGCTCGACGAGCACCGGGTCGGCTTCGGGTCCGCCTGAGCCGGGTCTCGATAGGGCGGTAGCATCACGCCGCGCCTTCGTAGCCTCGGGGGCGAAGGATCGCAAAGGGGCGTCTGTTGAAGGGGATTCGGTACAGATCCGCGGCTCTGCTGATGACCGCCACCGTGTGCGGCTCCTGGGCTGCACCTTCGCAGGCGCGAGGACCCGAGGTTCGCATCTCCGCGCCCACATCCTTGGTCGCGGGCAAGCCGTGTCGGGTCACCGTTGCGGTCAGCGGCAGCGTCCGCGTCCGCGGAACGGCGCTGCTTCAGGAGCGAACCGGCAGCCGCTGGCGGACGGTCTCGACCGCGCGGCTGAGACGTCCCTCGGTCAGGCTTCGCTGCCCGACCGTCAACCGCGTTGGTCGCACGCGGCGCTTCCGTGCGCTTGTGCGTCGAAACGGGCGCACGGTCGCCCGCTCACGAACGGTGAGCATCCACATCGAGCCCGCATCGCCGGTCGCCGTGCCCGGTCGCCCGTCGAAGACGCCTGGCCCCGGCCCGGGAGCGCCGGGCCCGCCGACGGCCACGCCACTCGACCCCGCCCAGTTCGGCGTCGAGGGCACGGGCGGCGCGCCGAGCCGCGAGGCGCTCGCTCTGCTCACCAACCGCAACGTCGTCCTCGACGCAGACGGCGTCGCGGACATCAGGGCCGGCCGAATCGACCCGCGCATCGTCGCGGTGCTCACAAAGCTCTCCGAAGCGCACAGGATCACCGTAAGCGCCATGTGCATCGACCACCCCAAGTTCACCAGCGGCGCCTCGGTCAGCAACCACTATTTCGGGCGTGGCGTGGACGTCGCGGCGATCGACGGCGTCCCGGTGAACGCCACGAACACGGTCGCGCGTGACGTCGCATCCGGGCTGTCATCGCTCGCTCCGAGCTATCGCCCTGACGAGATCGGCACCCCTTGGGCGATCTCGGGGCCGGGCTATTTCACCGACGCCGAACACCAGGACAAGATCCATGTGGCGTTCGAGCAGCCGATCGATCCGGGGTGGACCCCGCCGGCGTGACCAAGCCTGCCGCAGGCGGTTGTGTCGCGTCAGGCGGCGCATAGCGCACCTCCGGCGACACGACGCGCGTGTTCGCGCTGCGGGCGGTCGTGTGAGCCGGGACCCTGACGTCCCGGGATGACGCAGCCGTTCGGGTTGGGCTAGGACTCGCGTTCTCGCTCGAACCCGGCCATGGGCTCCCGATCCGGCCTGGGCACGGCTCCCTTGTCGGGCGGCGGCACGGGGGTGCCCGGCGGAACGTCCGTGTTGGCCTTGTTGGACGTCAACGACCGCACAGCCTTCGACAGCCTCGACACGATCGACACAGACCCACCTCCTCGTTCTCGCGGTGGCCACCGCCACTACCGGCGACTCGATACCCGCTCTACCCGCACCTGCCGGCGCAGATTCGCCGGCTTCAGCGTCGCGCTGGCCGACGCGCACTTGACGTATTCCCATATGGGTATACGATTGGCCGATGGCACGAGCAGCGACGACAGCGGATGCGTTCAACGCGGTGGCCGAGCCCCGCCGGCGGCAGATCCTGGATGCCCTCGCCGGCGGGGAGCGGCCGGTCAACGACCTGGTGGCCCTGCTCGGGCTGGCTCAGCCGCAGGTGTCCAAGCACCTGCGGGTGCTCCGGGAAGTGGGAGCGGTCGACGTGCGTGACGAAGGACGCCAGCGGCTGTACCGGCTCAACGGCCACGCGCTGAAGCCCATCCACGACTGGGTGAGCAACTACGAGCGCTTCTGGTCGGAGCGGTTCGACCAGCTGGACGTCGTGTTGGAGGACCTCAAGCGCAAGGAGCAAGGAGATGATGGCAATGACGAGTAGCGCGTCGGCGACGGTGACGCTGCCCACGGATGAGCAGATCCTCATCACGCGGGAGTTCGACGCGCCCAAGCACCTGGTGTACAAGGCGTGGACCACGCCCGAGCTGGTCAAGCGCTGGTGGAGCGGACACCGCGGCGAGATGACGATCGTCGAGATCGACCTGCGGGTCGGCGGCACGTGGCGCTACGTGATGGTCGCCAAGGGCGGATTCGAAGTCGGCTTCCACGGCGAGTACCGCGAGATCGTCCCGAACGAGCGGATCGTCACGACCGAGGTCTACGAGGGCATGCCCGAAGGTGAAGCGCCCGAAGCGCAAGCGCCGCTGAACATCGTCCAGTTCGCCGAAGAGGACGGCCGCACGACCCTCACGCTCCTGGTGCAAACGACGAGCAAGGAGCTCCGCGACGTGATCATCAACTCCGGGATGGAGGTCGGCATGCAGGAGCAGATGGACCGCCTGGAGCAGGTCGCGATCTCGCTGCGTTGAGCACCGCGCTCGCTCGAGCGGGCCGAGGAGCGGGAGGCGGCCGACGCTCCGAGTAGCCACGAGCGCAGGCGTGGCACGTAGGCCTGGCACCAGATTGGCACATAGCAGCCTGACACGGCATCAGGAGTATGCCAAAGTGGTGCCATGGACCTGCGAATGTACGTCGAGAACATCCACCACCAGCTCGTGGTTGCCGCCGAGGCCGGTGGTGATGACGCTCGTGCGCTCGCCGAGCGCCTTGTCGCACCTCTGGACGCAGCGCTCCGCCTCGCGTTGCAGGACGTGCTGGCGGCGGCGGCGGAGGAGATCACCTGCGAGCTCGCCCCGGGCTCGGTCGAGCTGCGCCTGCGCGGACGTGAGCCCGAGTTCGTGGTGACACCACCGCCCGTCGATGCGTCCGTCGAGGAGCTGTCCGAGGGCGACCATGACACGGTGCCGGACGGCCGGTCGGCGGCGGCGGCGGGTGCCGCGCCGCGCGCGTTCGTCGAGGCCGACGATGGCGCGATGTCGCGGATCAATCTCCGCATGCCCGATCACCTCAAGGCTCGGATCGAACAGGCCGCGGGCAGCGAAGCCCTTTCGGTCAACACGTGGCTCGTGCGAGCAGCCACCGCCGCATTGGAACGAACGGACCCGGAACGTCGCGCGCCACGCGCCCCGCAGAGCGCTCAGCGCTACACGGGCTGGGCGCGCTAACCGAGCGGAGCCTGGAAATGCCTCGCATCACGACCCTCAGCCGCGGGAGCACCCGCCCACCCACCAGAAGGACTGCCATGCCTACTTTCGCTACTCCCGAACCGATCTCCGTCACGGTGGAGCTTGGGGTCGGTGACATCCGGATCGCGGCCACCGACCGCACCGACACGATCGTCGAGGTGCGCCCGAGCGACGGTGCCAAGAAGTCCGACGTGACCGCCGCCGAGCAGACTCGCGTGGAGTACGCCGGCGGCAGGCTGCTGATCAAGGCGCCCAAGGGGTGGCGGCAGTGGACCTTCCGGGGGGGCGGCGAGTCGATCGATGTGCAGATCGCGCTTCCGGCGGGCTCGCACGTGCGGGCCGACGCAGCACTAGCGGCGTTGCGATGCACAGGTCGGCTCGGCGAATGCCGCTATCAGACCGGCATCGGCGATATCCAACTCGACCAGGCCGGCCCGGTGCAGCTCAAGGCCGGTGGTGGTGACATCACCGTGGATCGAGTGGTGGACCACGCTGAGCTCACCACGGGTTCTGGTGCCGTGCAGGTGGGCAGCGTCGACGGCGCCGCCGTCATCAAGAACGCCAACGGTGACACGTGGGTCGGCGAGATCACCGGCGACCTCCGAGTGAGCGCGGCCAACGGCAAGATCTCCGTCGACCAGGCCCACGCCGCGGTTGCGGCCAAGACCGCCAACGGCGACGTCCGCCTCGGCGAGGTCGCGCGTGGTGCGGTCCTCGCCCAGACAGGCTGCGGCAATCTCGACGTCGGAGTCCGCGACGGCGTCGCGGCCTGGCTGGACCTCAACACGCAGTTCGGCAACGCGCACAACCGCCTGGACGCCGGCAAGCGCCCCGAACCGAGCGAGGACACGGTCGAAGTACGTGCGCGCAGCGCCTACGGCGACATCAGCGTCCATCGCTCTCTCACGAACGACACCGGGAAGGACGCGGCATGACCGGCACGGCCGCCATCCGCGCCGAGGGTGTCCGGCATAGGTTCGGAGATGTCGTCGCGCTCGACGGCCTGGACCTCGAGGTCCAGGCCGGAACCGTCTTCGGGCTGCTCGGACCCAACGGCGCCGGCAAGACGACGCTCGTGCGCATCCTCGCCACGCTGCTGCGCCCGACAGCCGGCCGGGCGAGCGTGCTCGGTCACGACGTCGTCGCCGAACCGCTCGCCGTCCGCCGCCGGATCGGGCTGGCCGGGCAGTTCGCGGCCGTCGACGAAGAGCTGACGGGGCGTGAGAACGTCGAGATGGTCGGGCGTCTCTACCGTCTGTCCGGTGCCGAGGCGCGGGCCCGCGCAGGCGAGGTGCTCGAGCGCTTCGCGCTCGTCGAGGCCGCCGACCGCCGCGTCTCGACGTACTCGGGCGGCATGCGTCGCCGGCTGGACCTCGGCGCGAGCCTCATCGGCCGGCCGCCCGTGATCCTCCTCGACGAGCCCACCACCGGCCTGGACCCGCGCACGCGACAAGAGCTGTGGAGCATCGTCGAGGAGTTGCGCCGCGAGGGCACGACGGTGCTTCTGACGACGCAGTACCTGGAGGAGGCCGACCGCCTGGCGCAACGGATCGCCGTCGTCGACCACGGGCGCATCGCCGCCGAGGGGACCGCCGCGGAGCTCAAGGCGACCGTCGGGACCGACGTGCTCGTCGTGCGCGTTGCCCCCGCGAGCACGGCCGACGCCGCGGCGGCGCTCGCCGCCCTCGCCGCCGGCGACGAGCCGCTCGTGGACGCCGCCGCCGGCGAGATCCGTCTCGCGGTGGCCGACCCGAGCGCGTCGGCGGAAGCCGTGCGGCGCCTCGACGCGCGGGGCTTGCCGATCGCCGGCATCGAGCTGCAGCAGCCGAGCCTCGACGACGTGTTCCTGACCCTGACCGGACGGCGCGTCGAGGACGAACCGGCGCCCGAACAACGCGAGCCGGAGGCCGCATGAGCACCACGACCCACATCCCATCCGAGCGCCGCCGCCTGACGCTGGCCGAGACCGTGGCTGACAGCCGCGTGATGGCCGCTCGCCAGCTGCGCAAGACCCTGCGCAGGCCGACCTACATCGTCTTCTCCTTCGTGCAACCTGTGATCTTCGTGCTGCTGTTCCGCTACGTCTTCGGCGGCGCGATCGACACGGGGAACGTCGCCTACGTCGACTTCCTCATGCCCGGGATCATCGTCCAGACCGCGGTCTTCGGCGCCCTGATCACCGGCCTCGGGCTCACCGAGGACATCAAGGCGGGCGTCGTGGACCGCTTTCGCTCCCTGCCGATCGCCCGCTCGGCGGTGCTCATCGGGCGCACCGCCGCGGACATGGTGATGAACGTCCTGACGCTGATCGTGATGGTGCTCATCGGCGTCGCCGTCGGGTTCCGGCCCAGCGCTCCGTTCTACGACCTCGCGCTGGCGTTCGCGCTCGTGCTCGGCTTCTCGTATGTCTTCTCGTGGATCAGCGCATTCATCGGCCTATCGGTACGCGACCCCGAAACTGCTCAGTCGGCCGGGTTCATCTGGGTCTTTCCGCTCACGTTCGCCTCCTCCGCGTTCGTCCCGACCTCGTCGATGCCCGGCGTCGTGCAAGCCTTCGCAGAGATCAACCCCGTCACGCTGACCGTGGACGCCGCCCGCGCCCTGACCATCGGCCACGCGGACGCGCTGGCGCCGGCCCTCGGGGCCCTCGCCTGGCTCGCCGGGCTGCTGCTCGTGTTCGTGCCCCTTGCCGTCCGGGCGTTCCGTCGGGCGTAAGCGACCGTCAGGTCTTCACGTCGCGGTTTGACGGATTGGGGTAGGGAAGCGCCGGCCGGTGGCGCCGCGACCGCACGGGTCGGGGCGGGCCGGTCGGGCTCATCGCGCTCGAGGGGGCCGCTGCGTCGTCGTCACGATGCGTGAACGGCCAGGGCGGAGATTCGAAGACCTGCTGATCCGTCGGTGATCAGATACGTCACCCCAAAGCGGACGATCTCACTGTCGTCCGCTCGCCGGCGTACGAAATCGCCTCTGTAGAGAACGCTGGTCGTATTCAACGTGGTCAGCCCGGAGTCGAGCGTGTCGGTGTGGTCGTAGTTCGCGGCGCGCATCCCTTGCACCTGCTGGCCAGCGAAGCCCACCACGTCTTCGGCTGTGGTCAGGGCTTGTGCCCCATCATCGGTTGTGACGAGAAGCGGCACTGCGTAGTACTCCAAAAACGCGTGCAGATCGTCCGACTCGCCGCGGCCGCGCGCCGCGAACGATTTCGAGTACTCGTCAAACCACTCCCGGATACAGACCTCGTCCATAAGCCAGAAGCTACCAGTCGCGCCGCCGGAGAGGCTGCGCGGCGAGCGCGGCGGTCAGGGCATTGATAAGGACGATGTGCGCGACCATCGCGCTTGCGATGATGCTCGGCGGGCCAGGACCGCAGGCGGTCGTCGATGTCAAACCGGCGACGCCTTTCCAGCCGGAAGGTTCGGCGGCGTCGGCGCCCTCGCGGATGGCGCAGCGGCGTCGTGGGTGCCGGTTGGTACAGGAGGGCGCGGGCGGGCCCGGTGGCCTGGACGGGCCGAATGTCGACTATGCAGCGCCATACCGGGAGTATTCGCCACGCTTGGACGTGCACAACTGCCGGATCGATGGGGCCGCCGCATCGAGTCGTCACTTGTGCACGCATGTCATGCACAACTGCCGGATTAATCGGTCCGCCGCGTCGAGTCGTCACTTGTGCACGCATGTCATGCACAACTGCCGGATCGACCGGGCGACCGGGCCGTCGCATCGAGTCGTCATTTGTGCACGCCTGGCGTTGGCGAATACTCCCCGCATAGCGGTGGTTCAAGCTCGCTCGCCCTGCTCCCGCGACCAGCGGAGATGACGGTGGCGCCGAACCGCTGCGCCGAAAATGGATCGGCGTGCGGCGAGCAGACTCTGAGAATGCGGTGACGGCGGGGGCTCAGCGTAGGCTGGCTTCGTATGTCGGTGCCGCTGCCCGCGCCCGTCGCCAAGCTTGCCGCCGATCTCGCCGAGCTTCCCGGCGCGGTGGCCGTCGTCCTGGCGGCTCGCGTGCGACCGCGACGCACCGCCCCGACAGCGACTGGGACCTCGGGCTCTACTACCGTGGTGGACAACGCGCGCTGGACCCGGAGGACATCCGCGGGCTCGCACGGAGGCTATGTCTCGGGGTTGGGGGAGTGGGGTCCGATCGTCCACGGCGGCGCGTGGCTGACCGTCGAGGGCATCGCCGTCGACGTGCTCTTTCGTGACCTCGATGTCGTCGAGCGCTGGCTCGACGACGCGCAGCGGGGCCGCTTCGACGTGCTCATGCAGAACGGGTACGTCGTCGGCGCGCCGACGTACCTTCCCGTCGGGGAGCTCTCGATCTGCCAGCCGATCGTGGGCCAGATTCCGCGTCCATCATTCCCACAGCCCCTGACGGCGAGCGCACCCGAACGCTGGCAGGGGCGTGCGAGCGTCGCGCTGATGTTCGCCCGCGCCCACGCTGCCTTGGGCGACTGCGTCTGCTGTCTCGGCATGCTCGTCCACGCCGTGCTGTGCGCAGCCCATGGACGGCTTGCGCAGCGCGGCGAATGGGTGCTCAACGAGAAGCGCCTGGTCCAGCGCGCCGGGCTTGACGACGTTCAACCCCTGCTCGCCCGGCCGGGCAGCACAACTGCTGATCTTCTCGCATCCGCGACGGCCGTCAGCGCCGCGCTGCAGATCCAACCCCTGAACGCTCGCTGACCAATCCGCCGCGGAAGGTGATCGGCTCGGCGGTTCTCGGCGCTCAGCGGTACAGCGCCTCGGGGATGCGGGCGAGCTCGGAGGGCTGCAGCCGGTCGGGACCGAGGCCGTAGAACTGCAGGAAGCTCATGATGAGCGGTCGCCATGCGTCGGCGTCGATGCGATCGGGCTCGGCCAGGATGTCCTGGTCGGCGTGACACGCTCCACGGCGACTTCGAGGGCCAAGGCGCTGCCGCTGGGTCCGATCGGGTGAGCGTCGTGCAGCGAAGCCTCCATCTGGACTGGGCACTCCGCGGCGCGTGGCGGTCCGACGAGGTCCGCTTCGATCGGGGTCAGGCCGGCTTCGGCGAACTTGTCGGCGATGTGACGCCAGCCGCGGCCGCGCTTGCCGTCGGGTACCGGCTCTGAGCCCGTGGTGCGGGCGATGCGGTCGACGTTGTCGACGAGGGAGGCGGACGGGAGGTTCAGCACGCACTCGCCGCTGCGTTGCAGCGGGCTAGCCGTTGCACGCCTGCGTGGCCTGGCGCGTGACGGCCGCGGTGGTGGCGCAGGCGCCTGCGAACGGCGGCATTGAGGGGGAAGGTTCCGGAGTCTTCGGGGCGGCTCGCCGGAGTCGTTCACCCGGCGGAAGTGCACAACTGCCGGGTCGATCGGGCTGCCAGATCCAGCCGTCGGTTATGCACGCATGACATGCACAACCTCCGTATCGATCGCGCCGCCACGTCCAGCCGTCGGTTATGCATGTATGTCGGGCACGACTGCCGGATCGATCAGGCCACCGCGTCTCGCCGGCGGGTATGCATGCATGTCGGGCACATGTGACGCACGAGCGTCCTCGGCCGCCGGCCAGTGCTATCCGTCGCTGGTCGCGTGCAGCTGGCAGCCGTCGGTGAACGCCCTGTCTTTGAGGACGCGTACGGCGCGTATGAGCGCGGCTCGCCGGGCGAGCTGGCGTGGTTGCGGCTCGGGCTTGTCGGCCCAGTGGGCAAGCTGGCGGTGGGCCGCGAACTTCAGTGCCAGGATCTGCTCGTCGGTGAGCTGCGGGGGCTGGTCGCTCATGAGGCGCGCTCGCGCACGGCGAACTCGATGTCGCGTAGCTCGCCGTAGCGCACCTGCGGCGGCTGGACCCAGCCGACGATCCGCTGTGTGCCCAGGCGCGCGTCGTCGTAGACGACCTCGATGGGGTCCATGCGCTCGGCGGCGCGACGGGCGGCCGCGCCGCGGCGACGGGCAAGCTCGGCGAGCTCGGTGCGCAGCGCGGGATGCAGGCGCTCCAAGAACCGCGCGGCGACGTAGCGGCGCTCCTGTCGCGTCAGCCCGATCCGGCCGTTGTGGCCGATCGTGATGTGCACGCGCGCGCACACGAGCTGTCCATCGCGGTATGCACGGCCCCAGCCGTAGCGCTGCTCGAAGACCACGGCTCGCAGTCTTGAGCTGCGCTGCCCGACGTCAACGCGCCTCGCGGACTTGCGAGCGCGCCTCGCGGACCCGCGAACGCTCCCGGCGGACCCGCGAACGCGGGTGCCGGTCAGCGCAAGTCACATTCTGCATAGCCTGTTCACAGGCGGGTCCCCCCGGTCATAGGATCAGACGCCATGAGTCGTGCGCGCCATTACTGTGGGTGCGGGAGCCCGCTGGCGCGCGACAACGCCGACGGACTGTGCTCCGCCTGTCAGGCCAGGCGCCGCCGTGACCGCGCGCCCGAGGTGCCGCCCGAGTTCTGGCAGGCCGAGCTCATGGGCGACGCGCTGGCCAGCGGGGATCTGGGCCGCGTCGTTCGCGCGTACCGATCGCACCCGTTTCACGGGCAGCCGCTGCCGCAGTCGATCGTGGCCGGATGGCTGCACGTGAGCCAGACGACGCTGAGCCGCATCGAACAGGGAACACGCCGCCTCACGATCGACGACATCTCCGGTTTCACACGGGCTCTGGGCATGCCGATGGCGCTACGCTGGGTGCCCCTGCAGCCCAGCCAAGCGGGAGAAGACGTGGATCCCATCAGCCGTCGGAGCCTTTTTGGCGCGGGCGTTGGGGCCGCTCTTGGCCTCAACGCCACGACCGCACCCGCAGCAGCCCGAGACATCGATCCCCATCTCGTCAGGCACTGGATGGACCTCATGGGCCTGCTCTACCGCCACGATGCGATGTTCGGATCGCACGACGTGCTCGCTCCGGTCCGGCACGAACTCGACCTCATCGCGGCGCATCGGCAGGTCGCGCGAGGCGATCTGCGCGACCAACTGCTCCGGGTGGAATCGCGGTGGGCGCTGTTCGCGAGCTGGCTGGGCCATGACACGGGCGACTCGCTCACCCGCGACTATTGGGCCGACCGAGCCTTGCGGCTCGCCCAGGAATCGGGCTATCACGACATGGTTGCCTGGACGCTCTTGCGCCAGAGCCAGTGGGCCGCCACGCGAGACGATCGGCGCCGGGCAATCGTGCTCGCCGACGCCGCCGGCAGCACTCGTGAAACGAGTACGCGGATCCGGGCGTTATGTGCGCTCCGCCTCGCCCACGCGCACGCCCTCGCCAACGACGCAGCCTCGTGCGAACGCAGCCTGGCCGACGCCCGCGCCGGCCTCCTCGCCCGCGCAGACACCAACACCGACAACGATCCATGCGACGACCTGGGTCGCCGGGACGTCACAGCTCCGTACCTCCTGGCCGCCGAAGCTCGCTGCTGGCTCGGGCTCCGGCCGCGCCAAGCCATCGCGATGCTCGAAGAGGTCCTGCGCCTCTGGCCACGCCACCGCACACGCGGCCACGGCGTGCATCGGGCACGCCTCGCGCTTGCCTGCGCAGCCGCCGACGAGCCCGAGCGCGCGGCCACCGAAGGGTTCAAGGCGCTGGAGATCGCTCGGACCACCAGATCCGACGTGACCGTACGCGAGCTCCAGCGCCTCGATCGCCGGCTCGCCACCTGCGACCTGCCGGCGGCCGCAGACTTCCGCGAGGCGCTCGCCGCGCTCTGACGCTCCACGACCCAGTCCGTCCCGCCCCTTGCCCACTCTTCTGATGTGACCGGTTGGCTGCGCAACTCGCCGCTGGGCCGCGCGCTGCGCTGGCGCGCGCTGCCGGGATGGCCGTGGCTGTCGCTCCAACTCCTCGCGTTGTTCCTGACCATCCAGGTCGGAGGGCTCATCGCGTCCCTCTCCTGGCCGGTGAGGATCGCGGTGCTCGTCCCGGTGGTGCTGGTGCTCTTCGGGATCGCCGACATCGTGGCGGACAAGGTCGACGAGCGCCTGGAAGCCGCCTCCGAGCGCGGAGCGCGCAGCTAGCGCGACCGTCGCCTCACAGCTCGCGGCGCGCCAGCTTCGTCAGTCCCTCGGCCGCGCGACTGACCAGCGGGCGGTTGCGCCAGCGGCCGAGGTCGATCTCCGCCGAGCGCGCGAGGTCGCGCTCGAACTGCTCGTCGAGCTCGCGGGCGAAGCGCTCGGAGGAGACGCAGAGCGTCGCCTCGTCCTGCAGCTGGAAGGAGCGGTTGTCGAAGTTCACCGATCCGACCGACGACCACGCCCCGTCGATCGTCAGCGTCTTCGCGTGCAGCATCGTGGGGCAGTACTCCCAGATGCCCACCCCGGCCTGCAGCAGCGGCTCGTACGTCGAGCGGCCGGCCTTGCGGACGAACTGCTTGTCGCTGTACGGGCCCGGCACGACCACGCGGACGTCGACGCCGCGGCGAGCGGCGTCGGAGAGCGCCTCGATGAATGCCGGCCGCGGCGCGAAGTACGCCGACGTGAGCTGCAGCCGCTCGCGCGCGCAGGCGATCGCCAGGAAGTACAGCGCCTCGATGCTCGTGTCGCCGACCGTCGCCGTCGAACGCACGAGCTGCATCGCGCCGCCGTCGTCGAGCGGCTCGAGCTCGGGCAGGTAGTCGGGTCCGACGAGCACCTCCCCGGTCGCCTCCAGCCAGTCGTCGGCGAACGCTCCCTGCAGCCCGCGCACGACCGGCCCGCGCACGCGGACGTGCGTGTCGCGCCAGTGGTCGGGGTCCTGGGCATCGCCGGTCCACTCGTCGGCGATCCCGCCGCCGCCGGTCATCCCGATGCGCCCGTCGGCGATGAGCAGCTTGCGGTGCGTGCGGTTGTTCAGCCGGCGGACGGCGTAGGGCTTGGGCGGCCGGAAATACGCGAACGTCACGCCGGAGGAGTCCATCTCCCCGATGAGCCCGCGGTCCATCTTCGCGCTGCCGACGGCGTCGAGCAGGACGTTGACCGCGATGCCGGCGCGCGCCCGCTCGCAGAGCGCGGAGGCGATCTCCAGAGCGATCTCGCCGCGCCAGTAGATGTACGTCAGGAGGTTGACCGACCGCTGCGCGCCGGCGATCGTCTCCAGCATCGCCGGGAAGATCGCGTCGCCGTTGATGTGCAGCTCGATGTCGTTGCCGTAGGAGATCGGCGAGCTCGTGATCGCCTCGGTCGCGCGCAGGAACGCGTCCGAGCCGACGGCGAGCTCCTCGCCGCGCAACCGGTAGCCCTCCTCCTGCTCGCGCCGGTGGCGCAGCGAGTCGCTCGCGTACCACCCCGCAAGGGCGACCGCGATCGCCGTGGGCCAGCGCTTGTTCACGCGACGACGACCTCGAAGCCGCCGGGTCGCAGCGCGAAGCGCGCCGGGTCGCAGCGGCACAGCTCGCCGTCGACGTTGAACATCGCGCGGCCGGCGAGCGTCACCTCGACGATCGCGCCGCGGTCGTGCGCCACGTCGTCCTGCGCGGTCAGCCGCCCGCAGCGCATTGCGTAGGCCCGGCGCACGAGGCCCACGCGCGAGCCCGCGGGGACGACCGCGACGTCGAGCAGCCCGTCGCGGGCGTCCGTACCGCCGATCTCGCTGCCGCCCCCGAAGGCGCCCGTCGCGCCGACGACGACCTGCCAGGCGCGCCCGGCGAAGCGCTCCTGGCCGTCGCAGCGCACCGTGCAGCGCAGCGACTCGGCCGTCACCGCGGCGCGCATCGCGCCGACGGCGTAGGCGAGCCGTCCAAGCCGGGGCTTGTGCGAGCGCGCAGCCTGGGCCGCGGCGACCGACAGCCCCGCCGAGGCCGCGTTGACGAACGGCCGCCGGCCGGCGAGCGCGAGCTCGGCATGGCGCGTGCCCGCGCCGGTCGCACGCGCGATCGCCCCAGCCTGCGCGAGGTCGAGCGGCAGGCCCTGCGCGCGCGCGAAGTCGTTCGCCGTACCGGCCGGGAGGACGGCGAGCGGCACGCCGAGCTCGGCGGCGAGCAGCGCGGCCGGTCCGATCGACCCGTCGCCGCCGGCGACGACGACCCGGTCCGGTTCGCCGCCCGCGCGCAGCGTCCGCAGGGCGGCGACCAGGCCCTCGTCGTCGAGCCCGTCGCCCTCCGGGCCGGTGAGCTCTTCGATCGGTGTCGTGACGACCTGTGCGCCATCGGCCCCCAGCAGCTTCTCGAGGGCTTTCGGATCGGGGGCCGTCCCGGAGCGGGGGTTGGCGATCAGTGCCAGCCGCACTCGCGCAATCCTGCCCGATCGGCGCGTGCGCATATCGTGCCGCGGATGAACGCCGCCGCTGCGCCGACCGCCGCCGACCCGGGCGCCCGCCAGTCGCTGCTCGCGCGGCTGCGCGCCGGGCCGGTGGCGCGGGCGATCGCACGGGTCGACGTCCGGCTCTACCGTCTCCTGCGCCAGCACGGCCACGGCGCCGCGATCGAGCGCTCGGTGCGGCGCTTCTCGCGGCTCGGCGAGCACGCCGCGATCTGGCTCGCGCTCGGCCTGGCCGGCGCCGCCGTCGACCGCCCGCGCCGCCCGCGCTGGCTGCGCGCAGCCCGGACGGTGCTGCTCGCCTACGCGCTCAACACGCTCCTGAAGACGATCGTGCGCCGTCGCCGGCCGCAGCTCGCGAAGCTGCCCGCCCTCATCTCGACGCCGACGTCGCTGAGCTTCCCGTCGGCGCACGCCTCGTCGTCGTTCGCGGCCGCCCGCGCCTACTCGGCGCTGCTGCCCGGCGCCCCGCTCTACGCCGTCGCGACGGCGATGGCGCTGTCGCGCGTCTACCTCGGCGTGCACTACCCGTCCGACATCGCCGCCGGCGCGCTGCTGGGCACGCTCGTCGGCAGCGGCGGCGGGGCTCCACGATGAAGGTCGGCATCGTCGGAATGCCCAACGCCGGCAAGTCGTCGCTGTTCAACGCGCTGACGCGGGCCGGAGCGGAGGCCGCGAACTACCCCTTCACGACGATCGAGCCGAACGTCGCCGTCGTGGCGGTGCACGACGAGCGGCTCGAGCAGGTGGCGGCGACGCTGCGCGCGTCGAACGTCGTGCCCGACACGATCGACTTCCACGACATCGCCGGGCTCGTCGCCGGCGCGCACACCGGCGAGGGCCTCGGCAACCGCTTCCTCGCGAACATCCGCGAGACCGACGCGATCATCCACGTCGTGCGGGCTCACAACGACCCGAACGTCATCCATCCCGAGGGCCGCGTCGATCCGCTCGCCGACATCGAGACGATCGAGACCGAGCTCGTGTACGCCGACCTCGAGCAGGCCGAGCGCCGCCACGAGCGCGTCGTGCGCAGCGCTCGCTCGGGCGACCGCGCGGCGGTCGCCGAGGAGGCCTGGCTGCGCGAGCTCATCGCGGCGCTGCAGGCCGGCCGCCCGGCGCGCAGCGTGCCGCCGCCCGCCGACGCGCCGCACGCCCTGCGCGACCTCGCGCCGCTGACCGCCAAGCCCGTGCTCTTCGTCGCCAACATCGACGAGGGCGAGGACGAGGTGCCGGTGGCGATCGCCGAGCACGCCGCGGCCCAGGGCGCCGGTGCGGTGGCGGTCTCCAGCCGCATCGAGGCGGAGCTGTCCGAGCTCGAGGACGAGGACGCGGCCGCGATGCGCGCGGACCTCGGGATCGCCGAGTCGAGCCTGCAGCGCGTCGTCGGCGGGGCCTTCTCGCTGCTCGATCTCGTCGCGTTCTTCACGGCCGGCGAGGACAAGCCGGCGCAGTCCTGGCACCTGCGTCGTGGGCTGACGGCGTGGCACGCCGCGGGCGAGATCCACTCCGACATCCAGCGCGGCTTCGTGCGCGCCGAGGTCGTCGGCTGGGAGCAGCTCGTCGACGCTGGCGGCTACGCCGGCGCGCGCGAGCGCGGCACGCTGCGCCTGGAGGGGCGCGACTACGCGATGGCCGACGGCGACGTCATCACGGTGAAGTTCACGCCGTAGGATCTGCCGGCGCCACGCGCTCGGCGTGCCTTCAGCCGAGGTGGCGCAGCGCCTGCCATTCCTTTGACCAGGGGCGTCGTGGCCCGCGGCAGACCATGACGGCCTTGCCCTGCTCTTCGTTGTCGACGCCGTCGCCGTTGTCGATCCGGGCGGCCTGCCTGCAGTCGTGCAGGTGCGCGGTGATCTCGCGCGGTCGCAGCCCGACGGCGACGACCGGTGCGCCGGTGTCGGGCGGCGGGCCCCAATCGGCGTAGGCGTTGTGCCCGCTGTAGGCGTGCGGGAGCCCGAGGGCGGGGCCGTAGCGGTCGATGGCGCCCGCCTCTCCGTAGTTGCGCGCGAGGATCACCGCTCGCTTCGTGTCGGGGAGCGCTCGATGGACGCGCGCCACGGTGCGGGCGAGCCGCGGCCAGCCGATCGTCTCGCCGACGTCCTCGTTGAGGGCGAGCACCGGATCGGAGCTGTCCGGCGGCAGGACGGGCAGCGCGATGACCAGCCCCACCGCCGCGCTGATCGCGACCGCGGCGACGAGCAGCGCTCTTCGCGCACGCATCCGGCCGCGCTCGAGCCAGCCGTCGACCTGCACCGCCCCGGCGCCGATCAGGACAGGCAGCAGCCCGGCCAGGTAGTACGGCTTGCCGCCGGTCGCCATGAACACCACGGCGAGCGCGAGCCAGGCCCACGCCATGAACCGGACGTCGCGCAGGGCGGGGTCGCGAAAGAGGCTCACGAGGCCGGCGATCCACACCGGCGCGAGCAGCGGGCTGACGAGCAGCACCTGAAACGGCACGATTGCCCACCACGCCTCCGAGCTCGCGGACGCGCCCTCGGCGATCGAGCGCGAGACATCGAGCTGCGGCCAGCCGTGACTCGCTTGCCACACGATCCAGGGCGACCACAGCGCGAGCGCGATCGCGGCGCCCGACCAGACGTACGGATTGCGCAGCAGGCGCCGTGGGCCGGCGACCACGACCCCAGCCAGGAGCCCGGCGGCCAGGAACGCGGGCAGCGGCTTGTTGAGCAGCCCCACGCCGAGCACGACTCCGGCGAGCAGCCACAGCCGATCCTCGCCCGTCCGCACGGCGCGGACCGTGAGCCACGTGACCGCGGTCCAGACCAGCAGGTCGAACGTCGACGTGCTGAGCCAGTGGCCCGTGACGAGCACGATCGACGCGACCGCGGCGCAGGCCGTCGCCAGCACCTGGGCGCGCCGGCTGCCACCGAGCTCACGTGCCAGCAAGCCCGTCAGCAGCACCGTGACGCCGGCCGCCAGCGCCGCCGGCAGGCGCAGCACCGTCAGCGAGTCGGGGGCGATCTCGCTCATCGCGCGGGCGATCAGCGGAGTGATCGGCCCCTGGTCGGCATACGCCCAATCCAGGTGTTGACCCGCCGCGACGAAGTACAGCTCGTCGCGGTGATATCCGTAGCCGGACGAGAACCCCACCAGCACGACCGCCACGGCACCCGCGATGAGCCACGCGATCCTGCCCACGCCCGCACCGTACCCCACGACCGGGTCTCAAGGCGTTCTTGGAGGCGAGCCTGAGTCCTGCGCCAAGCTGCGCGCATGTGTGGCATGTGTCACTCGGGGCGGGTTCGGGGTGTGAAAGTGTCAGCGCCGATGATCGCCCGACGATCGCGTGGCTACCGCCACTCGTCGCTGCTGTTTGGTGGCGCGCTGGCCCGGCGGCTGTCGCCGTGAGCGAGTTCGACGCTGAGAACAGCGACGATCCGCCAGGGGGCGCCGCCTCGCCCGGGTCGGACGAGGCTGGGCGCTACGACGCGTTCGTGTCATATTCGCGCGTCGACGTCGTGGTCGCTGAGGGCCTGCGTGCACAGCTTCGCGTCCGCGGCATGGATGTGTGGCTCGACATCGAGGAGATCGTCGGCGGCGAGAACTGGAAGGCGAGGATCACACGGGCGATCGAAGCGTGCAAGGCGTTCATCTTCCTTGTCAGTCCGGATTCCGTCCGCTCACCGGTGTGTGCGGAGGAGCTCGCTCGAGCCGTCGAGCTGAACAAGCTGATCATTCCCGTGTATTGCCGCGACGTGGATCGTGGTGAGCTCGCACCGGCACTGGTCGCGCGCGATCCCGTCTGGTTGCGCGCGAGCGACTCGCGGGACGTGAGTCTCGGAACGCTGGTCGAGGTGCTGCAACGCGATGTGGAGTGGCGTGATCGTCACACGCAGATCGCGGTCAGGGCCCGCGGGTGGCTCGATGCTCATCGCGATGCGGGCCGTCTGCTGGTCGGATCGGACTTGCGCAGAGCCGAGGCGTGGCTGGGGACGCGCAGCGGCGACGGCCAGTTGCCGACGGCCGTGCACAACGAGTACGTCATGGCTAGTCGGCGCGCGGCGAGCACGCGCCAGCGCGCGCGGATGGGCGCCGCGCTCGTCGCGTTGCTGATCGCGGGCGCGCTGGCGGTGCTCGCTGTCGTGGCGCGGAACGCGGCGGTGGCAGACAAGGACGTCGCTCTGTCGCGCTCGCTTGCGGCGCAGGCCGTGCCGGCGACCGATCAAGATGCCGGGTTGGCAGCGGCGTTGAGCCTCGAGGCCGATCGCGTGAAGCCCACCGCGCAGGCACGCGCCGCTCTGGCCGGCGTGCTTCCACGACTCGGCGAGTTGCTTGGCGAGCTGCGGGGCCAGTCGGATCTCGTTCGGTCCCTCGCGATCAGCCCGGACGGAAGGATGGTCGCGTCCGGTAGCCAGGACGGTACGCTGCGGCTGTGGGATCGCGCGACACGTAGCGCGATCGGCGGGTGGTTTCGAAGTCATTCCCGGATCGTCTGGGGTGTCGCGTTCAGCCCGGACGGCAGGACGCTGGCGTCCGGCGGCTCGGACGGGACGGTGCGGCTGTGGGACGTCGCGTCCCGGCGCCAGATCGCGTCGCCGCTGGGCCGTCAACGCAAGAGCGTCTTGAGCGTTGCGTTCAGTCCCGACGCCAAGACGGTCGCCTCGGCGGGTGCGGACGGTGCCCTGCGGCTGTGGGACGTCGCGTCGCACCGCCAAAGGGCTGCGCTGCCTGTCGGACAGGCCCGCAGCCCCCTCATCCAGCTGGCATTCAGCCCCGACGGCCGGATGCTTGCCGCGTGCGCCCGCGACGGCAGCGTGCGGCTGTGGAACGCTGCCACGCGACGCCTCGTCGGCGCGCCGATCGCCGCCCACGCCGGCGAGGCGCGCGCCGTGGCGTTCGCGCCCAACGGCAGGACGCTGGCGTCGGGCGGCTCGGACGGCACGGTGCGCCTGTGGGACGTGGCGACGCACCGGCTCGAGGGCGCACCGTTCGTCGGCGCCGGCTCCCGGGGGAGTGGCGGCGTGTGGGGTGTCACGTTCGCGCCGGACGGCAAGACGCTCGCGATCACCGGCGCGGGCGTCCGCTTGTGGGACGTCGCGACGCGAAGTCCCAGCGGTCCGAAGCTGGCCAGCGACGCCACCGTGTCCGTCGCAACGGCCAACTTCTTTCCCTCCTTTGCTGCCGCGGTGTTCAGCCCGGATGGGAAGACGCTTGTGAGCGCGGACAGGGGAGTCAGCCTCTGGAACGTCGTCGCACGTGGACCCGACGCCCCGACGGTCCGGTCGTTCTTGCTCTTCACGCCCGCGTCGGCCCACAAGTTAGCCTCTCTCGCCGGCGAGGTGGCGTACAGCCCGGACTCGCGGACCATCGCGATAACCGAGGGGATCGGCAGGGTGGGCCTGTGGGACGTCGCGACGCGTGGCCTGCGCGGCGCACGGATCGCTTTGCCTGCAGGCGAGCGCCTCCTCAAGGCGGTCTTCGTCGGCGGTGGGCGCATGCTCGCGACCGCGGGCGAGGACGGCGCGGTACGGCTATGGAGCGTAGCTACGCGCCGTCAAGTCGGCGCGCCGCTGCGCGGTCACGCGGGTTTCGTCCTGGCGGTCGCCGCTTCGCGCGACGGCATGACGCTCGCGTCTGCCGGCGCCGACAAGACGGTGCGGCTGTGGAGCGTCGCGCGGCGACGTGGACTCGGACCGCCGCTGCGCGGCCACCGTGGCCCCGTTCTGGGCCTGGCGTTCAGCCCCGACGCAAGGACGCTCGCGTCCGCCGGTACTGACAGCAGCGTGCGGCTGTGGGATGTCGCGAGACGCCGTCCCACCGGGCCGCCCCTGATGGCGCCCGACGGTGGGACGGACAGCGTCGCCTTCAGTCCCGACGGCAGGGTGCTCGCCACTGGCAGCGGGGACGGCGCGGTGCGGTTGTGGGACGTGGCGGCGCGACGCCTGGTGGGTGCGCCGCTGCGCGGTCACACGGGGACCGTGTCGCGCGTCGCGTTCAGCCCCGACGGCAGCACGCTGGCTTCTGCGAGTTTCGACAAGACCGTGCGGCTGTGGAGCATCGCCCGCCGCCACTCGATGGGCGCGCCGCTGCGCGGCTACCTTGGCGTCATCAACGTTCTTGCCTTCAGCCCCGACGGCACGACCCTTGCCGGTGGCACGGGTATCACGGCGCGACTGTGGGACTCGGTGTTGTGGACCGGCGACCAGCGCACGCAACATGCGCGCGCCTGCGCGGCGGGGCGGCGCAACCTCAGCCGCTCGGAATGGTCGCGCTTACTGCCCGGCGAGCCCTACCACGAAACCTGTCGCGGAGTATGAGCGACCGGGCTTTCGTCTCGTGCGCACGTAGCGATCGAGCGTCAGCGCTGCGGCTGGCCGGTGCGCTGCACGCCCACGGCAAGGAGGTCAGGGTCGGAGGGGAGGACGCGACCACGGCGAGCGCGATCGAGGCGTGCGGCGCATTCGTGTTCCTGATCAGCCCCGACTCGATCGACTCGCCGGCCTGCCGGGATGAGCTCGACCGCGCGGTGGCTCTGAAGACGCTTGTCGTTCCAGTATTGCTGCATGACGTCGATCGCGTCAGCTTGCCTGCCGTGCTGGCCGACCGTGAATGGGTCGTCCTCGCCGACGGCGATCGCTTCGAGCTCGGGGTTGGCAGGCTGATCGAGGCCCTGGACGTCGATCCTCGCTCACGCGATCAGCACGAGCGGATCGCCACACGAGCCGGCCAGTGGCTGAACGCCGGCCGCGATCGCAGTCTCCTGCTGCGTGGCGGCGATCTGCTCGAGGCCGAGACGTGGCTGGGCGAGCAGGGCGCTCACCGCGTGGCGCCGAGCGCCGACGAGGCGCGCTACATCGCCAGCAGCCGGCACGCGGCGGTCGTGCGGCAGCGCACCCAGCTCGGGTCGGTACTCGCCGCGCTGCTCGTGACCGTCGCGCTCGCGGTCGTCGCACTCCTCCAGCGCGAGCAGGCGTCCCGAGCGGAGCGCGGCGCGGTGTCCCGCGGTCTCGCCGCGCAGGCCGTCGCGCTCGCCGACCGCGAGCCCGCGCTGGCGGCGGCGCTGAGCGTCGAGGCGCACCGCGCCTACGCGACTCCCGAGGCCGGCGCCGCGGTCCACGCCGTGCTCGCCAACCTCGGCGCCGACATCGGCGAGCTGCGCGGCCACACAGATCAGATAACGGGCGTCGCGTTCGGCGGCCCAACCCTGGTCTCCGGCAGCCTGGATGGGACGGTGCGGATCTGGGACGTCGCCACGCGCAGGGTTGGGGCGCTGCTACGGGGTCACGCGCAGGTGTACGGGGTCGCGCTCAGCCCCGACGGCGCGCTGATCGCCTCCGCGGGCGTGGACAAGACGGTGCGGCTATGGAGCGTCGCGCGCTCTCGCCAGGTCGGCGTCCCGTTGCGGCACACAAGCGTGGTCACGAGCGTGGCGTTCAGTCCTGACGGCACGAAGCTCGTCTCCGGCGGCGAGACGGTGCGCATCTGGGACGTCGCGAACCGGCGCGAGATCGGCACGCCGCTGCGCGGGCACGCGTCTGGCGTCAGCGCCGTCGCGTTCGGCGCCGACGGCGCCACGATCGCCTCCGCCGGTTTTGACGGGTCGGTGCGGCTGTGGGACGTCGCGCCGCGCCGCGCGAGCGGCTCTACGCTTGGCCGACACCGCGCCACTGTGACGAGTGTCGCGTTCAGCCCCGATGGGCGCACGCTGGCGTCCTCGAGCTTGGACGGGACGATCCGACTGTGGGACGTGCAGACGCGCCGGCAGGCGGGTGGGCCACTGCGCCCCGGCAGAGGTCGCCCGCGGCGTGAGCGGGTGGGCGCCGTGGCGTTCAGCCCCGACGGCAGGACGCTGGCGTCCGGCAGCAAGGACGCGCTGCGACTGTGGAACGTCGCAACTCACGACCCGGTCGGCCCGCCGTTTCCGGCGGGAGCCCGCCCGACGGCTGCGTTCAGCCCCGACGCCGAGACGCTCGTCTCCAGTCGCACCGATTACAGCATGCAACTGTTGAACGTCTCGCGCGCCGCGACCGCGGCCCCGCCGAGGGTGCGCCTGCCACGCCAGCCGCTGAACGCGGCGACGGGCGCCGTCAACGCCAATGCCTTCAGCCGCGACGCCAAGACGCGCGTGTCTTCCGGCGACGGCATGCTGCAGCTGTGGAACGTGGACGACAACACACCGACCGGCGCGCCGCTCGCCGGTCACACCGGCGAGGTCCAAGGGGTCGCGCTGAGCCTCGACGGTGCGATCGTAGCGTCCGCCGGCGACGACGCAACGGTGCGGCTATGGAGCGTTGCGCGCCATCGCCAGGTCGGCGCCCCGTTGCGCGGACACACGGGACCGGTCCTGTGCGTCGCGGTCAGTGCCGACCGTACGATGCTCGTATCCGGCGGCGAGGACCGGACGGTTCGCATCTGGGACGTCGCGACCCGGCGTGAGATCGGCCCGCCGCTGCGCGGTCACACGAGCGGGGTCACGAGCGTGGCGTTCAGCCCGGACGGCCGGACGGTCGCTTCCGCCGACAGGGGCCGCAACCTGCAGCTGTGGAACGTCTCGACACGCAAGCCAGGCCGGGACGCCGTTGCGAGGCCACCTCGGGACGATCGAACGCCTGCTGTTCAGCCCCGACGGCACGACGCTCGCAAGCGCCAGCATCGACAGCACGGTCCGGCTGTGGGACATCGCTGCGCACCGGGAGAGCGGACGGCTCGCCGGCCACAACGACGCCGTACTGAGTCTCGCGTTCAGCCCCGATGGCACCACGCTGGCGACAGCAGGCAGCGACCGGACGGTGCGGCTGTGGGACGTCACCACCCGCACACCGCTCGGCGCGCCCATCCCGGATAGCAGCGAGGCCGTGATCGACCTGGCGTTCACGCCCGACGGCACCAAGCTCGTAGCCGCGGAGAGCGACGGCGACGAAGCACTGTTGGACTCGATCCTGTGGCGCGGCAGCGACCGCGCGCTCCGGGCCCGCGCCTGCGCGGCCACTCGGCGCGACCTCAGCCGCGCCGAGTGGCGCGTGTACCTGCCGAGCAGGCCGTACCACAGAACCTGCTCCGGGGCATGACCGCCGCCCCGGCCCCGAGCAGCGGCCTTCGGTCAGGCCCCGCCAGGGTTCACCCAGCCGGTTGCGAGGCGTTCGAATAGAGCAGCGAGCCCGGCGTCGTGAGCGTCTCGCCGGTCTCCAGCAGCGTCTTCAGACCGGAGAGGATCTGCGGCCAGCCGCCGTAGATCTCGTCGTTGGCGTCCTCGCGCAACTGGTCGTGGGTGACGGTCAGCCGGCATGAATCGCCGACCGGCTCGATGTCCCAGGTGACCCGCGAGGTTCCCTCGGCCTTGACGTCGTCGCTCCACAGGGCCGTGAAGCTCTGGACGAGGCGGTGCGGCGGATCGACCTCCAGGTTCTCGCCCTCGGCGATCGCGACGCCGGCCCCCGGGTGGACGGCCTCGTAGCGGGAGCCGGGCGTCCAGTCGGAGGTGACACCGACCCCGAAGTTGTACCGCTGTCTCATCTCGCTGTCGGTGATCGCCTCCCACAGGCGCTCCGGGGTCGTCTTGATGTAGATCTCGAACACCTTCTCCATGCCGTCCTCCTCCTCGAGTGTCTTCTTTAGGCCGCTGAGCGTCGCGGCCCAGGGCTCGGCGTACTTGCTCACCCAGCGGTCGTGGACGAGCCGGATCGGGACGGGGTTCAGGAAGTGGAGCTTCTCGCGACCGCGCTTCTTCGTGGTCACGAGGCCTGCCTCCTCGAGCACCTTGAGGTGCTTCATGACGCCGAAGCGCGTCATCGGCAATCGCTGCTCGAGCGCGCTGAGCGTCTGCCCGTCGCGCTTGAACAGCTCGTCGAGCAGGCTCCGGCGCGTCGGATCGGCAAGGGCCCTGAACACCGCGTCCATGCCGGCGATCATAGGTGACCGTTTGGTCACCTGTCAAGCGAACGGACGTGTGCGGCGCTGCCTTGCAGTCAGGGCGCAGCCCCGCTACACTGAATCAGATGGTTCAGTATCCGCAGATCGACAGGACGTTCTCGGCGCTCGCGGATCCCACTCGCAGGGGCGTTCTCGAGCGCCTCGGCCGCGGCAGCGCGAGCATCACCGAGCTCGCCGAGCCGTTCGGGATCTCGCTCACCGGGATGAAGAAGCACGTGCGGGTGCTCGAGGACGCAGAGCTCGTCACCACCGAGAAGGTGGGCCGCACGCGCCGCTGCAACCTCGGCCCGCGGCGCCTCGAGGACGTCCAGGCGTGGATGGAGACGTACCGGCGGATGCTGGACGAACGCCTCGACCGGTTCGGGGAGCTCCTCGAACGCACGAAAGGAACGTCGCAATGACAGGTCACCAGCAGGCCCCGGCCGCCACGGTCACGACCCCGGCGGAGCGCGAGATCCACATCGAGCGCGTCTTCGACGCGCCACGAGACCGCGTGTTCGCCGCCTTCACCGATCCCGAGCTCATTCCCGAGTGGTGGGGTCCGCGCGACACGACCACCGTCGTCGATCAGATGGACGTCAGGCCAGGCGGGAGCTGGCGGTTCGTCATGCGCGACTCGGACGGCAGTGAGACAGGATTCCGAGGGACCTACCGCGAGGTCACCCCGCCCGAGCGGATCGTGCAGACGTTCGAGTGGGAGGGCATGCCGGGCCACGTGTCCGTCGATACCGCCACGTTCGAGGATCTCGGCGATCGCACCAAGGTGATCTCCACCTCGATCTTCCACACGACCGAGGAGCGCGACGGCATGCTCGACTCGGGCATGGAGCGCGGGTTGAACGAGACCTACGCCCGCCTCGACGAGTTGCTCGCCTCGCGCTGACGGGCGGCGAAGGCGTAGGTCGGGATGGCGACGATAGGTTACGCACCGTGACCGCGGGAGTGCACGACCCCCTACGCCTCGTGCCCCGCAAGCGCGCGGCCGCGAGGAAGGCGCGGCGGGCGGCTGCCGCGCTGCGCGCACGTGCCGCGGGTCATGCGATCTACCTGGAGGACGGCCGGCCGGGCTGAGGCCCGGCCGGTCGTGACGTGACGCTCCCGCGCGGGCTGTTCGGGCCGGACCTCGTCGACGTCGCCTATGAGCCGTGGCGCGCCGTTCGTTCGACGACGCTGCGGCTGGGTCCGAGCTCGCGCGCGCCGGCGGTCAAGAGCGACAGCGGCGAGTCGATCGAGCTTGCCGCCGGTCAGCACCTGGGTCGTCAGACGACGCGCAATCCTGGATGCCTGGATGCGCCGCCGCTGCGCCCCGCGGTCGAGGGCTTCGTATGGGGCTATTGCCTGCCACCGGTCACGCGCAAGTCCGGCTGGATGCTGCTGAGCGACCTGGTGCCCGATCCGGCGCTCGGGCGGCTCGCCTGCGGGCCGGCGAACGCGGACTTCGATCGCCGGCGCCCAGATGCCTGCGGCGGGCACTGCGACGGTCGGCCGCTCACCGGGGAACGCCCGCTGTCGGGGCCGGCGCGGGTGAGCGCCCGCGACGTCTACCTGCGCTACGCGCCCGGCAGCACCGCCTTTCGGTACCTCGTGCGAGGCGACGAGGTTCGCCGTCTCATCCAGACGGCGAACGCGCGCTGGATCGGCGTCGAGGTCCGAACCGCGCGATGGACGCGGCGCGGTGCGCGCGGATGGGTCATGGCCAGCACGCTGTCACCCATACGCCAATAGCGGCCGGGTCCAGCCTCACGCGGCCGGGTCCAGCCTCACGCCACGCGGCGCAGTTGGACGACCTGCGCCTCGGGCGGCCGCAGGGCGCACCAGATCTCGCGCAGGCACCAGAGGTCTAAGGAGAGCAGCGCGATGAGCGCCGCGAGCACGCCGACGGTGAGCAGCGTCCGCAGGACGAACGAGCTCGGCTCGGAGAGCTCCGCGCGGGCGACGGCATCGGGATCGTCGCGATACAGCGGCGTCGCCTTGAAGGCCTTCTGCGTGACGGAGAACGCGGGCTTGATCTTGCCGTCATAGGAGATGAGGCCCTTGTTGTGGATCGAGTCGCGGCCCCCCTGGGGGTGCCCGCCGCCGTCCCAGTACGGCTTGACGGCGAACTCGCGCGCGGTCCAGTAGATCGCGCCGCCGACGAAGCCGAGGCGGTCGACGACGTCGAGGTTGCGCTTGATGTAGTTCGTCTGGAAGGCGTAGGTCTGCTTGACGCCGGCCGGTCCGGGCCTGGTGGCCTCGGCGCCGAACTCGCTGATGACGAGCGCGGTGCTCGGATACTTCGCGTGCATCGTGCGCAGGTAGGGCGCGAGGTCGTCGATGTCGGCGGTCGAGCGGTGGACCTTCCCGTCGTACCAGCCGTAGTACGAGTTGATCCCGATCAGGTCGTAGGCGTCGTACGTGCGCTGCCGCGGGATGCGCGGATAGGACAGGATGTCGACGGCGACCGGCAGCGTCGGGTCGAGATCGCGGGCGAGCGCCGCGGCGTTCTGCAGCCAGACCCGGGTCGTGCGGCGCTCGTCGGGCAGCGCCGTGAGCTCGTTGGCGACCGAATGCGTGATGACCGACGGGTGGTTGCGCGCGGCGAGCATCGTGTTGCGCAGGACCCGAAGCTCGTAGGAGCGCTCGCCGGGCCTTCGCAGCTGCGCGTCGCGGTGGTAGACGGGCGCCTGGCTCCAGACGAGGATGCCCTCCTCGTCGAAGCGGTCGAGCAGGCGCGGGTCGAGCGGTACGTGCGCACGCGTGACGTTGACGCCGAGCGTCTTGAGCTCGCCGACGATGCTGTCGACGTCGGCGTCCGTGAGCGCGGGACCGTGGCCCGGGATGTCCTCCTGGACCGACGCGCCGCGAAGGTCGAGCACGCGGCCGTTGAGCCGCAGCATCCCGTCGACGACGTCGACGCGGCGCAGACCGATGCGCAGGCGGTCGAGCTGGACGACCCGCCCGCCGGCGCGCGTGGCGACGGCCGCACCGTAGAGGTCGGGGTGATCGGGCGCCCAGAGCTTCGGCTCGCCGCGCACCGGCACCGCGAAGCGCAGCCGCACGCGCTCACCCGGCTGCAGCGCTCGTGGCGTGACCCCGCCCAGCGACAGCGTCCCGTCGGGCGCACGCAGCGCGACCGCGACCGCCGGCTGCTGCGGGCGATCGCCGGCGTTCTCCAGCCACCCGTCGACGAGGACGTTCCAGCGGCACCCGCCCGGGCCGCAGCGGCGCTGCGGCAGCAGCCCGACGTCGTCCATGACGACCGGCCCGCGAGCGACGAGCGACACCGGTCGCGTGATCCCGCCCCAGTTCCACCAGCCCTCCCGCAGCTTCGGGCTGCGGCGGTAGTCGACGCGCACGACGAGCGTGTTCGGCTGCCCCGCCCGCAGGCCGACGGCCGGCAGCTCGAAGGGCGCGTAGGGTTCGCGGTGGGTGCCGATCTCGACGCCGTTGAGCCACACCTGCGCGCGGCGCCGGACCTGCTCGAAGCGCACTGCCCAGCCCATGCCCGGCGCCGTCGCCGGACCCGTGAAGGTCAGCCGGTACCAGCCGATCGAGCCGTAGAAGAGGTCGGGGTCGGTCCGCGCGTCGAAGACGCCCGGCACCGTCGCGGGTTGCCAGCCCACGCCGGTCTGCCCGTTCTGCCACCCGAGCGCCGCTCCCTGGTCGACCGGATCGGCCGCCCACTCCCATCCTCCAGAGAGCACGACCGGCGCCGGCGGTCCGGCGGCGAGCGCACCGCCGGGGACCGTGAGCACGACGACGGCCGCGAGCACGAAGAACAGGACGCGGAGCACCAAGTGGGCATCATGGCGCACGCACGAGCGCGGCGTGGACTGGCCGCCGCACCGCTTTTTGCCTGCACGGCGCCATCAGGACCACGCGTCCAGGCGCTCGGCGAGGCGGTTCATCCCGCGGCTGCGCGCGGCCCCGGCAGCGCCGGCTGTGTCCATGGGCTCGTCGGCGGGCCGCTCGAGCGCGACGTCGCGCAGCGTCGCGATCTCCTTGAACGCGCGCAGGGCTGCGGGGTCGGACGTGAGCGCGCCCGCCATCCGCGGCGTCATCGTGCCGGGCCGCGCCGCGGCGGCGATGACGTCCTCGAGCGTGCCGTGGCGGCGCAGGAGGTCGCGCGCCGTCTTCGCGCCGATGCCCTTCGCGCCCGGCAGCCCGTCGGACGGGTCGCCGCGCAGGGCGATGAAGTCCGGCACCTGCGCCGGATCGATGCCGTAGCGCTCGCGCACCTGCGCCGTGCCGACGGCCTCCGGCCCGTCCTTGCCGCCGCGCGGGAAGAGGACCGTCACGGCGTCGCTGACGCACTGGAACATGTCGCGGTCGCCGGTGAACAGCAGCGCCTCGCCGCCGGCCGCCGCCTCGATCCGCGCGAGCGAGCCCAGGAGGTCGTCGGCCTCGAGCTCGCCGTCGGAGATGCTCTGCCAGCCGAACGCGCCGAAGAAGGCCGGCGCATCGCTCCACTGGCGCTCGAGCTCGGGCGGCATCGGCGGGCGGTCGGCGTGGTAGGGCGCGTAGAGCTCGGCGCGGTAGGCGGCCTTCTCGGCGCCCCAGCAGAACACGACGGCCCGTGGCGCCTGGCGCTCGACGACGAAGAGGACGAGGTTGGCCGTGCCGAGCAGCGCGTTGACGGGATGGCCATCGCCATCGGTGATGCTCTGAGGCAGCGCGAAGAACGCGCGGTACAGCAGCGACGGGGCGTCGATGACGAGCAGAGGGCGGGTCACGGTCCGACAGGCTAATGAGGACCTATCCCAACCGGATAGCCCTAAGCTGCGGGCATGCTCACGATCACCGGCTTGGAGGAGCTGCGGGCAAAGGTCGGCGAGGAGCTCGGCGTCAGCGACTGGCACGAGGTCACGCAGGAGGCGATCGACGCGTTCGCGCGCGTCACCGGCGACGACCAGTGGATACACACCGATCCCGAGCGCGCGACGCAGACGCCCTTCGGGGGCACGATCGCCCACGGCTACTACACGCTCTCGCTGCACCCGATGTTCTCCGCGCAGCTCCTGCGCTTCGAGGGCTTCGCCTTCGCCGTGAACTACGGCTTGGACCGCGTGCGCTTTCCGGCGCCGCTGCCTGTCGGCAACCGCGTGCGGATGCGGATCGTGCTGCTCGCCGTCGACGACGTCGTCGGCGGCGCGCAGATCACGTTGAAGCTCACCTTCGAGGGTGAGGGCGCGCTGAAGCCGGTCTGCGTCGCGGAGTCGCTGACGCGCGTCTACAACCGCTGACTCTCAGCGCGGCGCGGTGCCGCCGGTAGGCGTGCTGGGCGCGGCCGGCCGCCGCGGGCGCCGAGGCCGGCTGTCGTCGCCGCGCGTGGCGCGCGCCGTGAGGACGGTGAAGCTCGCCCACGTGTCGAAGAGGCCGAGCTTCGAGCGCAGCTGCGGCCCGCTGATCCGTGTGCGCCCACCGGTGCCGACGATCTCGGCGCGCACGACGCGCGGCGAGCGACCGCGCCGTAGCACCTTGATCTGGCGCAGCGAGCCCCGCACGAGCGAGCCAAGGCGCCGCTGCGCCGAGCGCAGGCTCATCCGCTTGGTCCAGCGGTGCCGGGGCGAGAGGGTGTCGTAGGGGTCGGCGACGGACACGAGCCACGGCGCCGGGTCGGCGTCGAGAAACGAGTTCTCGACGTTCTCCGTGCGCCCGCCCGACGTCGAGAAGTAGTACGTCACGATCGGCTTGCCGCCGTAGACGACGACCTCGCCGCGGGTCGCCTCGACCGCTGCGTCGGTGGTCGGCTGCTCCCCGGCGATCCCGGTGTATATCTGCGAGCGCGTGTCGGCGTACTGGTCGAAGCCGTCGCCGTTCTTGCTCGTCGCGATCGCGTACGTGCGCGCGGCGACGGCCTGGGCGCGCAGCGCCTCGGCCGGCCAGCCGGACGGCATCTCGCCGGGGACGACGCCGCGCAGGTAGTCCTCGAGGCCGACGGCGTCGATCGCCGACACCCCGCCGATCGCCGCCGGGCGGATCTCGAGGGTGCCGCGGTAGCGACCGTCGGAGACGTCGTTGGCGGCGCGGCCGCGGACCTGGAAGCCGCCGGGCCCGCCGGTGATCCTCAGCGGCGCCGCGTAGGTCCCGAGTGCGCGTCCGGAGGCCGAGCGCAGCGTCACCTGTCCGCTCAGCCCGCGGACCGCGGTGTACGTGCGGGTCGGGTCGAGCGTGCGGCCGCCGGCGACGCTCGCCGCGCCGGTGAGGACGATCCGCGCCGCGGTCTTCAGGAGGACCCGCACCTCCCTCGCCGCTCCGAGGGCGGCGATCCGCGTGCCGGTGTAGTAGTGAGCGAGGATCGCGGCGTGATCGGCGCCTCGCTGCGCGAACCCCATGGCGCCGTACTGGCTCATCCCGATCCCGTGGCCGAAGCCTGCGCCCCGCACGACCAGGCGCGACGCGCCCTGCGCCGGGGCGGCCCACGCGCAGGCCAGCACGGCCGCGACGAATGCGCTGCGAAGCGGCGTCATCGACCCTCGGGACACACCGGCACGGGTGGAGTTGCGCCCGGCGCACTCCCGGGTACAGGCCCCCCGTGATGCGTGGGACGTGCGATCACGGCGCAGTGGAGCCTAGATGGCTGCTTCGACGACCCGCGTCGTGCAAGCAACCATCCAGGGGCAGCGCGTGACCGTTCGCCGCGCGTCCGACGTCTTCGTGCAGTGCCTCGAGGCAGAGGGCGTGCGCCGCGTCTTCGGTATCCCAGGCGAGGAGACCCTCGACCTCAACCGCTCGCTGCACGAGTCGTCGATCGACTTCGTGCCCGTCCGCCACGAGCAGGGCGGCGCGTACATGGCGGACATGACCGGCCGCCTCACGGGTCGCGCCGGGGTCTGTCTCGGCACGCTGGGGCCAGGCGCGCTGAACCTCGTCACCGCGGTCGCCGACGCCTACCTCGACCGCGCACCGCTCGTCGCCCTCACCGGCCAGCGCGCGCTGGCGTGGATGCACAAGGAATCGCACCAGTTCGTCGACCTCGTCGAGGTCCTGCGGCCGATCACGAAGTGGAACGCGCGCGTCTGGAGTCCCGACATCATCCCCGAGGTCGTGCGCAAGGCGTTCAAGGTGGCCGAGGGCGACAAGCCGGGCGCGACGCACCTCGAGCTGCCCGAGGACGTCATGGCCCAACCGCTGGAGGCGGCCCCGCTGCAGCGCCGGCGCGCGGCGCACCCGGAGCCGAGCGTGCGCGAGATCATGCGCGCGGCGGAGGTCGTCTGCAGCGCCTCCGACCCCGTCGTGCTCGCCGGCAACGGCGTCCTGCGCGGGCACGCGTCGCAGGCGCTGCGCGAGTTCGCGCGGGCGACCGGGATCCCGGTCGCCGAGACGTTCATGGGCAAGGGCGCGCTGGACTACGAGGACCCGCGCGCGCTGGGAACGGTCGGCCTGCACGACCGCGACTACGAGCTCGCCGGCTTCGCGGAGGCCGACGTCGTCATCACCATCGGCTACGACCTCGTCGAGCACGCGCCCGAGCATTGGAACCCGCGCCGCGACAAGCGGATCGTCGTCGTCGACACGGCGCCGGCCGAGACCGACGCGTACTACACTCCGGAGGTCGAGCTCGTCGGGGACCTCCACCACGTGCTCATGCGCCTCGCCGAGGAGTGCCGCGACGCCGCGGCGCAGCGGCGCACCCCGAAGATCTCGTCGCGGCTGCGCGAGCTCGTGCTCGGCAGCCTCGAGTCCGCCCGCGACGACGACGGCTTCCCGCTGCGTCCGCCGCGAGCACTGTGGGAGCTGCGCCGGGCGCTGGGCCCCTCGGACATGCTCGTGTCCGACGTCGGGCTGCACAAGCTCTGGATCGCCCGGATGTTCCCGGCCCACGAGCCCAACACGGTCCTCATCGCCAACGGCCTGGCCGGGATGGGATTCGCGCTGCCGAGCGCGATCGCGGCAAAGCTCGTGTACCCCGAGCGCAACGTCGTGGCGGTCAGCGGCGACGGCGGATTTCTCATGAACGCGCAGGAGCTCGAGACGGCGGCGCGGCTGGGCACCGCGGTCGTCAACGTCGTCTGGGAGGACCGCGCCTTCGGCTCGATCGCGTGGAAGCAGGAGCAGCGCTTCGGCGAGCACTTCGGCACCGACTTTCGCAATCCCGACTTCGTCACGTTCGCCGAGTCCTTCGGCCTGCCGGCGTGGCGCTGCGGCTCGGCCGACGACTTCCGGCAGCATCTGCGCCACGCGCTGGGCCTCGACGTGCCCTCGCTCATCGTGCTGCCGATCGACTACTCGGTCGACGTCGCGATCTCAGACGAGCTGGGAGAGGAGACGGTGATCCGCACATGAGCGCCACCACCCGCGGGGCCGACGCCGAGCAGGCCGTGCTCGCGGCGGTTCCGAAGCAGCTGTTCATCGGCGGCGCCTGGCGCGACGGCGCCGAGGGCGGGACGGTCCCCGTCGAGGACCCGGCGACGAAGGCGACGATCGCCGAGGTCGCCGACGCCACGGAGCAGGACGCGCTCGATGCGCTCGCCGCCGCGCACGAGGCGTTTGCGAGCTGGCGCGACAGCGCCCCGCGTGAGCGCAGCGACATCCTGCGCCGCGCCTACGAGGCCATCACGGCGCGCAGCGACGAGCTCGCGCTGCTCATGACGCTCGAGATGGGCAAGCCCGTCGCCGAGTCCAAGGCCGAGGTCGTCTACGCCGCGGGATTCCTGCGCTGGTACGCCGAGGAAGCGGTGCGCGTCAACGGCCGCTTCACGGTCAACGAAGCCGGCACGGGCCGCGTGCTGACGATGAAGCAGCCCGTCGGCCCGTGCGTCTTCATCACGCCGTGGAACTTCCCGCTGGCGATGGGCACACGCAAGATCGGTCCGGCGATCGCGGCCGGCTGCACGATGGTCGTCAAGCCGGCGAAGCTCACGCCGCTGTCGATGCTCATGCTCGCGAAGATCCTCGAGGAGGCTGGGCTGCCGGCCGGCGTGCTGAACGTCGTCACCGCGCGCTCGTCGGGCTCGGTCATGAAGCCGGTCATCACCGACCCGCGGACGCGCAAGCTCTCCTTCACCGGCTCGACGGAGGTCGGGCGCACCCTCATGGCCCAGGCCTCCGAGCAGATCCTGCGCGTCTCGATGGAGCTTGGGGGCAACGCCCCGTTCATCGTCTTCGAGGACGCCGACCTCGAGGCGGCGCTCGACGGCGCGATGGTGGCGAAGATGCGCAACATCGGCGAGGCCTGCACGGCTGCCAACCGCTTCCACGTCGCCGACTCGGTGGCGGGCGAGTTCGCGGCGCGGCTGGCGGAGAGGATGGGCGCGCTGAAGCTCGGTCGAGGGACGGAGGAGGGTGTCGAGGTCGGCCCGCTCATCGACGCCGACCAGCTCGGCAAGGTCGCCGAGCTCGTCGACGACGCCGTGGCCAAGGGGGCGCGCGTGCTGTGCGGCGGGGAGCGGGTCGCGGGCCCGGGTCACTTCTACCGGCCGACGGTCCTCGCCGACGTCCCCGACGACGCCCGCCTGCTGCGCGAGGAGATCTTCGGCCCCGTCGCGCCGGTGAAGGGCTTCGCGTCGGAGGACGAGGCGATCGCCGCCGCCAACGACACCGAGTTCGGCCTCGTCGCCTACCTCTACACGAGCGGGCTGCAGCGCGCCCTGCGCGTCAGCGAGCGCCTGGAGACCGGCATGGTCGGCCTCAACCAGGGCATGGTCTCCAACGCCGGAGCGCCCTTCGGCGGCGTCAAGCACTCGGGTGTGGGCCGCGAGGGCGGCCCCGAGGGCATCGAGGAGTATCTCGAGATCAAATACGTCGCGATGAGCGTGTAGGCCGCTCGGTACCGCGCGGCCCCTACTGCTCTGCCGCCAGCCAGCTGCGGTCGAGCTCGACGATCACGTGCGTGACCGGGATGTCCAGCTCCTCGCGCAGCCGCTGGACGATGCCGGTCTCAAGCCAGTTCGACTTGCCCGGGGGGAGGGTCGAGATCACGACCTCGTCGGCCGCGAAGGCGCGCAGCTCGTCCTCGATCGCGCCCAGTGCCACGTTGGGGTCGCCGACCTTGCCGTGCGCTTCATACCCGGCTTCGTTGCACCAGGCAAGCGCGGCGGCGAGTCGTTCGTGCGCCTCCTGGAGCTCGCGGTCGACGTCCGACGCGATGTAGCGCGCGCGCGAGACGAGGATCGGCGCGATCACGCGCAGCTCGGCGCCGCGCTCGGCGCGGCTGCGAAGGATCTCCTCGAGATGCTCGCCCTGCAGCGTCCGATTGGCGACGACGAGCACCCTCCATTGCGTCGACGCGGCTACGAGACGTCCGGCTGCCGCGGCCTCGCGCAGCGGCCGTCGGCGGTCGGGATCCTTCGTGGAGAACTCCCAGACGAACGCGCCGATCAGCCCGCCGACGAAAAGCGCGCCCCCGGCGATCGGATTGACGAGCGCCCCAAGCGCGAGCGAGGCCCCGGTCAGCCCGGACCCGCCCACCGCGAGGTAGAAGGCATCGGTTTCGCCGCGAATCGGATTGCGCATGAATCCCCAGTTCGGCCGCCGTCTGCACAACGTTACCTCCATTGCCTGCGGTCGCGCGAGCTGTCCTGTCGTAGGGTCTCCCGGTGATCGCTGTCAAGGACGGTGCGGACACGGCGGACCTCCCGAGCGGCGAGCGCCCCGGCTGGGCGCTACATTCCCGCCGCTGCCGGGTTGCAGCGGGGAGTGCTTTCCGCGCCGGCACCCGTTGCCCTGCGCGCATCACGAGGGTGGACGAACTTCCGATGACACGATGAGCAGGGTCGCGTGAGCCGGCGGCTGATCCGGGTGGCGCTCGGCGGCCTGGGTGCGGTCGTGGTCGTCCTCGTGGCGGTGCTCGTCGCCGTGTCGTGGGCGGCTCCCGACGCGCCGGACGGCTCCGTCGTGCTGGCGCCGCACGGCGCCGCGCCGGTCATCTACGCCGGCCCCGGCGACCGCGCGCAGCTCGACGGGCGCTGGCGCTTCAAGCGCGATCGCGACGACGTCGGCCTCGACAAGGGCTACCAGGCCGGCAACTTCGGTGGCGATCTCGTCCGGCTTCCCTTCGTCCCCGACGCCACGAAGATCCGCGGCCAGCGGGGGGTTGCCACGTTCAACGGCACGATCGGCTGGTATCGCACCAGCATCGAGGTCCCGACCGACGGCCGCTACGCGATCCGCTTCGAGTCGGTCAACCACAAGGCGCAGGTCTTCATCGACGGGCACCTCGCGGGGAGGCACACCGGGGAGTACCTGCCCTTCGACGTGCGCTCGTTCCTGCGCGCCGGCGTGCCCCACACCATCGTCCTGCGCGCCGACTGGCGCGGCCCGAATGCGATGAAGCGCGACGGCTGGCATCGGCTGTGGTTCAACTTCGGCGGCATCAACCGCGGCGTGAGCATCCGCCGGATCGGCCCGAGCGAGATCTTGTATCCCGTGCTGCAGACGCGGCTGTCGGGCGGTGTCGCACGGGTGTCCGCCAACGTCCACCTGCGCAACAACGGCGATGCGCGCGTCCTGACCGTGGGTGGCGCGCTCGTCCGGGGCGACCGGCGCTTCCCGCTGGAGTTCGGCCCCATGCCGATCGACAAGGGCGACACCGCGGTCGTCACGGCGAGCGCGACCGTCGACAACCCCGACCTGTGGTCCCCGTCGGCGCCGAACCTCTGGGAGCTCGAGCTCGAGGTCCCAGGCGAGGCGACCTACCGCGCCCACGTCGGGCTGCGCGAGGTGCGCGCGGAGGGCAGCCGGATCCTGCTCAACGCGCAGCCGATCCGGCTGCGCGGCGCATCGATCCACGAGGACGTCCTCGGTCGCGGCGACGGGCTGCTGCCCAGCGACCAGGACCGGCTCGTCCAGCAGCTCAAGGCGATCGACGCGAACGCCACGCGCACCCAGCACCCGCTCGACGAGGGACTGCTCGAGCGCCTCGACGCGGCCGGGATCATGATCTGGCAGGGCATCGGCCCGACCGACGCCCCCGGCGCCTGGACGTCGCGCGGCGCCCACCGCGCGCAGACGGCGAAGGAGCGCGTGCGCACGACCTTCCGCAACACGCAGCTGCACCCGTCGATCATCACCTGGAACCTCGCCAACGAAGTGGCCGGCAACGGCCACCCACGTGGTCAGATCCCGTACGTGGACACGATGGCGGCCGAGCTCAAGCGGCTCGATCCCGGGCGTCCGATCGCGCTGGACATCTGGGGCTCGCACCCGCCGCGCCAGACCTCGCGGATCTATCGCAACGTCGACATGATCGGCTGGACGAACTACATCGGCTGGTATGAGTCGACGCACGCCAGGGCCGAGACGCTGCGCAAGGAGATCCGCACGCGGCTGAGCGCGCTGCGCAAGGTGTTCCCGGGCAAGGTCATAGCGGTCACCGAGTTCGGGGCCGAGGCCAACGGCCTCAACCGCACGACCTCGCCGGGCGGCTTCGTCTTCCAGTCGCACCTGCTCGACCTGCACCTCTCGACGTACGCTCAGATCCCGAACCTCGCCGGCGCACTCGTCTGGAACCTTCGCGACTTCGCCGTCGCGCCGACGTTCTACGGCGGCTCGATCAAGGCTCAGGTGCCGAACATCAAGCTCGTCCGCGGCATCAACCAGAAGGGCCTGTTCGACCTGGGCTACAAGGCCAAGCCGTCGGTGCGGACCGTCAACGGACGCTTTGCCGCGCAGGCCGCCGCCGACGCCGGCTGAGCCATCACCTGCGCCGGCCGCGACGGGTAGATACCGTTGAGAGCCTGGTGAGCGACGAAGCGGAGGACTGACATGAGCGTGGCCGAGCAGCAGCTCTGGGGTGGCGAGACGGCCAAGGCGGTCGAGAACTTCCCCGTCTCCGGCGAGCGCGTGCCGGTCAGCGTCGTGCGCTGGCTCGCCGCGATCAAAGGCGCTGCCGCGCGCGTCAACGCCGACCTCGGCAAGCTCGACCCCGAGCTCGCCGACCGCATCGCCCGGAGCGCCGACGCGGTCGCGGCCGGCGACCACGACGACCAGTTCCCGATCGACGTCTTCCAGACCGGCTCGGGCACGTCGACGAACACGAACGCCAACGAGGTCATCGCGACCCTCGCCGGCGAGGGAGCGCATCCCAACGACCACGTCAACATGGGCCAGTCCTCCAACGACGTCTTCCCGAGCGCCGTCCACCTCGCGGCGCTCGACGAGGTGACGAACAAGCTGCTGCCCGCGCTCGAACGCCTCGAGCGGGCGTTCGCCGGCAAGGCCGCCGAGTTCGAGGACATCGTGAAGTCCGGCCGCACGCACCTCATGGATGCGGTGCCGGTGACGCTGGGCCAGGAGTTCGCCGGCTACGGCGCGCAGGTGCGCCTCGGGGCGCGGCGGGTGCGCAACGCGCTGCCCCAGGTCGCGCAGATCCCGCTCGGCGGCACCGCCACCGGCACCGGCCTGAACACGCACCCGGAGTTCGCCGAGCGCATCCGCGCGCGGCTGTCGCAGTCCAGCGGCCTGGAGATCTCGCCGCCGGAGGATCCGTTCGAGGCGCAGGCCAACCGCGACGCGCTCGTCGAGCTGTCGGGCGCGCTGAAGGTCGTCGCGGTCTCGCTGACGAAGATCGCCCAGGACCTCGCGCTGATGGGCTCGGGCCCGCGCGC
>JBPCJA010000158.1:0-15854 GCA_051005755.1 Solirubrobacteraceae bacterium
CGCTCGGCGGTTGCGGTGAGCGGATCATGCGTGCCTTCTTCGGGAAGCCGCGCCGCGCCCCGGCGGCGGCGTGCGCGCGCCGTCCCGTTCGCTTCTTGGCGCCGGAGGCAGCGGCCGCGCGACGGGCGGGCGCGCTCCCCCGCAACGCCTTCGCGTTCCCGCCGCGATGAAGGCGGCACCCCATACTCCGGCGCGCCAGGTCAGGTCAGCCCTTCGGCTTTGACGGCCCGATGGACGCCGCGCGGGTCGAACGGTCGCACGATCCGACCCTCGGTCACTTCGCGGTGTGACCTTCAGCGTTAGGTGGCGCGGTTCGCGTAGCGGTTGGTGGCGCGTCAGGGACCGCCGATGACGAGCGTTTCGTGGGCGGTCTCGACCACTTCGCGCGGTGCGCAGTTCGTTGATCTCGAGGATGCGTCGGATCTGGGCGAAGAGGCGATGGACGAGGCGGAAGTTGCCGCCGGTGATGCGCACGACGGCGACGGCGACGGCCTTGGCGGAGAGGCTGAGGCAGAGCTTGTGCCAGTGGTGGGCGAGCACGAAGCGCAGCTCGTCTTCGCCGAGCGGTCGGTAGTGGTGGTGTGCGAAACACCGCTCAGGGCAGTGACCCCAGCGGTGCGAGCGCTTCGACCGCCGCAGCGAGGTCGGTGTTCGCGGCGAGGCGCTCGAAGTCGGCGTCGTAGTGCAGAATCGACGCTCCATGGTCTTCGGCGATCGCGGCGATGAGATAGTCGAGAGGGGGAACGCCGAGGTGCTGGTGGGCGGCGCGCAGCTGGTGCTGCAGATCAGGGGCGCGGCGCTCGGCACGCTCGGTGATCCAGAGCGACGGCAGCGCTTCTGGGTCGACTGGAGGAAGGTCGCGACCGGCTCGTGTCTCGAGCAGCAGCGGCGTGCTTGCGGCGACGATGCCTCTCGCGATCCATTCGGCCACTTGGCGCCGCCGGTTCGGGTCGAGCTGTGGGCTGCGCAGTCGCCAGAACGCGCTGGCGTCGAGCAGCACCAGCGCGCTGTTCACGGATGCCGGCTGGCGTGGCGGATGCGGCGGATCTCGTCGAGGTCGGGCTCCGCACCGGCACAGAGCCGATCCACGAACGTCGCGAGTGCTTGCGCGTGGGCTCGATCCTGTGCTTCGAGCTCGCGCATCTTCGCCTCCGCGCCTCGCAGGACGAGCTCGGCGAGCGTCGGGGCGTTCGCGCCCAAGCGTGCGCGAAGCGGCTCGAGCGCAGCGGCAAGCGCGGGAGTCTCGGTGATCGAGTGTCGAGGATGAGACGTCGGCACGGTTCGAGTGTAGCACCGTACAGCACCGTACAGCGGTGTCCCGGGAGTGGATCCTCCGGGACCAGCCAGCCGGTGGCGTCCCGGATGCTTCGGCCGGCCGCTACGACGCACGGTACAGCGACCAGAGCAGCTCCTCGCGTTGCACGCTAGGCATGGGGAGATACCTCTCCTCGTTGACGTAACGGAACCGGGACCTCAACCCAGCATCGGAACGGTGCAGCTACTCCCACTCGATCGTGCCGGGGGGCTTGGACGTGATGTCCAGCACCACCCGGTTGACCTCGCGGATCTCGCCGATCATGCGCGACGCGATCTGCTCGAGCAGGTCGTAGGGCAGGCGCGCCCAGTCGGCCGTCATCGCGTCGTCGGAGGTCACGGCGCGGATGACGACGACGCTGCCGTACGTGCGCTCGTCGCCCTGCACCCCCACCGTGCGGATGTCCGGCAGGACGCAGAAGGACTGCCACAGGTCGCGGTACAGCCCGGCCCTGCGGATCTCGTCCTGGAGGATGAAGTCGCATTCGCGCAGGAGGTCCAGGCGCTCCTTCGTCGCCTCGCCGCCGACGATGCGGATCGCGAGGCCGGGTCCGGGGAACGGCTGGCGCCAGACGAGGCGCTCGGGCAGCCCCAGCTCGGCGCCGACGGCGCGGACCTCGTCCTTGAACAGTGCCCGCAGCGGCTCGACGAGCTCGAACCGCAGGTCGTCCGGCAGCCCGCCGACGTTGTGGTGAGACTTGATCGTCGCCGCCCCCGCGCCGCCCCCGGACTCGATGACGTCAGAGTAGAGCGTGCCCTGGACGAGGTAGTGCGCGTCGCCGAGCTTCACAGCCTCCTCCTCGAACACGCGGATGAACTCCGCGCCGATCGCCTTGCGCTTGCACTCGGGGTCGGTGACGCCGGCGAGCCGCCGCAGGAAGCGCTCCTCGGCGTCGACGGCGACGAGCGGGACCTTGAAATGGTCGCGGAACGCGGCGATGACCTGCTCGCCCTCGTTCTTGCGCATGAGCCCGTGGTCGACGAAGACACAGGTGAGCTGGTCGCCGATCGCGCGGTGCACGAGCAGCGCCGCGACGCTCGAGTCGACGCCGCCGGACAGGCCGCATACGACCTTGGCGCCGCCGACCTGGGCGCGAATCCTGGCGATCTGCTCGGAGACGATGCTCTCCGGGCTCCACGAGCCGTCGACTCCGCAGATCTCGCCGAGGAAGCGCTCGAGGATCGTCTGTCCATAGGGCGTGTGGACGACCTCGGGGTGAAACTGGATCCCGTAGATGCCCTGCTGGACGGACTCCAGCGCCGCGACCGGCGAACCGGTCGACGAGGCGAGCGCGGTGAAGCCCGGCGGCGGAGCGAAGACCGTGTCGCGGTGCGACATCCAGCAGGTCTGCTGCGCGGGCAGCCCCGCGAAGAGCCGACCCGGCTCGCGCACGGTGAGCTCGGAGCGACCGAACTCACCGACCTCCGCACCCTCGACCCTGCCGCCGAGCTCGGTCGCGATGAGCTGCATGCCGTAGCAGATGCCGAGCACCGGAATGCCGAGCTCGAGCAGCTCGCGCTCCAGGCGCGGCGCCCCCGGCGCATACACCGATGCCGGGCCGCCGGAGAGGATCAGGCCCTTCGGCCTGCGGCGACGGACCTCCTCGGCGCCGACGTGGTGGGGCAGCAGCTCGCTGAAGGTGCCGAGCTCGCGCACGCGGCGGGCGATGAGCTGCGAGTACTGGCCGCCGTAGTCGAGGACGACGACCTCGTCGACGGCACGCGGGCTGGTGATATCGAGGACGTCCTCCGTCGCGAGCTCGGTGGCCGCGCTCGAGGAGGTCACGAGACCGTCACTCATGAGGCTCGGAACGTGCGTTGGAAGGACGCGGCGAGCGATGCGTGCGCCGCGAGCACGTGAGCGAGCGAGGACGCCGCAAGGCGCGTTCGGAGCCCATGAGTCATGCGTCGTGCAGCACGGGCTCCTGATGCACCCCGTTGCCGTTCGTCGGCTCCGGAGCGGCGGCCGCGCCCGCGCCGCGCGCGCCCATGCCGACGCCCTGCGCGACCTGCAGCTGCTTGCCCTCGGTCTGCAGCGTCGGGGCGATCATGAGCTCGGCGCGGTTGAACTCGGCGATGTCCTGGTAGCCGCAGGTGGCCATCGACGTCCGCAGGCCACCCACGAGGTTGAACGTGCCGTCGTTCTGGTGCGCGGGCCCGATGAGGATCTCCTCGAGGGAGCCGTTCTGGACGGTCTTCACGCGCGCACCGCGCGGGAGCGTCGGGTGGAACGTCGCCATTCCCCAGTGGAAACCGCGACCCGGGGCCTCGTAGGCGCGCGCGAGCGGTGAGCCGATCATGACCGCGTCGGCGCCGCAGGCGATCGCCTTGGAGACGTCACCGCCGTTGCGCATCCCGCCGTCGGCGATGACCTGGCAGTACTCGCCGGTCTCGAGCATGTTCTGCGAGCGAGCACCCGCGACGTCGGCGATCGCCGTCGCCTGGGGCACGCCGATGCCGAGCACGCCGCGCGTCGTGCAGGCGGCGCCGGGGCCGACGCCGACGAGCACGCCCGCTGCGCCGGTGCGCATGAGGTGCAGGGCCGTGTGGTAGCTCGCGCAGCCGCCGACGACGACCGGCAGCGGTACCTCGCGGATGAACTCCTTGAGGTTCAGCGGCGGGCGCGATTCGTCGCTGGAGACGTGCTCGGCGGAGACGACCGTGCCCTGGATGACGAGGATGTCGAGGCCCGCCTCGAGCGCGAGCTCGTAGTGCGTGCGCACGCGTTGCGGCGTCAGCGATGCCGCGACGACCACCCCCTGCTCCTTGATCTCGGCGATCCGCCGGGCGATGAGCTCGGGCTGAATCGGCTGGCGGTAGATCTCCTGCATCTCGCGCGTCGCGGTCTCGTTCGGCAGGCGGGCGATCCGCTCGAGCTGCTCGTCGGCGTCCTCGTAGCGCGTGAAGATCCCCTCGAGGTTCAGGACCGCGAGGCCGCCGAGACGGCCGATGATGCCGGCGGTCGTCGGCGAGACGACGCCGTCCATCGCGGAGGCCAGCAGCGGAAGCTCGAAGCGATAGTCGCCGAGCTTCCACGAGATGTCGACGTCGTCGGGGTCGCGCGTGCGCCGGGAGGGCACGATCGCGATGTCATCGAAGCCGTATGCGCGGCGAGCCTTCTTCCCGCGGCCAATCTCAATCTCCATTTGCGAATCCTAGGCGTGAGGGCGGACAAGAAGACCCCGCGGGGGCGGGGTCGGGGACGGCGAAAACGCGGACGTTGCGGACGACGGCAGCCAACGTATATCCACCTTAGCAGCGGGTTTTGCGCCCCCACGCGGGTTGGTGTCACATCGGGGCACGCTGTGTCGTCTGCTCTGCAGATACTGCAAATTCGTGCCTGAAGGAGGTGATGGATCGTGGAGATCGCCGTGGTCGGAGGTACGGGGACGCTCGGTCGCCCCGTGGTGCTGGAGCTCGTCGCGCGCGGGCACGCCGTGCGGGTGCTCACGCGCAGCGCGCCGGCGGTCCTGCCGCCCGGCGCCGAGCACCGCGCGATCGACCTCGAGACGGGCGCCGGGCTCGGCGACGCGCTCGACGGCGTGGACGCCGTCGTCGACGCCGCCAATCGCGCCGGGAGTGGCCGCACGGCGGCGCCGGTGATCGTCGCGGGTACGCGCCGGCTGCTCACCGCCGCCGCGCACGCGGGCGTCGGCCATCACGTCGCGGTGTCGATCGTCGGCATCGACGCCGTGCCGCTCTCCTACTATCGAGCCAAGCTCGCTCAGGAGGATGCCGTCGAGCGCAGCGCGGTTCCCTGGAGCATCGTGCGCGCGACCCAGTTTCACGAGCTGCTGCACTGGGGCTTCGGCCTTACGGCCCGTGCGGGCTTCGTGCCCGGCCTGCGCTTCCCGGTCGCGCCGCTCGACCCGTGCTTCCTCGCCGGTGTGCTGGCCGATGCGGTCGTGCGCGGCCCGGGCGGCCGGCTGGCGCCGGTGGCCGGACCGCAGGTCGCGCCGCTGGGCGAGCTCGCGCGGACCTGGGCGCGGGTGCGAGGACGCCGGGCCGTGCCGCTACCGCTGCCGCTACCGCGTGGCGCGCGCAGGGCACTCGCCGCGGGTGCCCTCGTGCCAGGTCACGGTGCGGTCACGGGCGGGCCGAGCTTCGGCGACTGGCTGCGCGCCGCCGGCGAGCCGGGGCCGCCCGCGAGGGCGCGGGCGGCCGAGGTCGTCGGGTGACCGCCGCCGCCGAGTTCGAGGCGCTGCGCCCGCGGCTGCTGCGCGTCGCCTACAGCCAGCTCGGCAGCCTGGCCGAGGCGGAGGACGTCGTCCAGGAGGCGTGGCTGCGCCTGGAGCGCACCGACCGCGAGACGATCGCCGACCTGGCCGCCTGGCTGACGACGGTCGTCAGCCGCCTCGCGCTCGACGCGCTCGGCTCGGCGCGGGTGCGCCGCGAGCGCTACGTCGGCCCGTGGCTGCCGGACCCGCTCGTCGACGCCGCCGCCGACGACCCCGATCCCGCGGACCGCGTGACACTCGACGAGTCGGTGAGCCTCGCGCTGCTGTTCGTGCTCGAGCGGCTGACCCCGGCCGAGCGGACGGCGTTCATCCTCCACGACGTCTTCGACTACTCCTTCGAGGAGGTCGGCGACGTCGTCGGCCGCACGCCGGCGGCGGCCCGCCAGCTGGCGTCGCGCGCCCGGCGTCACGTCGTCGAGCAGCGTCCGCGCCAGTCGGGAACGCCGGAGCAGCAGCGGCGCGCCGTCGAGGCGTTCGCGGCCGCCAGCGCCGAGGGCGACGTCGAAGCGCTGCTCGCGGTGCTCGATCCCGACGTCGTCATGCGCTCGGACGGTGGCGGGCGCGTACACGCCGCGCGCAAGCCGCTCGTCGGCGCCGATCGCGTGAGCCGGGCGCTCGTGCGCCTGGCGCGCAGGTTCGCGGGTCGGTCGGAGACGAGCATCGTCGACGTCAACGGGCTCCCCGGGTTGCTCGTGGTCGGGCGCGAGGACCGGCAGGTCTCGGTCATCGCGTTCACCGTCGACGACGGGCGGATCACGACGATCCACATGCAGCGCAACCCGGACAAGCTGCGCCATGTCGCCGCGTCCGAACCGAGCACGCCGTGACCGGCCGCGGCGTGCTGCGCGTGACGCTCGCGACGGTCGCGGTCGCGAACGCCGTCACGGGACTGACCGCGCTGCTCACCCCGCGCGCGTTCTACGAAGACTTCCCCGTCGGCGCGGGCTGGGTCGCCACGCTGCCCCCGTTCAACGAGCACCTCACGACGGACGTCGGCGCGTCGTACCTCGCGTTCGGCCTGCTTCTGGGATGGGCGGCCTACACGCTCGCACGCGCGCTCGTCCTGCCGCTGTGCGCGGCGTGGTCGGTCTTCTCCCTCGCGCACCTCGCGTTCCACGTGACGCATCTGGACGGGATGAGCAGCGCGGACGCCGCCGCACAGACGGTGGGGCTGGTCGCGGTGCTGGCGCCTGTGGTCGTGGCGGGCATGGTGCTGCGACCGGGGCGGACGAGCACGGCGGAGCCGTGATCTCGGTCTGCCGCGCGACGGGAGCGAGCACCTGAGGCGCGACCGCGCCGTTTGGCGACTTCCTCGGGCCTCGCCCGAAGAAGTCGCCATGCGATGTGGCGCGTGCCATGCGTTCCTCGTGCAGTTCGTCCCGCCATCAGCGCCGAGTTCGTCCCGCCCTCAGCGCCGCTGATCGGGTCCGGCGCTCACCCCACGAGCTCGATCTCGACCGGCTCGCCGGCCGCGATGAGCTCGCGGTCGCCGGGCACGAGCGCGAGCGCGTCCACGCCGAGCATCGACGTCAGGATGTGCGACTCCTGGGACCTCGTGGGCCGCACGTGCCAGCCGTCGTCCTGCAGCGTCGTGCGGCAGCGCACGACCGTCGTGCGGCCAAGCGCGCCGGGGAGGTCCTCGTCGGTGACCGCGTGCAGCGGGTGCGACTCCCCGCCGCGGCCGAGCATCGCGTCCAGCGCGGGGACGACGAAGAGCCGGAAGGCCATGAGCGCCGACGCGGGGTTGCCCGGCAGCGCGAAGACGAGGGTGCCGTCCTCGCCGACGGCGAACGTCGTCGGGCGACCCGGCTTGAGCTTCACGCCCGCGAAGACCTCGCGGTAGCCGAGGCGATCGAGCGCGGGGCGGACGTGGTCGTGCGGGCCGACGGAGACGCCGCCGGTCGTGATGAGCATGTCGACGTCGCGCAGCGCGGCGCCGAGCACGGCGACCGTCGCCTCGAGGTCGTCGCCAACCCGTACGCGGGTCGCCAGCTCGCCGCCCGCGCGGTGGACCGCGCCGCCGAGCGCCGGCCCGTTGGAGTCGCGGATCGCGCCGGGCCTCAGCGGCGCGCCTGGTTCCGTCAGCTCGTCGCCGGTGCCGGCGATCGCGACCCGCGGGCGGCGCACCACGCGCGGGCGCGGGATGTTCATCGACGCCAGGACGCCGAGCTCGGCGGGCCCCAGCAGCGAGCCCGCTCGGACGACGAGATCGCCGGCACGGATGTCCTCGCCGGCCGGGCGCACGTGGTAGCCGAGCGCGATCTGCCGCTCGACGACCACCGTCGCGCCGTCGGTACTCGTCAGCTCCTGGTGGACGACCGCATCGGCGCCCTCCGGGATCGGGGCGCCGGTGGAGATCCGCACGGCCGTGCCGTGCTCGACGCGCACGCCGGCGCCGCTGCCGGCCTTCGCCTCCCCGACGAGCTGCAGCCGCACGGACCCGCGGTCGGTATCGGAGGCGCGGATCGCGAAGCCGTCCATCGCCGAGGCGGCGAACGGCGGCACGTCGTTTGGCGCGCTCGCGTCGTCGGCGAGCGCGCGGCCGAGCGCGTCGTCGAGGTAGACCTCCTCGGCGTCGAGCATGTGGGCGTGCTCGAGCACCGCCTTGCGGGCCTCCTCGATCGTGACGGCCACGCGCCTAGCCGGCCTCGGCCCGGGCCGCGACCCGCTGCGCGGCGGCCAGCACCTCGGTCGCCGGCATGCCGCTCACACCGCCCATCCAGCACGCAAGTGGCGCAGCCAGCCGCTCGGACGTGTGGGCCGCGGTCGATGCGACCTCCAGCAAGGCGTCGAACTCCGCGCTCGTCGGGGCCGGCGATCCGATCTCGGCGGCAAAGGCTGCGAGGAACCCTTTGGCGGTCACCTGGGGGACGCTAGCAACGGGCTGTCGCGGGCGGAAACGCCGCGGCACGCGACTGCTCCGACGTGATCGGTGCGCGGGCTGACGAGCGTCGATTCGGGCGCGGCGGCTGTCACGCGGCGAGCAGCGCCGCAAGGGTGGCGGCCGCGCGGCCGTCGGCGATCGTGGTCGCGGCGAGCGAGGCGCCGGCCGCGACTGTGTCGCAGCGATCGGCGGCGTAGAGCCGCAGGCCGGCGCTGAGCGTCGCCGTCTGCGCAGCGACGCCGTGCTCGTCGCCGGCGACGATCGCCCGCGTGAGCGCGGCGGCGATCTCGGCGTCGGCGTCGCCGCGCAGGGCGCTGCCCGGTGCATCGGCGATGTCGAGCGGGCCGCGGGCGTCGGCGGCAGAGGGCCGCCCCACGCGCAGGATGTCGGCGCCCTCCATGCCACGCACCGCGATCGAGCGCTGGGCGCCGAGCACGGCGAGCGCGCCGAGGATGCGCTCGCGGTAGGAGCTGTGGGTGTGGCCGACGACGAAGCGCGTCGCGCCGAGGTGGTCGACGAGCTTCTCGGCGGTGTGCAGCGGCCCGCGCAGGCCGATCTCGTCGCGGATCGTCGCGAGCGCCTCCCAGCCCGGGATCGCGGCGCCGGCGTGGACCAGCGCGACGTCGGCGCGCTCGAGCATCGCCAGCGAGTCGGCCGGCTCCGGGCGCACCGGGCCGCCGAGCGCCTCGAGCACGTCGGCGGGCGTCGTCCCGCGCTTGGGCCCGAGCGTGCACCCGCAGTGCACGACGATGCGCGCGCCGGCGGCTGCGGCGAGCACCGCGGCCGCGAGCGAGAGGTGCGGCGCCTCGGCCATGCCGTCGAAGGCGCCCGCGCAGGCGACGATCGCCCGCCCGCCCGCGGGCGGCGCGGGCGCGGCTGAGCGCGCGGCGTCACGCAGCGCCTGCGCGACCCCCGCCAGCTCGGCTGCCGTCTCGCCCTTGATGCGCATCGCGATGAGGAACGCGCCCGCCTGCGCGGGGCTCACCTCGCCGGCCAGCAGCGCCGCGGTCGCCGAACGGGCCTCGTCGAACGTCAGGGCGCGACTGCCGCGCGGACCCGTCCCGACGGCCTTGATGACCGCGCGGAAGCCGGCGTACTCGCTGCGCCCGACGCGCACCGGCGGCGCCGCGATCGCCCCCTCGTCGGAATGTCCGTGGACCGTCATGTTCCCTCCCAGCGATAGCCGACGCTGCGAACCGTCTTGATCCGCGCCGCGTGCTCGGAGCCGAGCTTCGCCCGCACGCGGCGCACGTGGACGTCGACCGTCCGGGCGCCGCCGTAGTAGTCATAGCCCCACACGCGGCTGAGCAGCGCCTCGCGCGAGAAGACGCGCTGCGGGTGGGTCACGAGGAACTTCAGCAGCTCGTACTCCATGTACGTGAAGTCGACCGGCCGGCGGTCGATCGCGACCTGGTAGGTCGCGAGGTTCATCTCGAGGTCGCCGACGCGGACGATGTCGTCGTGGTCGATCCCGTGGACGGCCCGCCGCGCGCGGGCGATCCGCGCCTGCAGCTCCTCGGCGGTGAACGGCTCGACGAGGAGCTCGTGGCCCTCGGACACGCCGACGCCCTCGGCGAGCGCGCCCGGGCCGAGCGCGACGAGCACCGGCACCTCGCCGAGCTCCTCGTCGGCCGCCAGCCGCGCGCAGAGCTCCGCGCACGAGGGCTGCTCGAGGCCCGCCGCGAGCACGAGCGCGAGCGCCGGGGCGCGGCTGTCGGCGTCGGGCGGGCGCAGCGTGCCGTTGGCGGCGACGCGATGCGGGCTGAAGCCGAGCTCGGCCAGCAGGCGCGACGTCTCCTCGCTGTTGCGCTCGCCATAGATCCACGCGTCGCTCATAGCAGTCTCAGATAGCGAGAGCGGTCGAATTCGGTGACGGTGCGCCGCTCGTCGGCGAGCTCGCGGCGCTTGTTGGCGACGAAGACGTCGCAGAGCCGGTCGCCGAGCGTCTCACGGGCGAGCTCGGACGCGTCGAAGAGATCCGTCGCCTCGCGCAGGTCCAGTGGCAGGCGCGGGGCGCCGGCGGCCTCGTCGTCGATGCTCTCGGCCTGCAGCTCGTAGCCCCGCTCGATCCCCCGCAGCCCGGCGGCGAGGACGAGCGCGAGCACCAGGTAGGGGTTGCAGGCCGGGTCGGGGGAGCGCAGCTCGAAGCGGGCGCCCTCGACGCGCCCGGGACGGCGCGACGGGACGCGGACGAGCGCGGCCGCGCCGCGGCGGGTCCAACTCACGAACTCGGGCGCCTCGAAGCCGGTCGCCAGCCGCCGGTAGGAGTTGATCCACTGGTTCGTGACCGCCGTCAGCTCGCCGGCGTGGGCCAGCACGCCGGCGAGGAACGCGCGGCCGGTCGGCGACAGCGGCTCGCCGGGATCGGCGTCGTGGAACGCGTTGCGCTCACCCTGGAAGAGCGAGATGTGCAGGTGCATCCCCGAGCCCGGATACGCAGCGAGCGGCTTGGGCATGAAGGTCGCGTAGGCGCCGAGCTCGTGCGCGGCCTCCTTGACGGCGATCCGGAAGGTCGTGACGGAGTCGGCCATCGACAGCGCGTCGGTGTGGGCGAGCTGGATCTCGTGCTGGGAGGGCGCGACCTCGTGGTGGGAGGCCTTCACCGGGATGCCGATCCGCTCGAGATACTCGATCGTCCGGCGGCGGAAGTCGCTGCCGACGTCGAGCGGCGTGAGGTCGAAGTAGGCGCCGTCGTCGAGCGTGACCGGCGCGGCTCCGTTGGCCCCGAGCGCGCCGAAGAGGAAGAACTCGACCTCGCAGCCGACCTGCATCGTGTAGCCCAGGCCGGCGGCCTGCTCGAGCACGCGGCGCAGCATCGCGCGCGAGTCGCCGCCGAACGGCTCGCCGTCGGGCTGGCACACGTCGCAGAACATCCGCGCAACGAGCGAATCGGGCTTCCACGGCAGGACCTGGAACGTCCGCGGGTCGGGATGGGCGATGCAGTCGTACTCACGCAGGCGCGACGCACCCTCCAGCGAGGAGCCGTCGAGGCCGACGCCGTCCTCGAGCGCCGTCTCCAGCTCGGAGACAGGGATCGAGAAGCTCTTGAGCAGGCCGAGCACGTCGATGAACCAGAGGCGGATGAACCTCACCCCCCGTTCCTCTACGGTGCGCAGCACGAATTGCCGGTGACCGGTCACCCCACGCACCGTATGGAGGCTTTGGCGTCCTGTCATTGGCCGCCGGTCCCAACCCGCTCGCCATTCGGTCGAGTTGTTCACACGCCGTTCACATAAGGCGCTCGGTGCATGACTGTGAGCGCTGTCACTCGACGTCGGTCTCCACACGGTACGATCAGTCCGCACCGAGAGGTCTTGCGAGATGCACACCATGCTTCAGGCGTCGCTGCGCACCGCCCTGCGCGACCGCCCCGACGTCGAGTCGATCGGTCCGTTCCTGGCCGCCTTCGATCCCGATACCGACAGCCCGTTCCGTAACTACGCCGTTCCCGATGCCGATGCCCGCCCGACGCGCGAGGAGATCGAAGACCTGCGGCGCGCGTTCGTCCGACGCGAACGGCTACCCCGCTTGGAGTTCCTGCCCGCCGCGGCTCCCGATGTCGAGGCCGCGCTGCTCCGGGCTGGATTCGTGACCGATGCCCGGCTCCCGATCATGATCTGCACCGCCGCGCAGCTGCGTGAACAGGCGCCACCGCCCGAGGTCGAGCTCGACGTCGTGGTGGACACCGACGCGCTGCGCGAGGCCGCCGAGACGCAGAACGCCGCCTACGGCGCGCCCGAGCCCACGCCGGCCGATGTCGCGCGCCTGGAGCGTACCGTCGCCGCCGGCGGGGTCGTCGGCCTCGCGCGGCAGGCGGACGGTCGCGCCATCGGGTCGGGGCTGGTCGCCGCCCCGAGCGAGGGGCTCGCCGAGCTCGCCGCGGTCGGCGTGCTGCCCGCATGGCGTCGCCGCGGAGTCGCCGCCGCGCTGACCGGCAGCCTCGGCCGGGCGGCGTTCGACCGCGGGGTCGACACCCTCATGCTGATGGCCTACGAGGCCGAGCAGGGCATCTACGCTCGCGCCGGGTTCACGGTCGCCTCGGAGATCGCCTTCATCTCCAGCGCTTGAGCGGGCGTCGTGGCCGCTACAGCGAGCTCGGGCGCTTGGCGCCGCCGACGTAGACGCACCAGTGCACGAGACGGGGGAAGAGGCGCCCGATCTGGTGAATCACCGTGTACATCGACGGCCCGGTCGCCTCCCGACGCTCGCGCTCGACGGCGCGCGTGATCACCGCGGCGGCCTGCTCGACGGACATCGTGGGGACGATGCGATCGACCCACGGAATGCGCTCCGCAGAGCCGGGGTTGTTGTCCCAATAGCTGCTGGCGATCTTGGACATCACGACGTCGGTGACGGTCACTCCCGTGCCTCGCATGTCGACGCGCAACGCTGCGGAGAACCCGCGAAGCGCCCATCGCGCCGATGCGTAGGCGACAGAGCTCGGCCACGGAAACCACGCGCCCGGCCCGTTGATGTTGCAGATATTGCCGCTGCCGCGGCGGGCCATCTCGGATATGAAGCCTTTGGTCACCGCGAAGGCCGCGAAATACGGAACGGCCATGATCTCCTGCATCTCCTGCAGCGACGTCTCCTCCATGAAGATCCAGCGACCGATCCCGGCGTTGTTGACGATCACGTCGGGGACGATCCCCTGCGCCTTGATCGCCCCGGTCGTGGCGGCAACGGCGTCGAGGTCCGCCAGGTCGACCGCGTAGACGCGCGCGCGGCCTCCCGAGCGCTCGATCGTCGACGCGACGTCGCGCAGCTTGTCCTCGCTACGCGCCAGCAACAAGACGTCCGCGCCGCGGGCCGCCATCGCCCGTGCCGTCGCGGCGCCGATGCCCTGCGATGCACCGGTGATCAGCACAGTCTTTCCGGCCAGGTTCATCGCCGCCCACCGTAGTCGCTCACCGACTTCGATGCGCTCGGCGCAGACCTGTGCCAGCGCACCGGCGGGCCATGGTCCCCGGTGTCCGCCAGCCGGCTCCGGACCCCGCCTGGCCAGGTTGTCGCCCTGAGGGCGAAGCGGGACAGCGGATGCCCGTCCGGCTCCATCGTGACCCAGGCCAGCGGCGCCTCCGGCGTCGCGGCGCCCGCCGCCTCCTCGATCGCCTGCTCGATCGCCGCCCATGCATCGGCGGGCACGTACTGGCGTACGACCGACTGCCAGATCACGGTCAGCTCGCCGGCGCGGGGAGGTGCGAGGACGCGCGGCAGCCAGCGCTCCGCGGCGCATGCCGCGACCCGCGGCGGGTACCGCGCGGCCACGTCGAGCGCCGCGTCGATCCGGCCGAGACGGTCGAGCTCGTCGGGCCAGAGGTAGGAGCGCAGCGTCAGCCGGTCCTCCGCCGAGGCGAGGTGCAGCGGCGCGAGATCACAGCCGGCGCGCCGGGAGATGCGTAGGGAGCGGGCGGCGGCGCTCGGATCGGGCACGGGCCGGCCCTCCCAGGGCTCGTCGAAGACGAGCGGCGAGGCGACGTCGCCGAGGAGCACGCCGTCGACGCGGTAGGCGAAGCGGTCGACCAGGAGGTTCAGCCCGCCACTCGCGCCGATCTCGAGCAGACGGACCGGGAGCCGATGGCGCTCGCTGAGCCACAGCAGGACGCAGTAGAGGACGACGGCACGCCCGGGCTCGTTGGTCTGGACGGTGAGCGTCAGGCGCTCTCTGACCTCGTCGAACCGCTCACGCTGGGTGGCCGCCGCACTCGGCCAGGCATCGACCGGCGGCTTCGTCCCGCCGGCGCTCGGATAGTGCGACGCGAGCCGCGGCGCGCGGCCCACGAGGACCAGCCGATGCAGGGCGGCCATCAGCCGCAGCGTGGGGACCGACCCCGGGGGCACCGGGATGCCGTCGAACAGCTCGCGGACCACGCCGCCGCCGTCGAGGTCCGTCGCCGCGCCGCGCATGAGCTCCACGTAGAGGGGCGAGCGCCGGCCCCGGTCGAGCGCGTCGGCATGGCGGCGAAACCGCTCGGCGAGCGACGCGTCCCCCGCGTACCCGTCCCGCGCGCCGCCGAAGGCCGTCGTGCCGAGGTCGCCCGAGCTCACGGGGATAAGGTTGCAGGTGGAGGAGTGACCCCGAGCCCCGTCGACAGAGCGGTCGGCACCGGCCGGGATCCCTACGGAGGTGACATCGAGTCGCCGTGATCGCCGAACACGTCGGCAGCCGCGACCAAGCGCAGTCGGCCGCCGGGGTGGATGGCCCGGCTGAGGACCCAGTTGTGGTGATCGACGACCTGCTCTGGCGTGAGCCTCGCATGCGGGTCGCCCACAGCCGCCGGAGCGTGCCCGTCGCTGACGAGGACGACGTCCGGTCGGTCTGCTGCACGCCCAGGCGCGCGCTCAGCTGCCACCCGGGCGCCTGCGGATCGAACGGCGTGCCCGCCGGCCCGGTCTGCTGAATGGCGATGACGTCGACGCCCCGTTCACGAGCAGCCTGCGCCAGCACGGCGATCCTGTCGGCCAGCTTTTCACCGCGCCACACGACGGGGATGAGCAGCTCCTGCATGTCGACGATCAGCAGCGCCTGACCCACCTCAGCGAGGCTACCCGTGGAGGCAACGGCGACCCTCCCGCTCCGAGGATTCGCAGACGCATACCTCGGGTATGCATCTATGCATGGACCGCCTGGCCAACCTCCTCGGCGTGGCCGTGCTCACGGCGAGCGACCGTCTGCGCTCCGCGGTGGAACGCGAGCTCGCCCACGGCGGGAGCGCCCCCGCCGCACTGGTGCACCTGCAGGCGTACCCCGGCGAGTCGCTGGAGGAGTTGCGCCGCGTGCTCGGGGTGTCGCAGCCCGCCGCGGTCCGCGTCGTCAATCGCCTCGTCGCCGAACGGCTCGTCGAGCGCCGCGCAGGCCCGGACCGGCGGACGCTCGCGCTGCATCTCACGGCGGCGGGCGAGCGCGCCGCATCCGAGCTGCTCTCACGACGGACGCAGAGCCTGCGATCGCTGCTCGACGTCCTCGAACCCGGCGAGCAGGCGGCGCTCGAGCCGCTGCTCGAGCGCCTGGTGGCCGCCTTGGCCGACGATCGACCCCAGGCGCTGCGGGTCTGCCGGCTCTGTGACCGGCGGGCGTGCACGAGCGCAGCGGGCTGTCCGCTCGACCACACGACCGAGACCGGCCGCTGAGCGCTCGGCCTCCCGGAGCGCTGCGGCTCGCGAGCGCCGGCGTCAGCATCGTCGGCGTCTGCTACGGGATGGCGCGCTACGGCTACGGGCTGCTGCTGCCCGACGTACGCCGCGACTACCACCTCGGTCCGGCGCTGCTCGGGGCAATCGGGACGGCGTCCTAATAGTGCTTTGGTAGGTGGTTATTCGCGTTGGGGTGGTGGGTGGAGGGGTAGGTCGGTGAGGTCGATCGGTTGGTGGCAGGTTGTGCAGCGGCCGGTCCAGCACTGCAGTAGTGGCTGGAGCAG
>JBPCJA010000159.1:0-7663 GCA_051005755.1 Solirubrobacteraceae bacterium
TCGTCAACGGCTCGATGAGCTCGCTGCGCACCGCCTCTGGCATGAACTGCCCAGGCATCAGGAGTCCGTGGGTGGGGTGGCGCCAGCGAACCAGCGCCTCGACTCCGGTGGTCCGCCGCGTCCCCGCGAGGTCGATCTTGGGCTGGAAGTGCAGGACGAGCTCGCCGCGCGGGATGCCGTCGCGCAGCTCGCTCAGGAGGGTCAGCCGGCGCGCGGTCTCATCCTCGGGCTCGGCGACGAAGACGGCCAGACCGCTGCCCGACCGCTTGGCCTCGTGCATCGCCAGTTCGGCTCGACGCAGCAGATCGGCGGTCGCGCGGCCGTGCTGCGGGAAGAAGGCGATCCCCACGCTCGCCCGCACCTCAACGACGTGGTCGCTCATGACGAACGGGTGCTCGAACGCCGCGCGGACCTTCCAGGCGATGACCGCGGCCCTCTCCACATCGGTCTCGCCGGATGGGATGATGCCGAACTCGTCGCCTCCCAGGCGGGCCACGGTGTCCGAGTCGCGCATCGCGCCGCTCAAGCGCTGCGCGACCGCCTGGAGGACAACGTCGCCCTGCTCGCGTCCGAGCGTCTCGTTGACCTTCCCGAACTCGTCAAGGTCGACGACGAGCATGCCGCATTGCTCGTCGGCCCGGTCCGCGGATGCGATCGACCGATCCATGCGGTCAGCGAACAGGGCGCGGTTCGGCAGCCCGGTGAGATTGTCGTGGAGCATCCGGTTCTCGAGCGCCTCGGTGTACGCCTTACGGCCCGAGATGTCGCGGATGCAGCCGATGGCGAACGTCTGCTCGCCGATCTGCATCTGACTCATCTCCATCTCCATCGGGAAGCACAAGCCGTCCTTGCGGCAGCCCACCGTCTCGGTCGACTCCGCAGGAACGTCCTTCGTCGTCAGCGAGCTTCGCATGCCCCGCGCCACGTCGAAGAAGTCGTCGTACTGGCTGGGCGCTATGAGCAGCCCGAGCGGCTGCCCCATCACCTCGTCCTCGCCATAACCGAAGAGCCGTCGCGCCGATCGGTTGAACGATTCGATGAGGCCATCCTCGCCGGACGTCACGATCCCGTCCGCCACGTTCTGCAACACCGCGCGAGCGCGCGCCTCGCTGTCGCGCAACGCGATGTTGGTTTCGCTCAACGCCATGTTGAGGGACGTGATCGACTCGAGCGAGCGCTGCAGCTCCCAGGACCGCACGAAGAGGTCCACGAAGATCGAGACCTTGGCCTGCAGCACCTCGGGGACGATCGGCGTGAAGATGAAATCGACGGCGCCATCGGCATACGCCGTGATGGTCTCCGTCTCGTCACGTCCGAAGGCGGTCACGAAGATGATCGGCGTCAGCCGCGAGTGATGTCGCTGCCGGATGAGCTTTGCCGTCTCGTACCCGTCCAGCATCGGCATGCGGACGTCCATGAGGATCACGGCGAAGGTCTGTCGCACGACAGCTCGCAGCGCGGCGCGCCCCGACTCGGCCTCGACGACCGCGTGACCCAGCGGCGCGAGCATCTCCCGGATCACGAGGCGCTTGGCCGCATTGTCGTCGACGACGAGAACGGCCGCGGCCGACCCGGCCGCGCTCGAAGCGTCGGCGAGCCCGAGGTCCATCGTCAGCCGATACTCGCGGACCGGGCACGTTCCGATCCCGGCGCGTCGTTCGCCGCGATGACGTCGTTGAGCCTGCCCGACACGTCCGTCCATTCGTACCGCATGCGAAGGCTGCCATTACGCGCGGAGAGCCCGGTCGTCGCCCTGTCAGCAGCGCCGGGTTGCGGATCTCCCATCAGAGCCACCTCCGTCCGTGTGCGAGAGCGAAGCCGAAAGGGACTGTACACCACTCCACTAGAAACAGTCCTCACTAATCCGGTCTCTCAATTCGTGATCAGAACCCCAACTCACGGTTTCATCGTTCCAAACAGTGCAGAGCCAACCAGTGAGCGTCTCCTGACCCGAGCCCAGCGCCGCGCGATCGGGAAATTCCTTACCACCCCCAGGGCGGCGCCGCAGGGCTGCCGCGGGGCCGCGGGCTCGCGAGCAGCGGCGCAGACCCGCCACGACAGACTGAGCGGGGGGCGGCGACTGCCACGATCAAGGCAGCCGCCGCCCCTTACCGTTCGCGAGACCCCGAGGTAGGGGAACCAGGAGCCTCACACGGAGGAGGTACGTCTACAGGTCAGCACCTCCGTCGCGAAGGCGGGACCATGACTCGGAGATGTGTCCAAGATATGACCCCGATCGTGAACAAAAGCTCACAAGAGCACCGCTGCGCGCCTCACCTACGGCTCAGCCCCGACGGGCTGGACTCGACAGCGGCGGGCGGCTGCGCTCGTTTCCCGATCAAGATCCGGCGGGGGCTGGACACAGGAACGCCGTGTCCAACACGTCAGGTATCAGGTCGCCGGGCGTAGCCGCGTTGACACCCGATCGCCAAACGCTGTGGACCGGCTCGTCACGCCGTGTTGCGCAGGGATCGAGGGTCTTGGAGCACATCCAGAGTTAATCGATGACTGCAGTTGTACAAATCGGTGAGTGTCACTGGCACGCAAGACGGTGTCACGGCCGTCGTCCGCGGACCACCGAACGTCGGGACTAGCGCTGAGCGACGATCTCCGGCGCCGCCGGCGCGCCCTGACCGCACATCGCCGCCAGTGCGTCGACGGCCGCGTCGACCGGCGGCAGAACCTGCGTGGCGTCGGCGATGCGCCGGGCTTCGCGCCGGTAGGAATCGTCGCTGAGCACCCGCTCCACCGCCCCGCCGAGCTCGCTGAGCGTGTCGGGGCCGGGGAGGTCGAGGACGCGGCGCGTGCTGAACTCCGCGTCGAGGGCGACGCCGGCGCCCGCACGGGCCACCGCGTCCGCGTTGGCCCATTGGTCGGTGCTGAACAGCGGCACGACGACGAGCGGCACTCCGTGGCAGAGGGCCCCGAGGGTGGATCCGTAGCCGCCATGACAAACGATCGCCGCGGCGTGCGGCGCTACGGCATCCTGCGGGACCCAGCGCTCGACGTGCACGTTGGACGGCAGCGGGCCGAGCACGTCGGGATCTTGGCTGTTGCCGATCGTCACCAGAATGCGCGCGCGGATGTGCGCGAGCGCATCGATCGCCGCGCGGTACAAGGCAGGGAAGTACGGCAGGTGTGCGTCCGCGGTCACGGAGCCGAAGGTCACGTACACGAGCAGATCGTCGCTGCCGGGCCACCAGTCCGTCATCGGCAGAGCGGCAGCGGGCGCGCCGTATGCGAAGCGATGGGTGAGCTTCGGCGTGGCGGCAGGATCCTCCAGGGGCTCGGGGACCATCGTGAAGTACGGCGTGTCGCGGAGTCGGTCGCCGGCCGGATCGGGGGGCAGGTCCAGGTCGGCACGCGCCTCATCCAGCGCCGGTGCGGCCAGGCTGATTGCCAACTCCTCGACCACCGCAAGGCCGAGGCCTACGCGCACGAGCGGGATCCCGCACATCTCGGCAACAAGGGTGGAGGCGTACTCCCAGCTCTCGCGGACGATGACGTCGGGTTGCCAGCTCTCCACGATCTGGTGCAGACCGGGCACGGCGGCGCGGGTGTCGATCCGAGCGAAGAACTCGCCGAGCATCCGTGCGTTGGCGGCTTCGATGCCGAGTTGCGCGAACTGTGCCATCAGCGGCATCCATTCGTGCTTGGGGGGATCCTCGACGGGTGAGAACGCGAGACCAGCCCGCTCGACGTTGGCCCGATGTTGACGCTGCGCGGCGACCATCACCTCGTGCCCCGCGCGAAGACACGCGTGTCCGAACGGGGCGAGAGGCAGGACGTGGCCAGCGCTGCCCCGGGTGGTCATGAGAATCCGCACCGGCCCATTTCAGCAGCGGCCCAACCGCGCCGTGGTACGGCTGACTGGTGTGCGCCGGTGCGGATGACCTCACCGCTCGGCGCTTCCCGGCAGGGGCGATAGAGCCACGTCCGCTCTAGTCGCTGTACTTGACAGAGCAGAGCGTTATCGCCCGGCTCGTGCTCACCCGCCGGCCGGCGGTCGGGCTCTGACGCACGACGCGCCAGTTGCGGTCGAAGACCAAGAGCCGCCGGCGACCCGTGCAGTCCCGCTCGCGGAGTTTGAAGAATCCGCTGGCCTGCAGGCGATTCTGAGCGGCTTGGTGGTTCATCCCGACCACGTTCGGCACGCGTTTCTTGGCGGCGGCCATGGCTGTTGTGCCCGGGGTGCCGCCCGCGTGGGCCGCCCCGGTGCCGATCGCAGCACACGCTGCGACGAGAGCAAACACGATCTTCGACCTCACGTCGGACCTCCTCGATCCCGCTCCCCGGGCAGAAACCGGGTCGCGACCAACTCGCTTTAGGACCCATGGTGACTTTCGGGCCGCCTCGGCGCATTAACGTTCCGCGGGCCAGCCTGGTCTTTGGATGCCAGGTGCTGATAATGAGATCCTCCGCACGTCGGCTGACGCCTATGACCGCCACGTTGGCACGTTGGCCGCCATCGGAGCCGTTCGTGAACGCGTGCCGCGCCGCCTTGCGCATGCATGTCATGCGCAAAGCCCCCGCGTCGCGTGCGACCCTCCGAGCGTGTCGCGTTTTCCTCCACATGGAGGGAGAACGCGACACGGTTGCCACGGACCGCCGACGTCACGGCCGTGTCGACGAGCGTCATGGACGCGATAGCGAGTTTGCGACACTCGACGGCCTGGTAGTGACGCCGCCGCTCTGGCCAGCGTCGTCGGGCGCGGACCTGCTGCAGTAACGTCTGGCTCATGGTTCAACGAACGCTCGCGCGCACCGGTGTACATGTCAGCCCGTTGTGCCTGGGCGCCATGATGTTCGGCGCCTGGGGGGAGCTCGACCACGACGCGTCCATCCGCATCATCCATCGCGCGCTCGATGCGGGGATCAACTTCATCGACACCGCTGACGTCTACTCGCGCGGAGAGTCGGAGGAGATCGTCGGAGAGGCCCTCGCCGGCGGGCGGCGCGACAACGTCGTGCTCGCCACGAAGTTTCACGGCACGATGGGCGAGGACCCCAATGAGGCGGGCAACTCGCGGCGCTGGATCTTCCGCGAAGTCGAGGCATCGCTCAAGCGGCTGAACACCGACTGGATCGACCTGTACCAGGTGCATCGCTGGGATCCCGGGACCGACCACGACGAGACGCTCGGCGCGCTCTCGGACCTCGTGTCACAGGGCAAGGTGCGATACATCGGCTCGTCGACCTACCCGGCGGCGCAGATCGTCAAGGCACAGTGGGTCGCCCGGCACCGCGGCATGCAGCGCTTCGTCTGCGAGCAGCCGCCGTACTCGATCCTCGCTCGCGGGATTGAGGCCGACGTGCTGCCGACCTGTCAGGAGGTCGGGATGGGCGTCATCGCGTGGAGCCCGCTGGCGGGTGGTTGGCTGTCGGGTCGCTGGCGCAAGGGCGCCGACGACCTGACGTCCCGGCGCTCCGCGATGATCCCCCAGCGCTACGACCTCTCGATCCCGGCCAACCAGGCCAAGCTCGAGGCTGCCGACGCGCTCGGACGGCTGGCGGACGAGGCGGGCATATCGCTGATTCACATGGCGCTCGCCTTCGTCATCCGCCATCCAGCCGTGACAGCCGCGATCATCGGCCCGCGGACGATGGAGCAGCTCGAATCCCAGCTCGGTGCCGCGGACGTGCAGCTCGACAGCGCGCTGCTGGACCGGATCGACGAGATCGTCGCCCCGGGGACGACCGTCAACCCGGCGGACGCCGGGTGGACGAACCCGGCCCTCTCCCCGGCGGCCCGGCGCAGGTAACCCAACCCGCACGGCGGGCAGCTAACCCAACCGCACGGCGGGCAGCTAACCCAACCCCGCACGGCGACACCTCGTCTTCGAGGGGCCGCCCGCAGGCGGCCCCCGATGTCCTACTCCTGTACGCGATCGATGAGGAACGCGACGCGGACGTGCGCGCGCCACTCGTCGAGATCGTCTCCGCGCAGACCGGTTGACACGACGTCGATCGCCTTGATGTTGCGCAGCGTCTGTCGTGCCTCGGCCAGCGCCTGCTGGACGGCGTCGTCCGAGCTCGTCGTGGAACTGCCCACGAGCTCGATGATCTTCACCACGGACATCTCTTCCCTCCCGTCGTCGGGTCAGGACCCACCCTATGGGAAATGCGTCAGCGCGCGAGCGAGAAGTCGAACGCCCGGTCCACTTGCGGCCTGCGGTCGATCAGCCCGATGCGCACCTGGAAGTCCGCCCAGCGCTCGATGATCCGGCGGTTCAGTCGCAGCCCGGGCTCGAACAGCGGCGCCACCGCGTCGAGTTGTGCGCGGATCAGCGTGACGTCGTCCGTCTGCGCGGCCGCAGCGATCTGGCGCACGGCGGCGGCCGGGCGGGCGCGCACCTCCTCGATCCCGGCGGCGATCGCGCGCAGCGCGGCGAGCACCCGGTCGCGATGGCGGCGCAGCGTCGAGCGCGCCGTCATCAGCACGACCTCGGGATAGGGCGGGGCGCCGAAGTCGTCGATGCGGAACTCGCGGACGTCGCGCCCGCGCCGGCGCAGCGCGACGCCCTCGGCGTTCCAGAACGCCGGGACCGCGGCTACACGCCGGGTCAGCAGCATGCTGACTGCGGCGAAGCCGATCGTCAGCTGGCGGACCTTGCGTGCATCGCCGCCGTCGTGCGCCATGATCGCCTTCACGAACGCCGGATCGGAGGGAAGGCCTGAGACGCCGATCGTCTTGCCCTCCAGATCGCGCGGGCGCCTGATGTGAGGCTGCGCCAACAGCGCAGCCAGCGGCCGGTTGACGAGCTCGCCCACGGCGACGATGTCGACGCCGCGACGGCGCGCTATCGCCAGGTCGCCGATGTCCAGCACGCCCAGCGCGACCCGACCGCTGGCCACGAGCTTCAGCGCGTCCGGGCCTCCGCCAGGCTGGCGGATGCGCAGGTCGATGCCGTTGGCACGATCAAAGCCGCGCCGCACGGCCGCGTAGATCGGGGCATGTACCGCGTTGGGAGTGAAGTCGAGCGCGAGGTCGACCGTGGGCAGCGACGAGCGGCCGTCGCCGCCGCAGCCGACGACAACGACGACGACGAGCGTCAGGACGAACGCGGGCAGGGCGGCGATGCGTGCCATGGGGCTCCTTCTTTGGTGGTGGTGGGAGCCTTTCAGGGTGGTCGACGATGAGCGCTGACGTCCAGGCCCTGCGTGAGCTCGAAGCCGCGCCGCTGGGCCTGCCCGCCGGGTTGGAGGTGTCGTGGCTGGGCGTGTCGGGCTACCGCCTGACCTACGAGGGCGTCTCGCTGTTCGTGGATCCGTACGTCTCGCGGGTGCCGCTGCGCGCGCTGTTGCTGCGTCGGCCGGCGATGCCCGATGAGGCGCTCATCGACCGCTATGCGTCGATCTCGGGGTCGGTCGCCGGCGTGCTCGTCGGCCACACCCACTTCGACCACGCCGTCGACGCCCCCGCGATCGCCCGCCGTTACGCCGCGAAGGCCTACGGCTCGCCGTCGCTGGGCCACCTCATGCGCCTGCACGGGCTCGGGCATCTCGCGGTCGAGGTCGTTGCACACCAGCCAATATGAATTGGGTGCGGCTCTCCTGGAGGGACTGGGGCAGATCTGAGGCCAGGACGACAAATTCCCTGGAAATCAGCCGGTTTTGTAGGCCCTCGGCCGCCGTGCTGTCGAAAGGAAGCGGCGGTATCCCG
>JBPCJA010000160.1:0-6690 GCA_051005755.1 Solirubrobacteraceae bacterium
GCGTCGGCCCGTCCGCGCCCGGCCGCCCGTCTCGCCGCGGCCGGTCGCGCCGCGGCCGGTCGCGCCGCGCCGGATCGTACCGCCGCCTCCGCCACCTCCGCCGCCCCCGAGCCTGCCGTTCGACGACTCGGGCTGACCCAACGCACAGGATCCCGGCTGGCCGTGGGCAGAGGCTCGACCATCCTCACCCTAACGCTCGCCCTAAAGGTCAGACCGGTTGTTGCAGCAGCGATCGACTAGGCTGGCGGCCGATGGACGAACGGGTACTGGCCGAACGGCTGATCACCTACGACACGTCCACCGGCGACGGCCTCCGCGCCGCGGTCGGCTTCGTCAAGGGTTGGCTCGAAGCCCGCGACATCCCCGTGACCGGACGCGAGTTCGGAGGGCTGCCGGTGGTCCTCGCCGACGTCGGGCCGGCCGATGGCCCGTGCGTGATCTTCCACGGCCACGTCGACGTCGTGCCCGCGCACGCCGACCAGTTCACGCCGCGTGTCGTGGGCGACCGGCTCATCGGCCGCGGCGCCTACGACATGAAGGGGGCGCTGGCGGCGATGATGTGCGCCGTCCGCGACGTCGCCGACAACGGCGGCGTCCGGGTGCGTTTCGTCTGCGTCCCCGACGAGGAGTCCGAGAACCCCGAGCATCGCTGCACCGACGCGCTCGTCGAGGAGGGGCTGCGGGCGGATTTCGCGATCACGGGCGAGCCGACCGACCTGCACATCGGCGTGCAGGCGAAGGGGGTTCTGGCGGTGCGCGTCGAAGTCAGCGGGATCGCCGCCCATGGCTCCACGCCGTGGGCCGGCGACAATGCGATCCTCAAGGCCTACGAGGTGTTCCGTCGCATCGAGACCCTACGCTTCAGCCGCGAGTCGTCGGACCTCTTCGACCGCCCTTCGATCAACGTCGCCCGGATCGTCGGTGGCGACGCCTTCAACAAGGTGCCCGACCGCTGCACGATGGACATAGACATCCGCTTCCTGCCCAACCAGGAGCCCGGCGAGATCCTCGCCGAGATCCGCGGGCTTGCTGACGTGCGCATCGTCAAGACCTTCCAGCGCGCCCCGGCGCACGTCTCGCGCGCGAACTCGTACGTACGCGCGCTGCGCGAGGCGGTCTCCAAATCGCTCGAGGGCGAGGCGCTGTCGATCGGCCGCGACGGCGCCTCCGACGCGGTCTCGTTCCTCCAAGCCGGCGTTCCGGCCGTCGAGTTCGGCCCCGTCGGCGGTGGTCACCACGGTCCCGCGGAGTGGGTCTCGATCGACTCCCTGCATCGCTACCGCTGCGCCCTCGGCGACTTCGTGAGCGGCCTGCCGGCCTGGCTGGCGGCGATCGCCGCGATCGAGGGCAAGGCGCCGCTGCGCGCCGTCGAGGGTGCGCAGTCATGAGCCCCGACGGACCGCCCCGGCTGGGCCTCGCGATGGCGAAGAAGTTCGTCTTCGGCGCCATCCTCATCGTCCTGCTGTCCGCGACGGCCGTCGCCAGCGCGGTGCTGCTCGAGGTCGACAAGAACATCGAGGTCTTCCAGGAGGCCTCGATCCCGATCCCGGACATCGAGAACGAGCTCGACAAGGTGGAGCCGGGCAGCCCGCAGACGATCCTCGTGCTCGGCTCGGACCGGCGCTTCGGCGACGTCAAGGCGGGGATTCCGGCGCGCTCGGACACGATCATCGTCGTGCGCCTGGACCCGGACAAGAAGGCGACGGCGATCCTCTCGATCCCGCGCGATCTGCGCGTCGAGATTCCCGGCCATGGCACGGACAAGATCAACACCGCCTACGCGGAGGGCGGCCCGAAGCTCACGGTGCAGACGGTCAAGGCGCTGCTCGGTATCGAGATCAGCCACGTCGTCAACGTGAACTTCGGCGGCTTCCAGCGTGCCGTCAACCGGCTGGGCTGCGTGTACGTCGACATCGACCGGCGCTACTTCAACGCCAACGGTGGTCCCACCGGCTACGCGACGATCGACCTCAAGCCCGGCTATCAGAAGCTCTGCGGCCAGGACTCGCTGGACTTCGTCCGCTACCGCCACACCGACGACGACTTCGTCCGCGCCTCGCGCCAGCAGGAGTTCCTGCGGCAGGCGAAGGACCAGATCGGCCTGGGCAAGGTCTTCGGCGATCGCGGGGAACTGCTGCGGATCTTCGGGCGCTACACGCAGACGGACATCGCGCGCGACAACGACGCCGCGATCCTGCGCCTGCTGAAGCTCGCCTACGAGTCCTCGAAGAACCCGATCCAGGAGATCCACTTCCGCGGCGGCCAGTCGCCCGACGCCGACTACGTCGAGATCTCGCCGGACAACCTGCGCCGGACGGTCGACGAGTTCATCGACGTCGGGCTCGGCGCGGCGGCCGCTGCCAGCCCTGACGAGGACGAGCAGCAGCGGGCCAAGCCAAAGCGCATCAAGACCCGAAGGACCCTCGCGCCCGGGCTCGTCGTGCGCAAGGAGGAGGGCGAGAACCACGTCATCGACATCTCCACCAAGCTGCGCGAGCTGCCGGTCTACTTCCCCAGGGTGCGCCTGGCACGCGGCGGCTACGTCAAGGACAGCCCGCGCTCCTACGACATCTACGACCGCAACAAGAACAAGTACCGGGCCTACCGGATCGTGCTCGCGGAGGGCGATAACGGCCAGTACTACGGCGTCCAGGGCACGACCTGGAAGGCGCCGCCGATCCTCGACAACCCGACCGACGAGGTGCGCATGCGCAAACGCACCTACCAGCGCTACTTCGACGGTCACAGGCTGCGGCTGGTCGCCTGGAAGACCGGCCGGGCCGTCTATTGGGTGTCCAACACGCTGTCGCAGCGGCTGACCAATCGCCAGATGATGGACATCGCCCGTTCGCTGCAGCGGATCGGGGAGTAGCGCTGCGCCAGCCCTCGCCGCAGCTTCGGCCGCGACCGGGCCGTGGTGACCGCGCGCGCAGTAACGTGCCCGCCGCATGAGACTCGGTCGCGAGCCCATCGGTGTCATCGGCACCGGCTACGTCGGCCTCGTCACGGCCGCGGGCTTCGCGCACCTCGGCAGCGAGGTGTACTGCATCGACATCGACGCGGACAAGATCGCGCGACTGCAGGCCGGCGAGATCCCGATCTACGAGCCCGGTCTGGCCGAGATGGTCGCCGCCAACCGCGACCGGATGCACTTCTCGACGCAGATCCGGGACGCCCTCGAGCAGGCCCGGCTGCTGTTCGTCGCCGTCGGCACCCCCCCGACGTACTCCGGGGACGCCGATCTCAGCGCCGTGTATGCGGTCGTCGAGGCGATCCCCGCCTCCGACGCCCACGCGCTCGTCATGAAGTCCACCGTCCCGGCCGGCACCGGCGCCTCGATCAAGCGTGTCCTCGCCGAGCAGGGCAAGGACGCGCTGCGCTACGTCTCCTGCCCGGAGTTCCTCAAGTAGGGCTCGGCCGTCAAGGACTTCCTCGCGCCCGACCGCGTCGTCATCGGCGAGGACGGCGACTGGGCAGGCGACGCGGTCGTCGAGCTCTATGCGCCGCTTCGGGCGCCGCTCGTGCGAACGGACATCGCCTCGGCAGAGATGGTGAAGCTCGCCTCCAATGCGTTCCTCGCGACGAAGATCTCGTTCATCAACGAGATCGCCAATGTCTGCGAGGAGACCGGCGCCGACGTCATCGAGGTCGCCCGGGGCATGGGGCTGGATGACAGGATTGGACAAAAATTCCTGCAGGCAGGGATCGGATTCGGTGGTTCCTGTTTTCCGAAAGACGTCAATGCACTCAAGCAACTCGCCGGCAACTCCGGTTATCACTTCCAGTTGCTCAACGCCGTCATCGAGGTCAACGAGCTGCAGAAGCGGCGCGTCATCGGCAAGCTGCAGAAGCATCTCGGCTCGCTCGTCGGCCGGACGATCTGCCTGCTGGGACTCGCCTTCAAGCCGAATACGGACGACATGCGCGAGGCGTCGTCGCTCGTCCTGAGCGCGCGGCTGCAGGCCGACGGGGCGAAGGTCCGCGTCTTCGACCCCATCGCCGCGGACGAGGCGCGCACGCTCATCCGCGGGGTGTACTTCGCGACGGACGCGCTCGACGCCGTCGACGGCGCCGACGCTGTCGTGCTCGTCACCGAGTGGAGCGAGTTCGTGCAGCTGGACTGGACGCTGGTGGCGCGGCAGATGGCCGGGACGCTCCTGCTCGACGGGCGCAACGCACTCGATGCCGATGAGGTGAGGGCCGCCGGGCTCACCTATGAAGGCATCGGACGCGGAACACTGACATCCTTACCGTGATGCACCTGCCGAGCCAGCCATGCAGGCCGTGATCCTCGTCGGCGGAGAGGGCACCCGCCTGCGACCGCTGACGTCCACGGTGCCGAAGTCCGTGGTCCCGCTCGTCGACCGGCCGATGATGGTCTACATGCTCGAGTGGCTCCGGGGGCACGGCATCGACGACGTCATCATGTCGTGTGGATTCAAGGCGACGAACGTCCGCGCCGTCCTCGGTGACGGCTCGCACCTCGGGATCAGCCTGCGCTTCGTCGAGGAGCCCGATCCGCGTGGCACGGCCGGAGCGCTGAAGTTCGCCGAGCGCTTCCTGGACGACCGCTTCCTCATGCTCAACGGCGACGTCCTCACCGACCTTGACCTCACGGCGCAGATCGCCCAGCACGAGCGGACCGGCGCGACGGGCACGCTCGCGCTCGTGCCCGTGTCCGACCCGTCGAGCTACGGGCTCGTGCGGCTGCGCGACGATCGCTCGGTCGACGAGTTCCTCGAGAAGCCGTCGCCCGACACCGTCCTCGACACGAACCTCATCTCCGCCGGCGCCTACGTCCTCGAGCGCTCCGTGCTCGACCTCATCCCGCTCGGCCGCAACGTCTCGATCGAGCGTGAGGTGTGGCCCGCGCTCATCTCCCACGGTCTCTACGGCTACGTCGACGCCGCCGCCTACTGGCTCGACGTCGGCACGCCCGAGCGCTACCTGCAGGCGACGTTCGACATCCTCGAGGGCAACGTGCGCACGGCCGTCGCGGCCCGGCTGGGCGATGGCTTTCTCGCGATCGACCCGTCCGCGTGCGTCGAGGGGCGGGCGATCCCGCCGGCGATCGTCGGCCCCGGCGCCCGCATCGCTCCGGGCGCGCGCGTCGGCAGCCTCGCGGTCATCGCCGATGACGTGAGCGTCGGCGAGGGCACGACCGTCGAGCGCAGCGTCGTCCTCGAAGGCGCCACGATCGGCAACGACTGCATCCTGTGCGACTGCATCGTCGGCCCCGGCGCACGGATCGGCGACCGCACGCAGATCCTCGGCGGGGCGATCGTCGGCGAAGGCGTCAGGATCGGCGACGACAACGTCCTTGCGCGCGGCGCGCGCGTGTTCCCCGGTATGGAGGTACCCGATGGCGGCCTCGCCTTCTGAGACGACCGAGCTGCGGCTGGACCCCGAGACGATCGCCGCCGTCGACCGCTCCGACCTGCATGCCGACATCGTCGGCCTGCCCGAGCACCTGCGCGACGCGCTCTGGAAGGCGCAGTCCGCGCAGTTGCAGCCGTGGGAGTCGCCGGGCGGCCTGATCGTCGCCGGCATGGGCGGCTCGGGCGTCGGCGGCGTGCTCGCGCGGGCGATCCTCGGCGACCACGCATCGCGGCCGATCCTGTCGTCGCGCACGTACGGCCTGCCGGCGTGGACGACCCCGGACACGACCGTGCTGTGCGCGTCGTACTCGGGCGACACCGAGGAGACGCTGGCCTGCTACGAGGCTGCCGGCGCGCTCGGCGCGGTCCGTGTCGCGGTGACGAGCGGCGGCAAGCTCGCCGAGATCGCGCGCGCGGACGGTGTGCCGGTGATCCCCGTCGCCGGCGGCTTCCAGCCCCGCGCCGCCGTCGCGTACATGACCGTCGCCGCGCTCGAGGTCGCGGGCCTCTGCGGCGCGGGGCCGCGGGTCGGCTCGGAGATCGACGTCGCCGCCGACCATCTCGAGCAGCTCGTCGTCGAGTGGAGCGCCGACGGCCCCGAGGACTCCGAGCCCAAGACGCTCGCACGCGCCCTGCGCGACAGCGTCGCCGTCATCACCGGATCCGGCATCACCCAACCGGTCGCGTACCGCTGGAAGACGCAGCTCAACGAGAACGCCAAGGTTCCGGCCTTCACGCACGAGCTGCCCGAGCTCGACCACAACGAGATCGTCGGCTGGCAGGGCGCCCCCGCGCTGGGCCGGTTCGCCGCCATCTTCCTCGACGACAGCGACTCGCCACCGCGCGTGAAGCAGCGCATGGCGCTGACCCGAGAGCTCATCGCCGACAACGCGACCGGGACGTTCGTCGTGCAGTCGCGCGGGCGCACGGCCGTCGAGCGGATCCTCTCGCTCGTCCTGCTGGGCGACCTCGTCTCGCTCTACGTCGCCGTGCTGCGCGGGACCGACCCGACGCCGGTGGACGTCATCGACGAGCTCAAGCGCAAGCTCTCCGATGCCACCTAGAACGCCGCGCATGCCCCCGGCTCGATCGGGGCATCGACAGGGTATGGCCCTGCGTCTCCTCGACAAGGTCACCGACTTCGCCGCCGCCGCGCTCCGCACGTCCCTGCGGTCCGTCGAGGCCGCGGTCGAGCGCGTGCGCGGCGGCCGCGTCGAGGAGGCTCGCCCGGTGCCGGAGCGATCGCCCGCGCGCGACCGCACGCCGCCGGCTGCGTCGGCGCCGCGCCGCCCGCGCGCCGCCAGGGCCGAGG
>JBPCJA010000161.1:0-10670 GCA_051005755.1 Solirubrobacteraceae bacterium
ACGTCGACAAGCCCAACTACTTCGACGTCACCGTCTGGGGCGCGCAGGGCGAGAACGTCGCCAAGCACCTGGCCAAGGGCCGCGGCGTCGCGATCGACGGACGCCTGGAGTGGCGCGAGTGGGAGCAGGAGGGCAACAAGCGCCAGGCCGTCGAGATCGTCGCCGACAGCATCCAGTTCCTCGGCGCACCCACCCGCGACGACGAGCCGCCGGCGGACGCGTCGTGACCACGACCACCCCGAGCGCTCCGGCCAGCCGGCCGGAGCGCGGCAGCGCGGAGGACCCGACATGCGACGAGGGGGGAGCGTCATGAGCGTCAACGCCTACACGGACGCGGCGAAAGACGCCGTGCGAGCCGCTGTTGACGGCGAGCAGGACTTCGGGGGCTGGCTCGCGCACGTGCTCGAGGACGTCGCCCGCGAACGCGGCGGCTCTGACGCGCTAGTCGCCGCGCGCCCGGGCTCGTGGGAAGCCGAACACGTCCGTCGGCTCGCCGCCGGCGCGGACTTCGACCGCTGATGTTCCCGGCATCCGCCACTGCGCTTGCCGAGCGCGGCATTGAGGTCCGCCAGGCGAACAAGCGCGTGCGTCACGCGCTCGCGGACGGACGGCTGACAATCGCCGACGTCATGCGCGACCAGCCCACCGAGCTCGCCGATCGAGCGCTCTTCGAGATCCTGCTGCTCGCCCGCGGCGTCGGGCGCAAGCGCTTGCACGAGCTCAACACGCGCGCGATCGAGGAAGGTGTGAACCTCGCCCTGACGCTCGCCAACGCCGACGAATCCGACGCGTCGATGGGTCGCAGCGAACGCGTTGCGCAGCACACCGCTCGCTGTGTGGGACCGTCTGATGCTCTAGACGGCGCCCGGGCTCGCGCCGTCTGGCGCGTTGTGCGCCCTCGCCCCAGCTGCTCAGACGCGCAGGAAACGCCCACCGTCGGGCGCTAACGAGCCGATCGGCGGTCGCCGCGCTGTCGCAGCGCGCTTGCGAGGCCGCTGTGAAGCGATCTAAGCCCCCTGGGCGTGGGCAGCCAGGGTGATACGTCGCGCGTGTGGACGGCGAATCGTGGTCGTTAGCAGCGGCGGCGAACGCGACCCCAAAGCCCGGCGCGCGACCGACCCCCTCCCAAGATCGCACCCTTCGGGCGCGGGGAGGAGGGGGATCGGTCCCGCACCGGGCGGGGCCACGAGGCCCAAGGAGGGCCCTGATGAACAGCACCACGACTTCCGCCGGCGAGCTGCGCCTAGCGCTCGACGACATCAGCGTGCGCGAGAACGTCCGCGAGCTCGACACCGCCCACGTCGACAACCTTGCGCAGTCGATCGCGCTGCGCGGCGTGCTCGTCCCCCTGATCGTGCGCCCGGTCGACGCAGGCTACGAGCTCGTCGCGGGCTATCACCGTCTCGCGGCCTGTCGCAGCCTCGGCCAGCCTGACGTCCCCGTCGTCGTGCGTGAGCGCGAAGGCAGCTCGGCCGACAGTGCCGCTGAGAACGTGACGCGCAAAGCCTTGTCGCCGCTGGAGGAGGCCCGGGCGGTGCAGGCGATGTTCGACGAGGGCTACACGGCCGACGGCGCGGCGCAGGCGCTCGGCTGGAGTCGCCAGCTCGTCACCGCGCGCGCGAAGATCCTCAAGCTGCCCGCCGTCGGCCAGCAGCTCGTCGGTATCGGTGAGATCCCGGTCAGCGCGATCGACAACCTGCTCGCGATCGGCGAGGTGTCAGCACCGATCGTGCAGGCGGTCGTCGACGCGATCGCCGCGACGACGATCGGCGGCTCGCAGCTGCTGAGCAACCCGGGCTGGGCGATCGGCCAGGCGCTGCGCGACGCCGGCAAGGACACCTTCGGCGCCTACCTCAACCAGCTGCACCACGGCGATCTGAGGAGCTTGCGCCTGGGCAAGAAGACCGACGCGCTCGTCACGGAGGCCGAGGCGCTGCACAAGCAGGTCGATCGCTACGCCTACGGGCCGCCGACGATCCGCTTCACGCCGGCCGACGTTGACCAGGCGCGCGCGGCCGGCGTGCTGATCGAGTTCGACAGCGGGCCGCCGCTCATCTCCGACCGCGAGGTCTACCGCGAGCTGTGCAAGCAGGCGATCGCGCGGACGCTCGCCGACGTCAAGGCGCGCGTGGCGAAGAACGCCAAGGCCAAGCGCAGCGCGGCGGCCAAGCGTGAGCGCACGCCGCGCGAAGAGGTCGACGTCGAGCATCGCGCCAACCTGCGCGAGATCACGCGCCAGGCGCACGGCACGAACCTCGATCTGGGCAGTGCGCTGCTCACGCAGCTGGCCAGCGTCGACCCCGACAGCATGGACGTCGCACGCTTCATGGCGTACGGCTTGCTGGGCCCGGACGCGTCGCCCTACGCCAGCAACGACGACGTCGCGAAGACGATCGCCGCGAACGGGCTGCGACTCGTCCTCGAGGAGCACCGCACGACGACGACGCCGACGCTCAAGAGCGGCGCGCGCGGCAAGACGAAGGTCGCGTACTGCGAGCCCGACGTCGCCGCGAAGTGGCTGTGGCGGTTCATCGACGGTGCCACGAGCGCCGGCGAGCTGTATGGCCGCGCGCTCGTCGTGTTCGCCGCCCAGCACTACGCCAGCCAGCTCGCGCTCCCGGCGAGCAAGCGGCGCAGCTCGATCCTGCCGCGATCGCACAAGGACACCGCGCGCAAGGCGTTTGAGCGCGTGACCAAGGGCATCCTGCCGGCCAGCCACACGCAGCTGCAGCGCGCGATCGCAGCCGAGGCGCGCTCCTACGAGCGCAGCGTCGCGCAGCTCGACACGCGTGCGCCCGCGGCCGCGGCCAGCTCGACACGCGACGCCGGCAAGCGCGACGTCGACGAGGACCTGCAGGACGACGTCGACGCGGCCGAGGTCGACGACGAGCTCGACGCGGAGGACTGCGGCGACTGAGGACGAGCGCTGCCGTGCTGCGAGTGCCTGACCGCTTCAAGGATCGCACCCCCTGCGGGGATGCGGTTGAGCGGCACAGGCCCTCGCAGCCAGCGAGCGCCCCAACACCACGAGGTGATCGTGATGGCCAAGCGAGAGCGCATTGCGCTGACTGACGAAGAGCGCGCCGAGCGCCGGCGCCAGGAGCAGGAGCTGACCGAGCGCGCGGTCGCGCAGCTGCGCTGTAGCGCTGGCTGGCAGCGCTGGCTAGAATGCCGTGCGAAGGTGGGTCTGCGGCGCTACAGCCTGACCAATCAGCTGCTCTGCTGCCTTCAAGATCCCCGGGCGACGCACGTCGCGGGATTCCGCGCCTGGCTGAAGCTCGGCTACTGCGTGCGGCGTGGCGAGACGTCGCACATCCGGATCTGGGCGCCGTGCCCGCCGTCGAAGAAGAAGCTGCAGGCGTGGCGCAACGCGGGCGCTATCGCCGCCGACAAACCACGCACCTACTTTCGCCTTGAGGCCGTCTTCTCGGCGAGCCAGGTCGAGGCGCTGCCGCCGCCGGTCGAGCCGGCACCGCTTGACCCGCCGATCGCTGAGCTTGAGGGCGACAGCCTCGCGTGGGCGCGCGAGCCCCTTGAGCGCCTGGGCGACGAGCTGGGCTACAGCGTGACGTATGAGACGTTGGCCAAGGGGCACGGCGGCTCGTGCGCGCCGGCGGCGAAGCTGCTGACCATCAACGACGACCAGGCGGTCAACGCGCAGATCAGCGTTCTGTGTCACGAGCTCGCCCATGCGCTGGTCCGCGTCGACCGCCGCGATGACGATCCCAGGCTTGGCTACGCCGAGGAAGAGCTGGTGGCCGAGTCGGTCGCGCACCTGGCGGTCGCGTTCGTCGGAGTCCGAAGCGACGTGGCCTCGGTCCCGTACCTGGCGGCGTGGAGTGAGGACGCCGGCGGCGACACGTTCGAGCGGATCGCCGGGCTCGTCGACCGCTTGGCGCGTCGCCTCGAGGAGGCCCTGGGCGCAGAGGAACGTGAGGAGCGCCAGCCCGCGGCCGCGGCGGCTGCCGGGTAGGAAGGCGAGGGCGCGGGGGCGCGCGCGAGAGGCCGCCAATGACGGGACGGGCGTTGAGGTAGTGCAGGCCGAGCCCGACAGGGTGCGAGCCGCTTCGCCGGGGGTGCTGACCCCGAGGACCGTCGCAGGCTGCCCGCGCGAGGGTCAATCCGCCACACCAGCTCCATCGGACTTCGTCCGAGCGCCCAGGGGCTTGGAGCTGGCGCGTGCGTTTGACCCTCGCGCGGGCTGTCGCCCGACTGTCCTCGAACAGCACCCCCGAAAGGCGAAGCGATGAAGCCCACACCGAAGCAGCTGGCCTACCTCAAGAGCCTTGCCGAAGCGACGGGAACGACGTTCACGTATCCGAAGAGCAGCGCGCAGGCGAGCGCGGAGATCCGGCGCATGAAGGCGCGGCCGCGGTCTAGCGCCGGTGAGCGCACGCGCGAGCGCCGCGATGTGCAGCGCGAGCTCGCCGAGCGCCCCCAGGACGCCGCTGCGGTGCGCGTCGGCCGCGACGTTCGCGGCTACGGCAGCAGCGCCCGGTGGGCGCACACCCCCGACCACGCGCCGCGGTCATGACGCCCGCCGGCCGGGTCGTCGAGCTGAAGCGCTACCGCATCCCCGCGGGGGAGCGCGCGATCAAGGCGCAGCGGATCGCGGGGGCACGTCGCCGTCATGGACGTGCCGGTCGACCATGCCGATCGCGTCTACCTGATCGAGCGCCACGTCGAGAGCCAGGCCGAGCTGCAGGGCGTCGTGGACGCCTACGCGCAGCACAGCGAGGCCGCGGGCGTTCCGGCGATCCTGGCCACGTTGCGCACCGCCGGCGAGCTCGCCGACGCGTTCGCCTGAGCGGGCCAGCGATCGTGGCCAGCGACCCTCAGCGCCGCGAAATGGTCGCGGCGCTACGGGAGCGCCACGACGGCGAGCTGCGGCGCGTCGTCGCGCGACGCGCGACTGCGGACCGCGCGATCGTCGTCCGCGCGTGTCGCGAGGCGTGGGCGCAGCTCGTCGACGCGCACGACGTCGACCTACACCCGCCGCGGTGGTCGGCGCTGGGCTGGGTGACGAGCTGCGCGATGCGCCGCGCTTGCACGCTGGCGCATGAAGCCGATCACGCCGACAGCGGCGCTACGCTCTCTTCGCTTTGACACTTAAGCGTCAACCCGAGGCCGGCACCGCGCAGCTCGTCGCTGCACTTGAGCGCGCGTGGCGCACGATCGCCGACGCCCATCCCGACCTGCCTCCAGCAGCGCTCATCCTCGGCCAGGGCTCAGGTCGTCGAGGCGCGGCCTGATCCTCGGCCACTTCGCGGCCGAACGCTGGCAGCTCGTAGGCGCCAAAGAGGGCGCCTACGTCCACGAGGTCCTGATCGGCGGCGAAGGCCTGCAGCGCGGCCCACGCGACGTCCTGGCAACCCTCCTGCACGAGGGAGCTCACGCGATCGCCGCGGTCCGCGGCATCGAGGACACCAGCCGCCAAGGGCGCTACCACAACGCGCGCTACAAGCGCATCGCTGAACAAGTCGGACTCGACGTCGAGCGCGACACGACGATCGGATGGTCGCTGACCGCTCTGCCCCATGCGACCGCCACCACGTACGCGGCGACGATCGAGGACCTGCAGCGCGCGATCACGCTACACCGCAGAAGCGAATCCAGCAGCCCCGGCGCCACTGGCAACGCCAACCTCATAGCCGCCGTATGCGACTGCCCGCGACGCATCCGCGTCGCGCCCGGCACCCTGCAGAAAGGCCCGTGAGGAACAATGGAACGGGATCCGGCGCTAAGGAAGCGTCCGAGAACAAGTTGCAGGCTTGCGGTGCCGGATCGTGGATGCCCAGGGCCGCACGATTCCGCGGGCAGTACTGGTTGTACTGGCAAGGAATCGGGTGGCGCTGGGCGCCGCGAGACGGTGCCGAAAGCCGCAACTTGTTGATGGACGCTTCCTAAGCGCCTGAGGTGCCGGTCGAGTTCCTCAATCAATCGCGTCGCAGGAAACAGCCCATTCCCCGCGAACCCCGACCGCTCGAGCCGGACGATGGATCACCCGCGGCGATCGCGCACAGGGCCTCAAAACGGCTGAGATCGCCTCGGTGGACGCCCTCGAGGCGCTGTGAGCCGCCGATCCAGCCCACGGCCCGCGTACCGGGGCCCCGTGGCTGCCGTCGCGCCGGGCCCGCCGGGGCGCCCGGCGCGCAGGGCGGGCGAATCGCCTATTGAGCGCTTGAGCCGAACTTCGAGAACTCCGGCGGCTCTCAGTGGCTACGGCGTGAGAATGCTCGGAGGCGGAGGCGGAGGCGGAGGCGGAGGCGGAGGCGGAGGCGGAGGCGCCTGGACTGCTGGCGCCTGTTCTCTGGGCGCGAGATTTGGCGAAGCGTCCTGCGGCGGCGAGTGTCCGGTTGCTGTCGGTGCGGCGTGTCTCGGTGCCTCGCGCAGCTGAGGTAGCGGATCAGCCGACTGGAGCGGTGTGACGCGAGGTTTTGCGGTCGCATCCGTCGTGGGCGAGCTCGCTGACGGCGACGCGGATTCTGGCTGCAACGCGTGTCCTAGCGCGAACGACGCGAGCGAGACCACGACCACGCCGGGCACGACAACCGCCCGCCGCCGTATCAACAAGGAAGCTTGCCGCTGCGCCACAGACAGAACTGACTGGAGGTCGGATCCACGTCCAGACCGCGCCGGATGCGAAAAGCGCGCGACTTACCCGAGAAACCAGGCTTGGTCGCGATGATCTCGACTCGCGCTCCAGGGCGAAGCTTCACGCGCGACCGAACCTTCTTGGGCAGCACATCGAATTTCGCGCGCTTGCGCTTCAGCGTCCGTGACCGCTGCTTCTTAAACGGGCAGCCTTTGCCCCGGCAACGGAAGCGCACCGTGGTGCCCGCTGGAACGTTTTTGACGTAGAGGCTCGTGATCTGTGTGTACCGACCCGGGTTCAGCCAGGCACCGCCGATTGTGACGTCTAGCAGAGGCGCTTGCTTATCCGCGCCGTCGCAATCTTCGTCAACGCCGTTATCGGGGATCTCTGGTGCGTCTGGCCTGATGCCGGGGTTGTCATCGCGGCAATCCGCGCCTACTGGGCGGGCGAGCACTCCGTCCCCGTCGCGATCAAACGCCTTGACAGCGTCGCAGTTCTCGTCGATGTCGTTGTTGGCGATCTCGGCCGTGCCCGGTCGAATGGCAGGGTCGTTGTCGTTGCAATCCACGCTGCGATCGCTGCCATCGTTGTCGATGTCGGTGTCCTCGGTGAAGTCGACGCGGACGTTGAGCTTTCCGCTGCGGGCTGCCACCGTCGTGAAGTTGGAGTTTGGGTCGTAGTAGCCGCCGACCTGGATCAGATAATCGCCCGGCAAGACATCGACTGGTGAGTTCGCGGGCTCGATGCTTGGCAGTCGCGACGAGCCGTACTGCTTCGTGACGGCATCATCGTTGCAGCCCAGCGGAGCCATCGCATCCGCGCGATACACGGCGAGTACGGTGTCGAGAACTTCCTCGCGGCCTGAGGCCAAGAAGACAGCGGTGCCGCGAGCGGGTGCCGAGTAGCGAAACCAGACCGTCTTGGCGTACGGGGAGGAACCGCAGGAGGCTGGCTCTTGGCTTTCGAGCGTTGCTCCGATGTTGCTCGCAGGCACGGCTTCGCCAGCGGTGATCGGCGTCGCAGCAGCACGATCATCGTTGGGCGGAGTCCTATCGGCGCGAAGGACGACATCCGACGACGTAACCGAACCGCATCGGATCGGTGGTGGTGTGGTGCACTTGCCGAGTTGCACCGAATATAGGCGTCCGGCAACGGTTGGGATAACCATCTCTGAGGACTGACGGAGGCCCGGCAGAAACCGCTGAGTATCGTCGAAGGGCTGGATGTCATCGTTGCAACCGAGCAGCAGGCCGCTGGCGGTTTCGTACACGGCGAGCACGCTGTCGAAGTTTGACCGAGCGGAGGACACGGTCACCGGACCACCGTTGCCGGTGAACTCCCACCACAGCGTCGAGTCCATTTGCGAACCCGTTGTTTGCGACACCTTGTCTTTGTCGCAGCGATTGGCCGCAGGATCCGACGTCGTGAAAAGTTCGTTCGGCTCGACTCCTGCCCCCACGTTGGTTCTAGTGTCCGCAACACCGAGCTGGATCGGCAGTCGATTAGCCCGGTCGTCGTTGATCGGGGCTGCTGAGGCCGGCGTCACGCTGATCAAGATCAGCGCTAGCGTAAAGATCGCCGTTCGGCAGGTTCTCCTGGAGGTACCGATGTGGTGCACGCAGCGCAGATTTCGAACGGACCTAGAGGACCTGTGACTAGCGTAGCACGTACCCGCGTTCGGCAAGCCCAGAGACTTGGAGGCGAAGGGACGCCTCGGCAGCGCGTGCCCCGGTGCGTGCCCGACGCCACAAGCTCTGATGGTTCGTTGCCGAGGCTTCGGCAGCGTGCGCATATGCATCGCGCGCGGTCGCTAGCGCGGCGAGGATGCGCATATGCACGTCGCGATCCACAGGTGAGACGTGGGCGCGACCAAGCCTCCTGCGCGCTATGGCGAAGGCGTGCCTAAAGGCGCTTGCTGCAATGTTCGATCGCGCTTCCGGCGGTGCGGCTCGCACGCGGTGTTGGACGCGGGGGCGTGTTCTATCGAGCTCCTCGATAACGCTGCTAAGCGCTTTGGCGTACGCTGGATCTGCGCCCAGCGGGGACGGTTTCGCATGGCGAAGGCTGACCGTCTTCCACATCCCCTCGCACTCGCGAGCAAACTTGCGAGCATCCACCGGATCTGCGTAGCACACCACGGTTAAGATGCCCTTGGTAGTTGGAGCGACGATGATGGTCAGCGAGCGATTCACGCCACGAGGCCGCATGCTCCGATAGCGGTGGGCAGGGCCGACACCGCCGAGCACGACTCGGTCATGGCGCGTCGGCGCCCGACTCAGCCGCGCGAGAAACTCGCGGCTCAGCATTGCCCTGCCGGTTGCCGATGACAAGCCTGCGAGGATGCCTGAGCCGTCTGGGCGCTTTCTCTCGAGAGCAATCGCGCTGGCAAGCTTGATCCCAGGGAACTCCGGACCGCTCTCGACCCTCTCCCAGCCATCTGGGTAGCCGATCGTGATGTCGTCCTGGGACACGGAGCGCGGCAGGGGATGAGAGACCGCGCGCCACGGCGAGTAGCCGAGTACGAACGCGACGGCTGGCAACAAGAGAGCGACCATATAGCTGAGCACCACAGCGCGTGGCCAGTGGAAAAACAGCATCCCGAACGCGCCTAGCAACGCAATCGTGGCCGGAACAATCGCTGGCAAGGGATAGCCAGCAGCCGCTAGCCAGACGAACACCGCGGCGACGACACCGAGAATCGCCACCAGTTGCTTTTCGCTGAGCACCACTCGATCGTTGCACCCAACGCGCCGCCGACGAGCTGCCCGCCGCCCCTTGCTGTTCCGGGCGCCGTCGTTCAGCACGACTGCTCCGGGGGCTGTCAAGGCCCAGCCCTGACCCCAGCGGTTCCGGACTCTCCATAGACCCCGACATCGCCGCCATCCCTCTCTACGGCGAAGGCCCGACCCAGACCGCCGCCGACCGCACGATCGAGCGCACCGCGATCGAGGCCGCCAGCGTCGACAGCGCACCCGCGCAAGGGTCGCTGTTCGGATGATCGACGACCCCGACTTCAACGCGCGCTGGGACCGTGACCTCAAGCGCCGGCTCGCCAACGTCCGCGCCGACGAGATCCTGCGCGACCTGGGACGGCTGGAGCGCGCGTGGCGCGCCTACCAACGCCGCTTCGCCGCGCCGCCACCCGGCCAGCTTGACCTCTTCACCGACGCACGATGACACCCGATCGGGACACGTCCCGCGTTACCGCGGCGTTGAAGCACGGCGGCGAATGGCCGTCGTCCGGCGGCGGGCCGGCCGCCCGCTGACAGGATCCCGCACGCGCTGCGGCGCGCAAGGCCTGCCGGGGCTTCGCTGCGCGACCCTACGGGTTGCGCGGCGCGCGGCGCTCGCGGCAGATCAGCCGGCTCATGACCGACCCACCGCCTACGACGGCCAACCGTTCCAGCCGATCGACGCCCTCAGTGCCGCCGAGCACGCCTGGGAGCGCGGCCTCGTTCAGCGCGGCTGGGTCGAGCTCGGCTGGAAGGTGGTCGGACGCGATGGCGCCGGCCACCTGGTCGCCGTCACGGTCCTGTCCGCAGGCACCGCCGACCCGCGCGGCGAACGTCACTGCTACCAGACCCTCACCCGGCCGGGCTCGTCTACCGCAACCACCGCGTCAGGATCCCCGACGCCGACGCCGACGCCGCGCCGTCCGGTTGTGGACCGGCCTGCTATGGCAGAACTTTGGTGAACTGCAAACCGAGGTCTGCACGCTCGTGGGCAGCGGCCTCAGCAGCAACGAATGGGCGCAGTACGCGGCCGGCGTCCCGTATCGCAACAGCTGCCCGTGAGCGCGAGCTGGACCCGGCGCGTTCGCTGCCCGGTGGATTCACCGAGGCAAGATCACCTCGTATCGCGGCGATTCGACACCAGGATCATGCTTTGTGATCCCGACCGGTGGAGGGCCGGCCGACCATCCGTGAGGCACACCCCTTCCGCAGGGAAGGGCCGATTCCCCGCGAACTCGACGAGCCGACCGCCGGGCATCCCCAGGCCGCGCGGGCCCCGGGAGCGCCTGCGCGCCACGTTGGTCGTGCGCGAAGACGACACGTTTCCTGCGAAGTCGCACAGC
>JBPCJA010000162.1:0-21101 GCA_051005755.1 Solirubrobacteraceae bacterium
GGCCGGGCCCGCGCCGGTCCCGGATCCGCGCGGCCGGTTCGCGCCGCGACCGGCCCCACCGACCCGGCCCGCGCCGGTCCCGGATCCGCGCGGCGGGTTTGCGCCGCGGCCGGCCCCACCGGCCGGGCCCGCGCCGGTCCCGGATCCGCGCGGCCGGTTCGCGCCGCGACCGGCCCCACCGACCCGGCCCGTGCCCGTCCGGGATCCGCGCGGTACACCGGCGCCTGAGCTCCCGCTCGTCGTATGGGTCGGCCTCGCCCTGTTCGGCCTCGGCCTGCCGCTCGGCGGCCTCGTCGTGCGGCGTCGGCGCGGCCCCGCACCGGGAGGCGCGCGGGGGACGAGGTGGGCCTCGGCGCCTCGGGGCCTATCCCGGTAGGTCCCGCACGTCGACGCGCCCGATGATCGTCGCCGATGCGGCACCACCACCGGTTCCCGTACCACCAGTACGAAAGCGGGCGGCATCGCCTCGCTAGGTCTCGCACGCGTCAACGCACATCCAACCGGCATGGCCGTAGGTAGCCTCCGCGACCGATGAGCTTCTATGTCACGACGCCGATCTACTACGTCAATGCGGCGCCTCACCTCGGGCACGCCTACTCGACGATCGCCGCCGACGTCATGGCGCGGCACATGCGCCAGCGCGGAGAGGACGTGTTCTTCCTCACGGGCACCGACGAGCACGGAGAGCCGGTGGCGCTCGCCGCGGAGACGATGGGGCTTACGCCGCAGGAGCTCGTCGACCGCAACGCGCCGCGCTTCATCGACCTCATGCCGCGGCTGAACGTCTCCAACGACTTCTTCATCCGCACGAGCGACCCCGAGCACGAGGCGAAGTCGCAGGAGGTCCTGAGCGCCATCCGCGCCAACGGCCACGTCTACGAAGGCGTCTACGAGGGCTGGTACTGCCCCCGCTGCGCGGACTTCAAGACCGACGGCGAGGCCGGCGAGGACCACACGTGCCCGATCCACCGCATCCCGCTCACACGCGAGAAGGAGGACAACTACTTCTTCCGCCTGTCGGCCTTCCAGGACGACCTCCTGCGCCTCCTCGACGAGCGCCCGGACTTCGTCATGCCGCGCCACCGCTACAACGAGGCGCGCTCGTTCAGCGAGTCGGGGTTGCAGGACGTCTCGCTCAGCCGCTCGACGCTCACGTGGGGCGTGCCGGTGCCGTGGGACCCCCAGCACGTCTTCTACGTCTGGTTCGAGGCGCTGCTGAACTACTACACGGCGCTGTCGTACGCCAAGCCCGGCGAGGACCTCACCGAACGCTTCTGGCCCGCGCAGTTTCACATCATCGGCAAGGACATCCTGAAGTTCCACACCGTCTTCTGGCCGGCGATGCTCATGGCCGCCGGCCTGCCGCTGCCCGAGCACGTGTTCGTACACGGCTTCCTGCTCATGCGCGACGACAGCGGCGAGGAGCACAAGATGAGCAAGTCGCTGGGCAACGTGCTCGACCCGTTCGTCGTCATGGACGAGTTCGGGACGGACGCCCTGCGCTACTACTGCATGCGCGAGGTCTCCTTCGGCCACGACGGCTCGGTCTCCGCCGCCGGCTTCGCCGCCCGCTACGAGACCGAGCTGGCCAACGAGCTCGGCAACCTCGCCAGCCGCACGATCGCGATGGTGCACCGCTACCGGGATGGGACGGTCCCCGACGTCGAGCTCGATGCCGAGCTCGCCGCCGAGATCGACCGCGCGGTGACCGAGGTCAGTGCGCGCCTGGACCGCGCCGACCTCTCGAGCGCGCTCGATGCGATCTGGCAGCGCGTGCGCCGCCTGAACCGCTACGTCGAGGAACAGGCGCCCTGGACGCTTGCCAAGGACCCCGCGCGCGCCGCCGAACTCGATCGGGTGCTCGCCTCGCTGGCCGAGGCGCTGCGCGTCGTGGCGGTCCTGCTGCATCCGTGGATGCCGGAGAGCAGCGGCAAGCTCCTGGAGGCGCTCGGGGCGCCAGCGCTCGAGCTCGAGGGTGCGCGGATGCAGGCCGGCCGGCTCGGCACGATCTCCAAGCTTGAGCAGTTGTTCCCCAAGCCGCAGGCGTAGTCTCGGCGTGATCGACAGCCACACCCACCTGCACGTCTGCAAGCCCGACGATGCCGAGCTCGTCGCGGCGGCGGCTGCCGCCGGCGTCACCCGGATCCTCACGGTCGGCACGAACGGCGCGACCTGTCGCGAGGCACTGCTGGCGGCCGAGCGCTTCCCGCAGGTGCTCGCCGCGATCGGGCGCCATCCCAACGAGGCCGCCGGCTTCGACGATGCCGACGCCGCCGAGCTGCACGCGCTCGCCGAGCACCCGCGCTGCGCGGCGATCGGCGAGACCGGCCTGGACTACTACCGCGACCACGCGCCGTCCGCCGACCAGCGACGCGCCTTCGACGCCCACATCGAGCTCGCGCGCGCCACCCGCAAGCCGCTCGTCATCCACACCCGTGCCGCCGAGGACGACACGATCGCGACCCTGCGCAGCAAGGCTGCCGGGCTGTCCGTCGTCATGCACTGCTTCACGATGCCCGATCGCCTTGAGGAGTGCGTGCAGGAGGGCTGGTGGATCTCCTTCGCCGGCAACGTCACGTATCCGAAGGCGCAGGAGCTGGCCGCGGCCGCCGAGCGCGTTCCCGCCGAGCGGCTGCTCGTCGAGACCGACGCGCCGTATCTCACGCCGCAGGCCGTGCGCAAGGAGCGCAACCAGCCGGCGTACGTCGTCCACACCGCGCGCTTCGTCGCCGAGCGCCGCGGGATCGACTACGAGCAGCTCGAGGCGCTCGTCGAGCGCAACGCTGCCGCCCTCTTCGGATGGTGAGCGACGACACGCCGACGCCGAGCCAGCCGAGCCTGCGCCGCATGCGCGAGTTCGGCGTGCGGCCCAAGCGCGACCTCGGGCAGAACTTCCTCATCGACTCCAACATCCTCGGCGTCATCGAGCGGGCCGCCGAGCTCGAGCCCGCCGACGTCGTGCTCGAGATCGGCGGTGGGCTCGGCGTTCTCACCGAGCACCTCGCCCCGCGCGTCGCACACGTCCACGTCGTCGAGCTCGACGCCGCGCTGGAGCCCGCGCTGCGCGACGCGATCGCGCCGTTTGCGAACGTCACGCTGCATCTCGCCGACGCGATGCGCCTGGACCTGCGCGCGCTCGACCCGGCGCCGACGAAGGTCGTCGCCAACCTGCCCTACGGGATCGCCGCCGGCGTGATCCTGCGCACGATCGTGGAGCTCGACGGCGTTCATCGCTGGGTCGGCATGGTCCAGAAGGAGGTCGGCGAGCGCTTTGCCGCCGCGCCCGGCAGCGACGCCTACGGCATTCCGTCGGTGCTCGCCCAGCTCGCCTGTGAGGTGCGGGTCCTGCGCCCGGTGTCGCGCAGCGTCTTCGCGCCGGTGCCGCACGTCGACTCGGTCCTCGTCGGCCTGCGCCGCGCCGGTCCGGCCCCCGCGTCCGACCTGCGCGAGCTCGTCAACGCCGCCTTCGCCCACCGGCGCAAGGCGCTCGCGCGGTCGCTCGCGCTGGCGCCTGGGGCACCGCCTCAGGTCCGCGAACGCGCGCGCGCCGCGCTCGAGCGCCTCGGCCACCCGCCCGACGCCCGCGCCGAGCGCCTCTCGCCGCAGGACTTCCGCTCACTGCACGAAACCTTGAGCGCATGACCGAGCTGCGCACGCAGGCACGGGCAAAGATCAACCTCTGCTTGTTCGTGGGCCCGATGCGGTCGGGCGGCCGTCACGAGCTCGTCACGCTCATGGACTCGCTGGATCTCTGCGACGACGTGGGCCTCGAGGTCGGTCCCAAGGGCCTGCAGGCCGACGAGGTCGTGTGCCCCGGAGTCGAGGGGCCGAACCTCGCCGCGGCCGCGCTTGCCGCCTTCCGCGCACGCACCGACTGGGACGGGCCGCCGGTGCGCCTCCAGATCGCCAAGCGCATCCCGGTCGCCGGCGGCATGGCCGGTGGCTCGGCCGACGCGGCGGCGGCGCTGCGCCTCGTGGCGGAGGCCGCGGGCATCGGCGACCGCCGGCTCCTCGAGGAGATCGCCGGCGAGCTCGGCGCCGACGTCCCCAGTCAGGTTCGCGGCGGGCTCGTGCTCGCCACGGGAGAGGGGAGCCGGCTGCGCCCCCTCGTCGCGGCGCTGGAGTACGCCGCCGTCGTGCTGCCCGTGCAGGCTGCGCTCGCGGCGTGTGACGTCTATGCCGAGGCCGACCGCCTAGGCCTGCCGCGCGATGTCCTCGGCCTGGCTCGTTCGCTCACCCGCCTGCAGGCCGCGATCTCGGCGGAGACCGTGCTCGACCACGTCCATAACGACCTCCAGGACGCCGCCCGCTCGCTGTGCCCGGCGATCGACGAGGCACTCGAGGCGTCGATCAACGCCGGCGCCGACCACGCGATCGTCTCCGGCTCGGGTCCCACGGTCCTCGCCCTCTTCTTCGACGTCGGCCATCGCGAACGGGCCGCAACCGCCTACGAGATGCTCCTCGCCGAGGGGCGGACGCCGGCGCCGATCCTCGCCGCGCCGGCCTGACCGATCGACCAGTTCCATGGGCTTCGTCGGCAAACTGCGTCACACTTCATGAACGTGACGAACGCAGGAGTCACCTACCTCGTGGCGGGCACCTGTGGTGTGGCGGCGCTCGCTGCCTTCGTCTGGTTCATCGTCGTGCCGGCGTGGACGGCCTACAGCCGGGCCTGGGAACGCGTGGCGGCGAGTTTCCTCACGCTGTATGTCCTGGCGGCGCTGCTGCTGCTCGGGGGCGCCGGCGGCGTGGCGATCGCCTATTACTGGGATCGAATCGCGGCGTAGCCTATAGCGATGGCCAGCCCCGCCGAACGGACTCTGGGGCTCGATCTCGCTGCGCTTGATGCGATCACGGATGCGGTGGAGTCGGGCGCCGGACTGCCGGACGTCGTCCGCGCCGCAGCTCGCGCGCTCGAGGCCAGCCTCGTGCTGCTTGACCGCACCGGCTCGGTCCTGGCGGTCGCTGCGCGCTCGCCGGCCGACGAGCGCTCGCTGCTCGACAGCGCCGCGGGCGTCGAGACGATCGAGCTGCGGGTGGCCGACGCGTCCGTGGGCCAACTGCGGATGCGCGTGCGGGCGCAGCCCCGCCCTGCGCTTGTGCGCCTCGTGACGACCCTTGTCGCGTCGGAGGTCGAGCGGGTGCGCGCTCCCGCGCGCGCGTCGCAGCAGGCCAGCAGCGGTTTCCTGCACGCCGTCCTCGCCCGCGACCTCGCCGATCCCGGCGAGATCGTCGCGCGCGCCGCCGAGCTTGGCATCGACCTGCTCGGGGGCGGCAGCGTGCTCGTCGCCCGCGCCCACGCTCATGTGCCGACAGAGGAGGGCTGGCGCGCGCGCGTGCTGGCGACCGCAGAGCGCGGCGCGCGCGCCGTCGTCCCCACCGCGATCGCCGCACCCGTCCAGCGCGAGTCCAGCGCGGCGGAGGTCGTCCTGCTGGTCCCGGGCGGCGAGGAGGCTGTTGCCAAGCGGGCCGCCGAGGGTGTCCTGCGCGAGCTGCAGGCGGGCCTGCCCGGGCACTCCTTCGCGGTCGGCCGCAGCCGCGTCGCGGGCGAGCCGCTCGACCTGCATCGCGCCGGCAACGAGGCGCTGCTGGCCGTCAACGTCGCCGAGGGCGACGACGAGCATCCGCTGCTGGCCTTCGAGCAGACGGGCGCATACCGGCTCCTGCTGTCGGCGATGAGCGAGGATCCGGCCGAGCTGCAGCGCTTCTATGCCGAGACCGTCGAGCCGCTCGTCGCCTACGACGATCAATACGAAACCGAGCTCGTGCGCACCGTCGAGGCCTTCCTCGACAACGACGGCAACGTCGCCGGCACGGCCCAGAAGCTCTTCACGCACCGCCACACGATCCGCTACCGGCTCGAGCGCGTGCGCGAGCTGTCGGGCCTCGACGTCGGCTCCACCGACGGACGGGAGAAGCTGTCGCTCGGCCTGAAGGCCATGCGCGTGCTCGGTGTCGCCACGCCCGCCGGCCCGGCGACCGAGCCCGGCGCCGGCGGCGGACGCGTCCCCAGTCGCTGAACTACCATCCCGCGCCATGCGGATCGGGATCCTCACGGGGTCGGGTACATACGCGCTCCCCGGCGTCGAGACCGAGGGCGAGCCCGAGCTCGTCGAGACGCGGTTCGGAGCGGCGCCGGTCACGAGCGGGCGCTTCGCCGGCGTCGACGTCCTGCACATCTCGCGGCACCGGCCCGGCCACGAGCTGCTCTCCAGCGCCGTCACGCACCAGGCGAACATCGCCGCGCTGAAGGAGCGCGGCGCGGACGCGATCCTCTCGGTCACCGTCTGCGGCTCGCTGGACTCGAACCTCTCGCTCGGGAGCCTCGTCGTCTTCGACGACCTGCACTTCCTCGCCAACCGGCTGCCCGACGGCTCGCTCTGCACGCTTCACACCGAGCCCGGCGCGCGCGGCCGCGGGCACTGGATCTACGACCGACCGTTCTCCCAGCCGCTGCGCCAGGCGCTGCTTGCCGGCGCGCGCGAGGCCGGGTTCCACGTGCGCGACGGCGGCTGCTACGGGCACGTCGACGGGCCGCGCTTCAACACACGCGCCGAGATCCGCATGCTCCAGAGCTGCGGCGTGACGGTCGTCAGCCAGACCGCCGGCCCCGAGACCGTGCTCGCCGGGGAGGCCGAGATTCCCTACGCGCTGCTCGGCTACGCGACCGACTACGCCAACGGCGTCGTCAGCCAGCCGACGCCCGTCTCCGAGCTCGTCCGGCTCATCGGCGCCAGCGGCGAGACGTTCGCCGCCACGCTCGCGAGGGCGGTGCCGAAGATCGACGCGAGCGCCCTGGAGCCGGTCGGAACCCACTTCCGCTTCGACTGACCGCGGCGCCGGGCCGCTCCCCTCCGGACGGTCTGCACCATGCGCGGCTGTGGCCTGCCGGCCGTCTGCAGCGGTCGCGCGCTCGCGCTCGTACTGCCGCACCCACTTGCGGATCGCGTTGTCCGATACGCCGTAGCGGCGCCCGACCTCCGACCAGCTGGTGTCGGCGATCTCGCGGAGGAGCTCGTCGTAGGGCGGGCGCTCGACGCGGCGCAGCGCGGGGTTGGCGACGCCGCGCGTCGGCCGGGGGGATCGCATGCCGCAGGCGCGCGAGCAGTAGCGCTGGCGCGGGTATTTCGGGTGGAAGGACTCGCCGCAGCGCAGGCATTCGCGGGCGGCGTGGTCGCTGCGATTCTTGCGTCCGCAGTGCGTGTCGAACGTGGCGGCGCAGTTGGGACAGACGATGCGGAGGTTCTCGAGGCGGTTGTCGTCGCGGATCCCGTTGATGTGATCGAGGATCAACGCCAGGCGGCGGTTGCGCCACAGCTCCCCCTGGCCGCACAGCTCACAGATCGGCTGCTTGAGGCCGGCCGCGTAGAGCCGGTCCTTCAGGTGGTTGCGGCTGTAGGTGGAGTCCTCCACAAGGATCTCCTCGAGCGGTCGCGGTGGCCGACGCAGCCCCTGGCGTCGGGCGATGTCCGGATCGAAGTGCTCCGTTTCGATGCCCCATCGTGCGACCCACTTGCGCAGCGTCTGCCAGTTACCTCCGGTCGCGCAGAGCTCGAGGCGACGCAACGTCTCGGCGTAGCTGAACGAGGCTGCTACCGCCTCGCGGGCCTGCTGCTCGGAGTACTTTGGTACGAACACATGTTCGCATAACGATCGGACGCTACCGGTACTGGGGAGCCAGGATTCGAACCTGGACGAGCACTTCCAAAGAGTGCCGTGCTGCCATTACACCACTCCCCAGTAAATCGGGCGGTCGGCCCAGGAGAAGACTAGCCTTAGGATCCCCCCATGGCAGATCTCACGGTCGTGATCCTCGCCGCGGGCCAGGGTACGCGCATGCGCTCGCGCCTGCCGAAGATGCTCCACGACCTCTGTGGGCGCCCGCTCGTGGGCTGGTCGATCGCGGCGGCGATCGAGGCCGGGGCCGCCAACGTCGTCGTCGTCGACTCGCCGGACGGCAGTCTCGACGCCCATCTCCCCGACACCGTGACCACCGTCGTGCAGCCCGAGCCGAACGGCACCGGCGGCGCGGTCCGCGCCGCCGCGCCCGCGATCGAGCCGGGCGCGACCGTCGTCGTGCTGCCGGGCGACGCACCACTCGTGACCGCCGAGGCGATCGCCGCGCTTGTCGAGAGCCACACGTGGCAGGGGGCCGCCGCCACGATGGCGACGATGCTCCTCGACGACCCGGCCGGCTACGGCCGCGTCGTGCGCGGCGCCGACGGCGGCGTGGAGCGCGTCGTGGAGACGAAGGCGCCCGGCGACGCCACCGCGGAGGAGCTCGAGATCAACGAGGTCAACAGCTCGATCTTCGCGTTCGACGGCGACGCGCTGCTCGAGACCCTCGACGGGCTCAGGCCCGACAACGCCCAAGGCGAGCTCTACCTCCCCGACGTCCTGCCCGCGCTGCGAGCGACGGGGAAGACCGTTGCCGCGCACGTCCTCGACGACCCGTCGCTCGCGCTCGGGGTCAACGACCGCGTCCAGCTCGCCCAGGTGCGTCAGATCGCGCAGCGTCGCATCAACGACGCCCACGGCCGCGCGGGGGTGACGATCGTCGATCCCGGGGCGACGCTCATCGACGTCGGCGTCACGATCGGCGCGGACACGGTCGTCGAGCCGAGCTCGTTCCTCCGAGGCGACACATCGATCGGCACGGGCTGCACGGTCGGCCCGCTCACGACGCTCGTCGACGCCACGCTCGGCGACGGCGTGAAGGTCCCGCACTCCTACCTCGTCTCGTGTGAGGTTCGCGACGGCGCCACGGTCGGTCCGTTCGCCTACCTGCGTCCGGGCACGCTTCTGCGCGAGCGCTCGAAGGCAGGCTCGTTCGTCGAGATCAAGAACTCCGATGTCGGTGCCGGCAGCAAGGTGCCGCACCTGTCCTACATCGGCGACGCCGACATCGGCGAGCACACGAACCTCGGGGCGGCGACGATCACCGCGAACTACGACGGCGTCGACAAGCACCGCACGACGATCGGGGACCGCGTGCGCACGGGCGTCGACACCACGCTCATCGCGCCGGTGACCCTCAACGACGATGCCTACACGGGCGCGAACTCGGCGATCACGAAGAACGTGCCTCCCGGAGCGCTCGGAATCGCCCGCGAACGCCAGGTCAACCACGAGGGCTACGCCGACCGCAGGCGCCGGGACGGGGACTGAGCCTGGATCTTTCCCAGCGGTCTCGCACGCTGAGCCATCCCTATCCCAACCGGGATAGGTCCTAGACTCGGCTTGCGATGACAGCGGTCCAGACGCAGCCGGCGCCGACCCGTCTCGAGCTCGGCTACGACAAGAACCTCATGCTGTTCTCCGGGCGTGCCAACCCGGAGCTCGCCGCGAAGATCGCCGGCAAGCTGGGCATCGCGCCCGGACCGGTCACGCTGAAGACATTCTCCAACGGCGAGGTCTACTGCCGCTACGGCGAGTCCATCCGCGGCGCCGACGTCTTCATCGTCCAGCCGACGTGCGCCAACCCTGCCACGGGGCTGACGCCGAACGACGCGCTCATGGAGCTCATGCTCATGATCGACGCCGCCGTCGGCGCCAGTGCGCACCGCGTCATCGCCGTCACGCCCTGGTTCGGCTACAGCCGTCAGGACAAGAAGTCCGCCCCGCGCGAGCCGATCTCCGCCCGCCTCGTGGCCCGCGCACTGGAGCGCGCCGGCGCCGACCGCGTCCTGACGATGGACCTGCACGCCGGCCAGATCCAGGGGTTCTTCTCCAAGCCGGTCGACCACATGACCGCCCTCTTCATCCTCACGCAGCATTTCCGCGACCTCGGCCTGCAGGACCTCGTCGTCGTGGCGCCGGACGCCGGCCGCGTGAAGCTCAACAAGAAGTTCGCATCCAAGCTCGGCGCCGAGCTCGCGATCCTCGACAAGGAGCGTCCCGCCCAGCAGGTCGCCGAGATCGGCTACATCATCGGTGACGTCAAGGGCAAGACGGCAGTCATCGTCGACGACATCATCGACACCGCTGGGACCCTGAAGGTCGCCGGCCAGAGCGTGCTCGACGCCGGCGCGCGCGCCGTCTACGCCGCAGCGACGCACCCCGTGCTCAGCGGCAACGCCTTCGAGAACCTCGCGGCCGGCGGTTTCGAGCAGATCGTCGTGACCGACACGATCCCGCTGCGCGCCGGCGCACCGGACAACATCCAGGTCCTGTCCTGCGCCGACCTGCTGACCGACTCGATCCGCAGCATCTTCTCGGACCGCTCGGTGAGCGAGGTCTTCGGCGGCGAGAACCAGCTCTTCTGAGCGCCGTGGACTCTTCGGCCGCCGTTCTCATGGAGCGCCTCGGGCTCTCCGACGACGAGCTCTGCGTGGTGCTCGCCGCCGATGCGATCGCGATCCTTTCCGACGACCTGGCCCACCGGCCCGAGCTGCGGATCCTGCTCGACCTCACCGAGGAGGCGGCGGCGCAGCTGGGCGAGGGCGTGCTGCGGCGCCGGCTGCGCCGCCGGGGCCCCGGCGGCGTGCCGTTCGAGCACCTGGCGGCGCGCGACTTCGCGGCCTTCGAGGACGATCTTGCCGTGCTCGCGGAGCGCGGCTTCGTCCTGCGGTAGCTCGGCCCCGAACAACCGTCCGGTCGCCGGGCCGCGTGCGTCACCCTCGGAGGCGGCTGTCGGCGCTTCTCATCGGCGGGAGGCCGCCGGCGGCCTACTCCTTCTCGGGTCGCTTCTCGCCCGGCCAGATCCCGGTCAGCCAGTGAAATCCCTTGGCGCCGCTGCGGTTCACAGCCGCCTTCGTGACCGCGAACGTCGCACCCTGAACCGCCGCCGCGCCGAGAACCTGCCCCCACGTGGACTCCTCGGTCGTGGGCTTAGGAGGCTCGCGGTCGTCGATGTGGCCCCACACCTGGTTGAAGACCTGCCGCGCAAGGATGCCCGCGAGGATTCCGACGACGATTCCAAAGGGCTTGTAGAGAATCTTCATGGTTGCGGAGGGTACCCCTCAAGCGTCACCATGATTCTGGCAATCAAGGAGGCTGACATGGACGACGCAGACGATCTGCTCCAGCGCGCGCTCATCGACGCGCAGGCCTGCGTGTCCGTCGCCCTCAAGGTCTCCGACCTCGCGGTGTCCGACGCGCTGACCGTCATCTTCCACGGCCGCCGGGACCTCGGCACCCTGCAGACGTACGTCGCCCACGGCGGGCTCCCCGCCGGATCGGCCGTCGGCGCGTCGGAGCTGCTGCGCGTCCCGTGCGACCTCGACCTCGCCGAGGCCTCCTCCCGCGGCGAGGCCGAGGAGCTCTACGCCGCGCAGGCCCGCGCGCTTCGTGACGCGATCGTCGCCGCCGACACCGTTCTGTCGCTGTGGGCGGGCGAGCTCGCCGCCGCGACCGGCGACGACATCGCCATCGATCGCTCGATCGAGCTCAACGTCCGCCTGCCCGCTCACCGCCTCATGCCGGTCGCCCTGGCGGCACCCGAGCGGCGGCTGCTCGTCGCCGCGGTCTGCAGCGCGCGCACGCTCGCGCAGGGCCGGCCGCCGATGGGCATCGTCTGCGCCCAGCCGGACCTCGCCCACGTCTACCAGCTCTCCGACGACCCCGAGCGCTGCCTGGAGGACTTCGAGCAGCGCGCGGCCGAGCACGCCCGCCGCGTGGCCGAGCGCCTCGACCACCAGGAGGCCTCCGTCGAGCGCTTCCTCGAGCTCAACGGGGACGACTTTCAGCCGACCGGCTGAGCTGCCGCCCGCGCGTCGCACCGTCGTGCGCCCGGCGAGGTGAGAATGGGGGCGTGAAGCGCCTCCTCCTCATTGCCGTCGCGGTCATCGCCTTCCTCGCCGTCAGCGTCGTCGTGGCCCGCTGGCTGTCAGCCGACACCGACGAGCGCGGACAGGTCGTCGAGCTGCTGCGCGCGCAGGCCCGCGGCGACGCCGGCGCGATGCTGCGCCGGCTGGAGTGCCGCGACCCCGCCTGCATCGCGCTCGTGCGGGCCAACGCGCGGCGCCTGCGCGGTCGGGGCGAGCTGAAGATCCCGCTCTACCAGTCCGGCACGGCGCATGCCCTGCGCTCGCGGACGAAGCCGACGCGGGTCGTCTGGTTCACGCCCGGGCGGTTGACGACGGTGCAGTGCGTGCTCGTGCGGCGCACGGGCAATGTGTTCGCCGGGACGTCCGTTAGCCTGCTGCGCCTCAGCGCCCCCATCGGCCGCGAATCGAGCTGCCCGTAGGAGCAGCACAACTCGCATCCACAGGCGGTGTTGCCCTCCGATGACGATGCGCATCAGCCGCCTGCTCGCACTCACGATCGCCCTGCTCGGCGCCGCCTTGCCCTGCGCGTCGCAGGCGCTCGCCGCCGACGGGATCACCCGCGGGACGATCTACAAGGATGGCCCGGACAACCGTTACCTCCTCGGCGGCGACTGGCTCTTCCGGCTCGACACCGCCGGCGTCGGGCAGCGGGAGCGCTTCCAGCGCCAGACGACGACCGACGGCTGGACGAAGACGAGCGTCCCGAACGCCTGGAACGTGGGCGACAACTCGGTCGCGTCGATGACCGGCACGACGGGCTGGTACCGCAAGGACTTCCGCCTGCCCGACCGGCGCCGGCGGATGGACTGGCTCGTGCGCTTCGAGTCGGTCAACTACCGCTCGACGGTATGGCTCAACGGCAAGCCGATCGGGCGCAACACCGGCGCCTACCTGCCGTGGGCTCTGCGTCTGCCGCGGAGCCTGCTCAAGCGCCAGGGCGTCAACCGGCTCGTCATCCGCGTCGACAACCGCCGCCTGCGCACCGACTTCCCGCCGTCGGGCCTGACCGGCTCGGGCGATCCCGCCGGTGGCTGGTGGAACTACGGCGGTCTCCTGCGCGAGGTGTACCTCCAGCGCGTCGACCGGATCGACATCTCGAGCCTCCTCGTGCGTCCCGAGCTGCCCTGCGCGACGTGTGCCGCGAGCGTGCTCGCGCGCGTGACCGTTCGCAACTACGGCGACAGTCCCAGCCGCGTCAACGTCAGGGGGAGCTTCGGCGGCCAGCGTCTGGACCTCGGCACGCGGACCGTCGGCTCCAAACGCTTCGCGACATTCGACGCACGCGTGCGGGTGCGCAGCCCGCGGCTGTGGTCGCCCGCAAGCCCCCAGCTCTACACCGCGCGCTTCAGCGTGCGCACCGGCGGGCGCAAGGTGCTCGGCTACTCGCTGCACAGCGGGATCCGCTCGATCAAGGTCGTCGGCGGCCACCTGGAGCTCAACGGCCGCTCGGTGAGCCTGCGCGGCGCCGGCATCCACGAGGACGACCCGGTCAGCGGCTTCGCCATCGGCAGCGCGCGCCGCGCCCAGATCGTCGCGCAGACCAAGGAGCTCGGCGCGACGGTGCTGCGCGCGCACTACCCGCTGCATCCCGAGCTGCACGAGCTCGCCGACCGCGAGGGGCTGCTCATCTGGTCGGAGATCCCCGTCTACGCCGTGAAGACGCCGTACCTCAAGCGCCTCGAGGTGCGCAAGCTCGCCGCCCGCGAGCTCGAGGACAACATCCTCGCCAACCAGAATCACCCCTCGATCATGCTGTGGTCGATCGGCAACGAGCTCTCGGCCCGGCCCGGCCCGGTGCAGCAGAACTACATCGAGCGCGCGACGCGCCAGGCACGGGCGCTGGATCCATCGCGCCCGATCGGGCTCGCCGTCGCCGGCTACCCGTCGGCCGGCTGTCGCCCGCAGTACGCCGCGCTCGATGTCGTCGGCATCAACGACTACTTCGGCTGGTACCCCGGCCCCAACGGGCAGATCGCCGACCGCGACTCGCTATCGGACTTCCTCGACGCGACGCGCGCGTGCTATCCGAACAAGGCGATCTTCGTCTCCGAGTTCGGCGCCGAGGCCAACCGCTCGGGACCGGTGGAGGAGAAGGGCACCTTCGAGTACCAGCAGGACTTCGTGAACTACCACCTCGCGGTGCACGGCTCCAAGCCGTGGTTGAGCGGCTCGATCTACTGGGCGCTGCAGGAGTTCCGCGTCAGGCCGAACTGGGACGGCGGCAACCCGCTGCCCAATCCGCCGACCCACGAGAAGGGCCTGCTGCGCTTCGACGGCTCCAAGAAGCCCGCCTGGTTCGACGTGGAGCGCCTCTTCAAGGCGACGCCGCAGCTCGGCGGCTCGTAGCCTGGATCCACCGAAGATCGTGGATGGCGAAGGCTCACGGGGCCGAGCCGCCGCGAGATTCGGTGGATCCAGGCTTAGCGCGCACGCGGCCGCGGTCATCCGTTCGGTACCCTTCGCCGTCGCCATGGCTTCGCAGAGCACCAAGCTGTCGATCACCCTGCGCGCCCCCGAGGGCTCGCGCGCCACGCGCCGGCTGCGCCGCACCGGCCGCGTCCCCGGGATCCTCTACGGCGGCGGCGGCGAGCCGGTGACGTTCAGCGCCGACGCGCGCGAGTTGCGCCACGCGCTCGCCGGCCACGGCGCGGTTCTCGAGGTCTCAGACGGCGGCACCGCGACCCCGGCGATCCTCAAGAGCGCCCAGTACCACCCCGTCCGCGGCGAGACGATGCACGTCGACCTGCTGCGCGTGAACCTCAACGTCGCGATCGCCGCGGTCGTCGCGCTGGAGCTGACCGGCGCCGAGGACTCACCTGGCGTGAAGGAGGGCGGCGTCCTCGAGCAGATCACACGCGAGCTCAACATCGAGGCGCTTCCGACGTCGATCCCGGAGTCGATCGTCTACGACGTCTCGACGCTGGAGATCAACGACACGGTCACGCTCTCGCAGATTCCGGTGCCCGACGGGATCGTCCTGCTCGACGATCCCGAGGAGACGGTCGTCGCGACGCTCACGCCACCGCGCCTGGAGACCGAGACCGACGAGCTCGAGGCAGAGACCGAGCGCATCGGCGAGGGGGCTGCAGGCGACGCGCGCCCGGCCGAGGGCGGCCGCGACGCCGCCGGCGGCGGGGGCGACGAGTAGCAGCAGGGCGTCGTGCGGCTCCCCGGCCGCGGCGGTGGCAGCGGGCCGGTCGACTGGCTCGTCGTCGGACTCGGCAATCCCGGCGCGCGCTACGCCGCCACGCGCCACAACCTCGGGTTCGAGATCGCCAACGTGCTCGCGCGGCGCTGGGAGCTCCCGCGCGCGAAATCGAAGTACGCCGGCCTGCTGACAGAGGGCCGCGCCGGTCCCGGCGGGCCGCGGGTGGCGGTCCTGCTGCCGCAGACGCACATGAACGACGCCGGCCGCTCGGTCGGCCCGGCCCGCGGTGCCTACAAGCTCCCGCTGGAGCGCGTGCTCGTCCTTCACGACGAGATCGACCTGCCGTTCGGCGACGTGCGCACCCGCGTCGGCGGCGGCCTCGCCGGCCATAACGGCCTGAAGTCGCTGAAGGCCGAGCTCGGCGGCGCGGACTTCGCGCGCGTGCGCGCCGGCGTCGGCCGGCCCGGCTCGACCGATCCGGAGATCGTCTCCGCGCACGTGCTCGGCACGTTTCGCGAGTCCAAGGCCGAGGTGGCCCAGCTCGTCGACGACGCGGCGCGCACGGCCGAGGCGATCGTGCTCGGGGAGCGCCAGCCGTAGCCGGAGCCGGCCGCGGGCGTCGCGTGCTCGAAGCGCGCTCGCGGCGCCGCGTCGACTCGCGGCCGGGGAGGTCGCGGATCGGTCGCGGCGGTCAGAGGCCCGAGAGCCCCGTCGTCTTGCGCGGCACGGTCCTCGAGACGCGGAAGAAGAGGCGCCACAGCTTGTCGGGGACCAGCCAGAGGACGGCGGACATGGCGCCGGCGCCGATCGGGCGGATGCGAGTGTTCTGAAACGAGACGAAGGACCATGCGCCGGCCTCTCGGATGGCCACGAGGGTCTGTATCGAGTCCCGCTCGGGAGCGGGCTTGGACTTGCCTCGCATGACGGTTGCACCGACCGAAAGCATGAGGGCGACGTCCGCCCCGAGGAAGCGGATCTCGGTCTGCTCGGCGACGAGCCGGCTGCCTTTCAGCCATCTGTCGAAGAGCTCTTGATGGGCCTCGGCGATCTGCTTTCGTCCCCGTAGCACAGTCCCGTCGAACGCCACGAAGTCGGCGTGCGCGCTGAACGGTGCGGCGAATGCGTCGCCGCTTCCCTGGTTCCACGCGTCCAGCACGCGCCCATGGAGGGCGCGAATCTCAGCCTCGTCGGTCGCCCGCTGGGGGGTGTGCTCCGTGTCGTCTCGCATCGATGTCGTCATCTCGTCTGTGCCCCTCGGGCGGTTAGTTTATGATTTCGGATAGTACGAAATGTCAAAACAAGTCGCAAGAGACGAATTGGTCACGCAGCTGCGCCGCGAGATCCGCGGCGCGCAGGTCGCCGTCGGCGCGGTCGATCAGGCGGTCGCGGAGCGGCTCGAGATCAACGCAACCGATCACCGATGCCTGGACATCCTCGACCAGCGTGGAGCGATGACCGCGGGCGGGCTTGCGGACGCGCTCGGGCTGACCGCGAGCGCGGTCACGACCGTGCTCGACCGGCTCGAGCAGCGGCGGTACGTGCGGCGCGCGACGAATCCCGACGACCGGCGCCAGGTGCTGGTCGCGCTCACCCCGCTGCTCCGTCGGCGGGCACGAAAGCTCTATGGCGACGGGCACGAGGTGGACGCTGTGCTCGAGCGCTACAGCGCAGATGAGCTGGTGCTGCTACGCGATTTCTTCCGTCAGGACCGCGAATCGAACGAGGGTCGCGCGCAGCGACTCGCCGCCTCGGGACGGACCCGCGCGACCAGCCGTCGCGCCTCGCGAAAGGCGTCCACCGTTCGAGCGGCGGACCGTTGAGCGCGCCGAATATCAGCGGCTGTAAACATCGGGTGTTCGTGCTCCGGCGTCTATGGAGAGTTGGCGCGGAAAGCGGGGCTAAGGGCTCACGACTGAGCAATTGGTGGCTTCAGGTGGGCTCAGCGCCCGCCAACACTGGGGATCGACGCCTGCCACGCCGTCATTTGCCAAGTCGTGAGCCCTAAGCCGCGCCACCGGCGTCGCCGCCTTCGCCACGCAGGTACGGTCGGCGACATGGCGATGAGGACCGCGATACCTTCGAACGCGCCCCTGCGGGAGATGCTCGAGCACCGCCGGCTGGCGCTTCGCGACCGGCGCCTGGCGCACGTGATCGCCGCGCTGCGGGTCCGCGCCGACGCCTACGAGTCTGCGCCGCGCTCACTGCTGGACGCGATCGCCGGCTTCTCCGCTGAGCAGGCAGCGCTGCGGCGCCGGCTCGGCGAGATCGAGCGCGGCGCTCGCTCGGCTACCACTCCCGGCGGTAGAGCGCGCGCCTGAGCTGCACGTAGGCGAGGGCGCCCCGGCGTCTTCACGGCGCGAGGTACAGTCGTTCGGGTGCAGTGACCACCTCGAGCGATCACACGCCGCCGAGAGGACGCCCGGTGACCGACCTCAATGCGCTGCCTGACGACCTGCCGGTGCCCGTCGACGACGGCGCCGCCGACCACCTCCCGGGCTCGCCGCTGCCGGCCTTGGGGTGGGTGGCCACCACCGGCGAAACGGTCGAGCTCGACCAGCTCGGTCCCGGCCGCGGCGTGGTGTAGTGGGCCGGCTGAACCTGCCGTTCGCGATGCTGGCCGACCCCGACTTCACCATCGCCGGCGCGCTCGAGCTGCCGACCTTCACCGCCGGCGGGCAGCGCCTCTACAGCCGGCTGACCCTCGTCGTAGGCCACGGGCGCGTGGAGCATGTCTTCTACCCGATCTTCCCGCCCGACCGGCACGCACAGCAGGTCCTTGCCTGGCTGCGGGCCAACCCCGCCGCGACGGGTGTCGGCGCCTTCGTGGTCGAGGCAGAGCTGATGCTGGGTGACGGGTTCGATCCGGCGGCTGTCGGAGCGGCGGTGACGGTCGAGCTCTGCGGCCACTGGGAGCACGAGGGGGCTTGCCGTTGGCCCCACAACAGCGCGATCGACGCGGAGCGCGATCCAGCTCGCTTCCGGACGCTCTTCGTCGCCGACGAGGCGGACGCGGCGGGCGTGCGGGACCGTATCGAGACCGCGTTGCGAAGCGCCACGGCATGGCGCGTGGTGTCCCTGAGCTCGCGTCCCGTCGCCGAAGCGGAGCGCGCGCTCGCGGACAGCCTGTTGACCGGTCCACGCTCGGGGCGCTAGTGGACTCGGCCCATGCTCGTGTTCAACCAGTACCTGCAGTCGGTGCGTGACGGTGAGTTCCGCGTGGAGCGACAGCTCCCGACCGGCGACACGGCGTACACGAGGACGTATGTGTACGGTGGCGTCGACTTCAGCAGGGCGCCGCGCCAGAACGTCACGCGCCGCGACTTCGACGCGAGGTGGCCACGGCTCGCACAGCAGGTCAAGCGCGTGCTGCGCCGCCCGGCCCCGGGACACGCAGCGCGGCGACATCTGGCTCGGCGGAGGGAGCCGGGCTCGCTGAAGCTGATCGTCGGGACCGCACGGCGCCAGACGCTCACGCGTGACGCATCTCACGCTTCGGCGATCGCGACACGCGCACGATGGCGTGAGGAAGGTGTCCCCACGACCACGAAAGCGGCACACCATGGCTCTCGCCACGCAGAACGCGAACCTCTTCGAGCTCAGCTGCCACGACACGCGGGTCACGTACTCGACGAGCAGCTTCGCCGGCCCGCCGCAGTTCAGCTATTCCGGCCCTGAGGGCGACCTGAGCTTCGCAGGCGACGAGATCGACACACTCACCAGCTCGCTCGGCACCGAGGTCACCGTGACGCTCACGATCGTCCCCGACCTGCACACGGTCACGTTCACCCTGCTGCTGCCCTCCTTCAAGCTCCCGGAGGACAAGAAGTCGAAGTTCGACACGCTCGGGATCAAGACGGAGAACCACACGACGATCGCAGGGCCGCCCGTGGGCCCGGCGCAGAGCTACGAGGCGGTCCCGCTGCACGGCGTCGCGAGGTCCGTCGAGTTCTGAGTTTCAGCCGGGCGCGGGCCAGGCTACGCGCCTCCTGACGAGTCGCCGGCAGCCACGGCCTCCAGCGGATCGCCCGCGGGCCGCACGTCCTCGAGCGCCGCGAGGTCGTATCCGTTCTGCACGGCCGCAGGTTGACGAGGTCCATGCGCTCGAGTTCATCCAAACCATCGAGGCAACCCGTGACAGCCCCGCGCAGGACGATCGAGTGCCGACCTACACTGGACGTACCCTGCCGCGCCCTGCCGTGGTCGGTCGACCTGCATGCATCTGCGCCCACTACTCAGCCATCTCGCCGGCGACGCCGACGGAGCCGCGCTCGCCCGCGACGGCGGGCGCGCGTTCGTGTCCGCGTCGCTGCGCCCGTACGTGCTGGCCGCGCTGGCCGACGAAGACCAAGCCCGCCCGACGCTCGTCGTGGCCGGCGACGATCGCCAGGCGCGCGACCTCGCCGCGGACCTGCGCGCCTGGCTGCATCCGCGCCCGGTGCGCTTCTATCCCAGCCGCGGCGTCGCCTACGAGTCTCACCTCGCGCCGCCGCCGCATCTCGTCGGCCTGCGCGTGGCGGCGCTCGACGCGCTCCTGGAGGAGGGAAGGAAGTCCTCGAGCCAGCATCCGGCCGGCTCCTCTGATGGCGGCGGCCGGCATCCGGCAGACCGAGCAGACGCGCCGGTCGTCGTCGTCTCGGCTGTCGCACTCAGCGAGAAGGTGCCCGACCCCGAGCTGCGCCCGCGCTCGTTCACGCTGCGCACAGGCGACCTGCTCGACCTCGACGAGTGCATGGCCGAGCTCGTCGCCGCCGGCTACGAGCGCGTCGACCAGGTCTCCGACCGCGGCCAGTTCGCTGCGCGCGGCGGCCTGCTCGACATCTATCCGGCGACCGAGGACCGCGCCGTGCGCGTCGACCTCTTCGACATCGAGATCGAATCGCTGCGCTGGTTCTCGACGTTCACACAGCGCTCGCTGGGGGAGACCGACGAGGTCGAGATCGCGCCCGCCGCGGAGCTCGCCGCCGAGCACCGCCGTGACTGGGGGATAGCGGAGCGTGGGGGGGCGAAGCCCCCTCGGCTGGCAGCCCAGGAGAGCGAGGACGGCGAGCGCCCCGACGTCGCCGAGCTGCTGCCCGTCGATCGCTTCGCCGCCTTCCTCGATCTCGCGCCCGACGCCGCCGTGCTGCTCGCCGCCGAGGAGGAGATCGAGCCCGCGCTCGCCGACCACTGGCAGGACGTGTGCGCGGCCTTCCACGACGCCGACGCCCATCACCTCTATGTCGCCCCGGATGACGTCCGCGCCGCACTCGATGCCCGCGCCCACGCACGGCTGTCGGCGCTGGACCAGGGCCAGCCGCTCGAGCTCCGCGCGCAGGCCGCGGACTTCGCCGTGCGCTCGCTGCGCGAGGCCGAGCCCGAGCTCGAGAAGCTCGTGCGCTCGGGCTACCGCACGATCGTCGCCTGGCCGCAGCGCGGCGAGGGCGACCGCGCGGCCTACAACCTGGCACGCCTGAAGGCGTCGTGGCTGGGAGAGGGCGATCCGGCAGGCATCGAGAACCCGCTGCGCTTCGCGCACGTCAACCTGCGCGACGGCTTCGTCGCCGGCGGCCTGAAGCTCGCCGTCATCCCCGAGCACCGCCTCTTTCGCCGCCGCCGCCCCGAGCGCACCGGCGGGCGCGACCACGCCGCACGGCGCCGCGGCGCGCTGCGCTCGTTCGCCGACCTGCGCACCGGCGACATCGTCGTCCACGAGGACCACGGCCTGGCGCGCTTCGCCGGCTTTGAGACCAAGACCGTCGCGGGCGTCACGCGCGACTACCTCTACCTCGAGTACCAGGGCGACGACCGCGTCTTCGTGCCCAGCGACCACCTCGCCAAGATCAGCCGCTACGTCGGCGCCGGCGGCGTGCATCCGCCGCTGTCAAAGCTCGGCGGCCGCAGCTGGGACAACCTCAAGGCGCGCGCCCGCCGCGCCGCGCAGGAGCTCGCGGGCGAGCTGCTGAACCTCTACGCCGAGCGCAGGCGCCGCACCGGCCTGGCGTTCCCGGCCGACTCGGACTGGCTGCGCGAGTTCGAGCTCGCGTTCCCCTACACGGAGACCGCCGACCAGCGCGAGGCGATCGAGCTCGTCAAGGCCGACATGGAGGCCGAGCGCCCGATGGACCGCCTGATCTGCGGCGACGTCGGCTACGGCAAGACCGAGGTCGCGCTGCGCGCCGCCTTCAAGGCCGCCGACGCCGGCAAGC
>JBPCJA010000163.1:0-9525 GCA_051005755.1 Solirubrobacteraceae bacterium
GCTGCCGGGATACCGCCGCTTCCTTTCGACAGCACGGCGGCCGAGGGCCTACAAAACCGGCTGATTTCCAGGGAATTTGTCGTCCTGGCCTCAGATCTGCCCCAGTCCCTCCAGGAGAGCCGCACCCTCTGGACCTCGCCGTGACCACGCTCGTGCTGGAACCCCCGGTCTCGGACCTCATCGACACGCAGCTCCCGTACGGAAGCTTTCTGATCGCGGCTGCCGTGAGCGCCTCGCTGATCGTCGCCTCGGCGGCGGCCGGATTCGCGCTCGCGGCGATCCGGCTGCCCGGTCGGGTGGTCGGCACGCTGATGGTCGGGGTCTTCGCGCTGATCATGCTCAAGTTCGTAGGCGGCCTCGACGCCTTGCGGGCCGGCTCGGAGTCGGGCGTCGAGACGCTGACCGCGGTCACGCTCGCGTCCTGCTTCGTGGCGGCGCTGGCCGGCTACGCAACCACGACATGGCATGACTTCACGGTCCGGCGAGATCAAATCCTCGAGGCCGGTACGCCGCTCGGCGACGCACTCAATGCCCGCAAGGAGGCGAGGACTGCCAGCGAAGCCGCCAAGTCCGATCTCACAGCGGCCGAGGCTGAGCTCGAGGATCTCTGGGCGGAGATCGAGCGCCTGCGAGACTCCGCCGCTCGTGCCGACGCGGCCGCCCTGACCCGCGAGCAGCAGGGCATCGCGGCCAACGTCGAGTTCGCCACGATCGATGCCCGGGCACGCACGGGCGTCGCCCAGGAGGTGGCCGCCAACGAGGAGTGGGCGGTGTCGATGGCGCTGCTCGCATACGAGAAGGCACGCGCCGAGGAGCTCCCCGAGGGCGACGCCATCCGAGACCCGGACGCGCCCACGACGCCGCCGGCCGCAGATGGCGAGGGTCGCAGGCTGACGGGACTCCAGAAGGCTGCCATCGGCGCGCTGGGCGCGGGAGCCGTGGGTGGGCTTCTCCTGGGCCCGATCCCGTTCGCCGCCGGAGCCGGGATCGCGGCCGTTCTCCTGCTCCTCGACGGCCGGCGCCAATCCAGATCCGGCACGGGCACGGTCGAAAGAGACCCCCTGGCCGGACCGCCTCCGATCGGCTCCCCGGCCTCGGAGGACAACCCCCTCTACATCCGCCAGCCCGACCACATGGTCGCCAAGTACGGCGACGGCGGAGCCATGACCGGAGAGCACCAGTGACCCCCGACGAGCGACGAACGAGGACGGCGATGTCCAGCATGGGAAGGGCTCTGGCTGCGATCGCGGCCACGAGGTCCCGTCGGTCGACTGCCGCAACGGTCGCGTCTGTCCTCGCGCTCTCGGGTCTGGTGAGCGGGTGCGGTCCGAACAAGGAGGAGGTCTGCGCGAAGGCCACCGAGCACGTGGTGCTCGTTCCGTCGACCAGCGTCTCCGACCTCGGCACGAGCCGTGCGCTCGCTCCCGCAGTCGCCAAGCAGGCGGTGGCTCGCTCCGCGAACACCTGCGGTCGCCTCACGGTCGGTCTGCAGAACGCCAAGACCGAGGCCGACCTCGAGTTGCAGTCCATCGATCTGGTGCCCGAGCGCAAGCAGGCGTTCAATCGCACGCCGGTGATCCGGAAGCTCGTCAGGCAAGGCGAGACGTTCGCGAGCGACAAGCTGCTGGATCCGCTGGGAAAGGTGTCGGCCACGGGCGGGTCGCCGTTCGTCGGGGCCCTGGCGAAGATCGCCGCCGAACTCGATGCCCACGGGGGTGCGCCGGCGACCGTCATCCTGCTCGGGGACGGAATCGACGTCGAGTCCACTCCCGGAGGCGATGGGATGATCGACTTCCGCAGCACCTCGGTGTCCCAGGCGAACCTCGACGAGTTCGTTCCCCTGCTGAAGGGCCTGAAGGGATCGTGCGTGATGTTGATCGCCGCCGGCGCTGCGAGCAACCTCCCCGCCGAGCGCATCCGCGCCGGACAGCGGATGCTCGACCAGACGCTCGAGAAGGCCGGCGTCGGGTTCGTCGCGACTCGATCCCGTGACCTGCCGGCTACGTGCCGAGAGACCGCGCAATGACTGCGAGGCCTCCGAATGACCCAGCGCGAGCGGGGCCGTGATCCCCGAGTGGAGGGCTGATTCACGAGCGTAGCGGTGTAGGCACACGGGACCTCCAAGCCAACGTGCGCCGTACCGAAGGCATGCGCATCTTCACGCAGGCCCTCGTCGCGACGGGCGTCGTCGCGCTCGCCACCACCGGGGTCGCCGCCGCCAAGGGCGAGCCCCCGATTCAGCCGCCGGATCCCCCGCCCTACACGGTGATCGCTCACGCCATCGCCACCGCGCCGGTCGGTCGACCGCTGCGGCGGACGGACGCTTCGATCGACCACGCATTTCGCGCCGCGCGAGCGAACGCGATACCGAAGGCCGTCGCGCGGGCGCGCGTGGAGGCACAGTCGCTCGCTGCGGCCGGGGGGCTGACGCTCGGGCGCCCTGTCGGCATCGCGCGGGATGCTCCGCCCGCCGGGTACTACGATCCCGACGGCGGTCGCTTCGGTCCCGGTAAGTGGTGCGGGCGCCTTTACCGTGGGCTGCGGACGGTGCGCCGGCCCGACGGAACCATCCGGCGGGTGCCGCGGTTCCGCTACGGCTGCCAGGTACCCAAGAACGCGACCGTCCGCGTCACCGTCACGTTCGCCGCAGTCCCTGCTGACGCCTGACCGAGCGCAGAGTCCCTCATCCGCGGAAGAAATCGCTGTCCCGTCCACCGCGAGCGGGACCGAGAGACCGGTCGCGCTGCTGTCGCCGGCAGGCTGCGCTACGCGATGGACTCCAACTCCCGCAGGTATCGTGAACCGTCGCCGCCATGGCGTGGGCCGCTGTCGGCCGGTGATTTTGCGTCAGGCGATCCTGGCGCGGATGATGGCGGCGGCGGCGTGTTCGTGGACGCGGTGCGTCGCCGTGATCTCGATGCCTGTGAATCCGGCGGCCTCAAGCGTCTGCTGGAACTCGTCGTGGCTGAGCGCGCCGGCGATGCAGCCCGTCCAGGCGGCCATGTCGGCGCGGGTCTGCTCGTCCATGTCGGCGTCGGCGATGATGTCGGAGACCGCGAGGCGGCCGCCGGGGCGCAGGACGCGGGCGGCTTCGGCGATGACCTTGGGCTTGTCGGCGGAGAGGTTGATGACGCAGTTGGAGATCACGATGTCGACGCTGGCGTCGGGCAGTGGGAGCTGCTCGATGTAGCCCTTGACGAACTCGACGTTCTGGATGCCTGCGGCGGCGGCGTTGGCGCGCGCGAGGTTGAGCATTTCGTCGGTCATGTCCAGGCCGATCGCCTTGCCGGTTGGTCCGACGCGCTTGGCGGAGATGAGGACGTCTGCGCCGGCGCCGGAGCCGAGGTCGAGCACCGTTTCGCCTTCGTGCAGGTCGGCGACGGCGGTCGGGACGCCACAGCCGAGGGAAGCCTCGACGGCCGTCGTGGGGGCGCCCTCGGTGTCGGCGTCGACGTAGAGCGCGCCGCCGAATACGATCTCTCCCCCCTCGTCGGTGACGCTGACCGCGGGTCCGCACCCGCACGTTGTCGTGCTGCTCGCGTCGGTGACGCTGGTCTGGGGTCCGCAGCAACGCGTTGTGTTGCTGCCCTCGGCAGCGGCGCGGGCAGCGGCCGCATAGCGCTCGCGCACCCTCTCGCGGAGCTCATCGGCAGCTCGCAGCATCTGGTTGCTCATCGCTTCCTCCAATCGTGGTCACGGGTCGTTGGCGGTCCGGCGCGCAGCACGCCGCCGACGCGGTGACAGCAGGCGTCGACGAAGTCCGCGCCCGTGTCCGCGGGCGTGAGCTGATCACGCCGCCGCTTCAGCCACCCAGCCATGCGGACAGCTCGTGCAGTGCGTCGGGGATCACGTAGTAGTAGGCCCACAGGCCCTGGCGCTCGGAGTCGACGATGCCGGCTTCGCGCAGCTTCTTGAGGTGGTGCGACAGGGTCGGCTGGGAGATGTCGAAGAGCGGCACGAGCTCGCAGACGCAGACCTTGCCGGCGTGCTTTCGCAGGACGTCGACGAGCTGCAGTCGGATCGGGTCGCCGAGCGCTTTGGCCACGTGTGCCATGCGCTCGGCGTGTTTGCGGTCGACGTCGGGATAGACGACGGGTTCGCAGCAGCGCTCACCTGCCGCACGCTTGATCTTCGGAGTCAGCTGCATATCGACGCTCATCGATCTACATATATCGATTTAGTGCATGTCTGTCAATGGATACGCTACGGCTCTGGCTGACCACCGGCGTAACGGACCCGGGCTGATCGGACCGGACTGACCAACCGGCGAGCGAGGTGGCGATGAAGTACGTGCTGTTTGTCTGCAACCACAACGCGGGGCGCTCGCAGATGGCGCAGGCGTTCTTCGAGCGCGACGCGCCGCCCGACGTGCGTGCCGAGTCGGCGGGCTCCAGTCCTGCGCGAGAGCTGTGGCCCGGTGTCGTGCAGGCCATGAGCGAGGTCGGCATCGACCTCTCAGGGCGCCGGCCGAGAAGGCTGCTGGTCGAGATGCAGCTGCATGCCGACTGGGCGGTGACGATGGGCTGCGGTGACGCCTGCCCGTATGTGCCGACGACCGTTGAGGCGTGGGATGTGCTCGATCCGGCCGACGAGCCGATCGAGCGCGTCCGTGAGATCCGCGACGAGATCGAGCAGCGCGTGCGCGAGCTGATCGACACGCGACTTGATGCGATTCGCTCAGATCGCACGGCGCATCAACTGCGCCTCGCGATGCTGCTGCCGCGCCTGGCCGCAGAGTTCGACCGATCGCGCACTCCCGAGGAGATCCGGGGGTGCACCGATCTGATCCTCGCTGACTACATCGACGCACCGGTGCGCAGCTTCGTCCTGATGCTCGCCGAGCGTCGGGCGCGGGCGTGCTTGCGCGCCGACGTCTGCGAACCCGCTCTGGTGTAGCTGTTGCCTGTGACCGCTGGGCTCGACCAGCTTCCGCTGTCAAGTCTCGTGCGCCTCTGCACCCGCACCGGCATCCCCGCGTGAGCGCCTCCTCAACAGCAGGCGTCGCGGAGACGGGCGTGGTCGGGCGACTCTCGACGCTTGATCGCTTCCTCCCGCTGTGGATCGCGCTCGCGATGGCCGCGGGCCTCGCGCTCGGGTCGTTCGTGCCCGGTTTCGACGACGCGCTGGACTCGCTTCGGGTCGGCACGGTGTCGTTGCCGATCGCGCTCGGCCTGTTGCTGATGATGTATCCGGTCCTCGCCAAGGTCCGCTACGAGGAGCTCGGCCGGGTGACGGGCGAGCGGCGGATGATCGGCGCGTCGATCATCTTGAACTGGGTCGTAGGCCCGCTGTTGATGTTCGCACTGGCGTGGCTGTTTCTGGCAGATCACCCGGAGTACCGCACCGGCCTGATCATCGTCGGCCTCGCGCGCTGCATCGCGATGGTGCTGATCTGGTCAGACCTCGCGAAGGACGACAACGAGGCGACCGCGCTGCTGGTGGCGATCAACTCGCTGTTTCAGATCGTCGCGTTCTCGCTGCTGGGCTGGCTGTATCTCACCGGCCTGCCGAGTCTGCTGGGTCTGGACACGCAGGGCCTTGAGGTCTCGCTGTGGGAGGTCGCCCGAACCGTCCTGATCTTCCTCGGGATCCCACTCGCGGCCGGCTACCTGACGCGCCGCGTCGGCCTCAAGCGCCGCGGCGAGGCGTGGTACCGCAACCGGTTCTTGCCGCGGATCGGCCCAATCGCGTTGTACGGGCTGCTGTTCACGATCGTGATGCTGTTCGCGATCCAGGGCGACGCGATCACCTCTGAGCCGTTGGATGTCGTGCTGATCGCGGTCCCGCTGCTCGTCTACTTCCTCGTGATGTTCGCCGTCAGCTTCTGGCTCGGACGGGCGCTTGGGCTCGGGTACGCGCGAACGGCGACGCTCGCGTTCACCGCGGCATCGAACAACTTCGAGTTGGCGATCGCGGTCTGCGTCGGCGTGTTCGGCGCCACCTCCGGGCAGGCGCTGGCCGGCGTCGTCGGACCGCTGATCGAGGTGCCCGTCCTGGTCGGCCTGGTCTACGTCGCGCTGTGGCTCGGACGCCGATGGTTCGGGACAGCCGACGTCGATCGCCACCCGATCGCCGCAGTGCATCCGCACGAGAGCCCGGAGACCGCGTGAGCAATCAGAGCGCCACGCGAATCGCGATCAACGGGTTCGGGCGGATGGGGCGCCTGGCGCTACGCGCCGCCTGGGGCCGACCGGAGCTTTCGTTCGTGCACATCAACGAGCTGCACGGCGACCGCGATCGGCCTGATCCTTCCCGAGCTCAATGTGGGGGCTATGCCAACCGCCTCGTCGAGTTCGCGCGCACGATCGCGCTGAGGCTCCCCGCGGCCGAGGTCGGCGTCAACGCCTGAGGAGCACGCGGTTGAGCGCCGCCAGCACCAGGACGACACGAGCCGGCGACCTGCGCAACTACGCGCTCGTGACGGGTGCGTACTGGGCCGACACGCTCGCCGACGGAGCGATTCGGGTGCTCGTGCTCTTCTACTTCTACGATCGCGGCGACAGCCCGTTCACGGTCGCGTCGCTGTTTCTGTTCTACGAGATCTTCGGGATCGTCACGAACCTCGTCGGCGGGTTCCTGGCCGCGCGCCTCGGGCTGAAATCGACGCTCGTCATTGGGCTGAGCACGCAGATCGTCGCGATCGGCATGCTCGCCGTGGTCCCCGAGTCTTGGCTCGTGATCGCCTATGTCATGGTCGCCCAGGCGCTCTCGGGCATCGCGAAGGACCTGACGAAGATGAGCTCCAAGAGCGCGGTCAAGCTCGTCGGCCCAGAGGGCAACCCTGGCGCGCTGTACAGGTGGGTCGCCGCGGCCTCTCGTGCTAACGATCGCATGAAAGTTAGGATGAGCTCATGAGTGAGCCCGACACCTGCGAACTGTTGTGCCTGGACCTCCCGCTGGCCGAGCGAATACGGCATGCGCAACCCCCGACCGCAGTCCTTGTTGGGGCGGCGGACCGCGCCAAAGCTCTGAGTGACCCCACACGCCTGGCGATCGCGGTCGCGTTGCGAGCCGGCGGCGAGCTGTGCGTGTGTGATCTGGCGTGGGTGTGCGAGCGCTCCGACAAGCTCGTCTCCCACCACGCGCGCGCGTTGCGCGCGGCCGGCCTCGTTGGCTCGCGGCGCGACGGAAAGATGGTCCTCTACGCCCTGACCGACGCGGGCCGCGCCCTGCTCGATGCCGTCCTGGCGCTGCAGGTGCGTGCATGAGCACGCCGGCGCTGCCGCTCACCGGCGCAGCCGTGCCCGCTCTGCGGCTGGGCGAGGACGATCGCCGCTACCTGGCCGCTCGCGTGCGGCGGTTGTCGTGGCTGAGCCTGGGCTACATGACGTTGGAGGGCACGGTCGCGATTCTCGCCGGCGTGCTCGCGGGCTCGGTCGCGCTGATCGGCTTCGGGCTTGACTCGGCGATCGAGGGCTTTGCCAGCGCCATCATCGTTTGGCGCTTCACCGGGCATCGCATCTTCAGCGCCGCCGCCGAGACACGCGCGCAGAAGCTCGTCGCGATCCAGTTCTTCGTCCTGGCGCCCTACGTCGGCGTGGAGTCGATCAGGGCGCTGATCGGCGGCGTGCACGCCGACGTCAGCTGGCTGGGCATCGCCCTCAGCGCCTCAAGCCTCGTCGTGATGCCCTACCTCGGCATCGCCAAGCAGCGCTTGGCCGACCGCCTCGGGTCGGCGGCGACCAAGGGCGAAGGGCGCCAGAACATGCTGTGCGCTTACCTGGCCGGCGCTCTGCTACTCGGTCTACTGGGCAACGCCACACTCGGCGCGTGGTGGCTTGACCCGATCGTCGGACTGCTGATCGCCGGCCTGGCTATCAAGGAAGGACGGGAAGCGTGGCGCGGCGAGGGCTGCTGCATCGTCGCGCCACCGGCCCTGGACGGCGCTGCCCCGGCGCCGTGCAACGACGACTGCTGCGAGCACTGACGGGCGCGGGCGACGGCCCAGCTGGCGTCCTGGATCACTGGTTGTAGGGCGGGCGGTCCCTCCGCCGGATCCGCTCCCGCTGGGGAGTTCGCGGCGACCGCTCAGGCTCGGCTCAACTTGCCAGCGCGAGCGAGCGGTTGGTCGCCTCGAACTCGGCGCCCACCTCGGCGAGGATCGCGAGCATCGCGGCGCCGGCGGGTGAGACGAAGCCGCCCGCGAGCGTCGCGGCGATGACGTGGCGCATGGGCGGCCGTCCCTGCAGCGGCCGGATGACGACGTCGTCGCGGACGGCCACGAGCGCGAGGTCGGGGATGAGGCAGACGCCGACGCCCGCGGCGACGAAGCCCTGGATGGCGACGTAGTCGTCGGACTGGAAGGCCACCCGCGGCTCGAACCCGGCGGCCTGGCAGGCACGCTCGAGGATGAGGCCATCGGGGCAGCGGCCGGTGACGCCCATGATCCAGGCCTCCTCGGCGAGGTCGGCGAGCGTGAGCCTGCGCTTGCCCGCGACGCGGTGGCCGGCGGGCAGGCAGACGTACATCGGATCGTCGAGCAGGTGATGGCGGTCGATCGCCGTGTCCTCGATCGGCTCGAATCCCGCCTCGACCGTCAGCGCGATGTCGCAGGCGCCGGCCTTCAGGCACTCCAGGGCCTCGGGTGGCTCGCGCGGCTCGAGCGTCAACTCGACGCCGGGATAGCGCTCGCGGAAGCGCCCGATCGCGCGCGGCGCGATCGTCGCCCCGGCCGTCGGGAACGACACGAGCCGGAGCCGGCCACCGCGCACGCCCGCGATCGCCTCCAGCTCGGCCTCGGCGTCGGCGAGCCGCGCGAGGATGACGTCGGCGTGACGCACGAGTACGCGGCCGGCGTCCGTCAGGCGCACGCCGCGCGCGTTACGATCGACGAGGACCGTGCCCGCCTCGCGCTCGAGCGCGGCGATCTGCTGGGAGACGGCCGACTGCGTGTAGGCGAGCGCCTCCGCGGCGGCGGAGAACGATCCTCGTGTCGCGACCTCTCGTAGGACGCGCAACCGCTTCACGTCGAGCATTAGCTCACCTTATCGCTTACCCCTGGGATTGTCATTTGTGCTCATGGGCTCGCCCTGGGAGAGTCGAAGGCGCCGAAGGACCGAGAGGAGCCCGCCGCCATGACCGTCGCCACCAGCGCCATCGCCATCCGCCACGCCACCGACGCGGACATCTGCGTCCTGGCCGACCTCGCGATCCTGGACAGCCGCCGGCAGCTCACCGGCCCGGCGCTCATCGCCGAGGTCGACGGGATCGCGCGCGCCGCGCTCGACCTTCGCGATGGCAGCGTCGCCGCCGACCCGTTCTTCCCCACCGCCGAGCTCGTCGACCTGCTGCGCGTCCGCGCGCGCCGCCTGGAGGACGAAGCGCCCGCGCGGTCGCTGCGCGAGCGGGCGATCGCGCGCGTGCGCCGTCCGCGGCGGGCGCTCTCCATGCGTGCATAAGGGCTCGCGAATGAATAAGTGCGAGGGTTTGGGTGCCAGATCGTGGATGCCAGAGGCCGCGCGCGAGCGCAGGCGGGCGCCAGCCCGTCGAGCATCGCGGGTGGCCTCTGGCGCCGCGAGACGGTGG
>JBPCJA010000164.1:0-8873 GCA_051005755.1 Solirubrobacteraceae bacterium
GGGCGGGCTTGACCAGAGCGTGCGCGACCGCCGGCTGATAGAGCTTGACGACACGCCGAACAAGCCGCGCCTGGGCCCCAACGCCATCCTCGGCGCCTCGCTCGCCGCCGCGCGCGCCGCCGCGGCCGAGGAGCACATGCCGCTGTGGCGCTACCTCGGCGGCGAGGCCGCGCACGTGCTGCCGGTGCCGATGATGAACGTCCTCAACGGCGGCGCCCACGCCGACAACTCGGTCGACTTCCAGGAGTTCATGATCGTGCCGGTCGGCGCGAGCTCCTTCGCGGAGGGGCTGCGGACCGGCGCGGAGGTCTTCCACGCGCTCAAGCAGACGCTCGGCAAGCGCGGGCTCGGCACGGCGGTCGGCGACGAGGGCGGCTTCGCGCCCGACCTGGAGTCCAACGAAGCGGCGCTGCAGGCGCTGATCGAGGGCGTCGAGGCGGCCGGCTACACGCCGGGCGAGGACGTCGCCATCGCGCTCGACCCGGCGACGAGCGAGATCTTCGCCGACGGGGTGTACCGGCTCGAGCACGAGGGCCGCGACCTCTCGAGCGAGGAGATGGCCGACTACTGGGCCGACCTCTCGGGCCGCTACCCGATCCTCTCGATCGAGGACGGCATGGACGAGGAGGACTGGGAGGGCTGGAAGGCGCTCACCGAGCGCATCGGCGAGCGCATCCAGCTCGTCGGCGACGACCTGTTCGTCACCAACACGGAGCGCCTCGAGCGCGGCATCGGCTCCGGCGTCGCCAACTCGATCCTGATCAAGGTCAACCAGATCGGCACGCTGACCGAGACGCTGGCCGCGATCGACATGGCGCGCGAGGCCGGCTATACGGCCGTCATGTCGCACCGCTCGGGTGAGACGGAGGACACGACGATCGCCGATCTCGCGGTGGCGACGGGCTGCGGGCAGATCAAGACCGGCGCGCCGTCGCGCTCGGACCGCGTGGCGAAGTACAACCAGCTCCTGCGCATCGAGGAGGCGCTGGGCGCCGCGGCGGAGTATCCGGGGCGCAGCGTGTTGCGCGCCTGACGGGCGGCGGCAGGAGTCGGCGCACGGGGGCCGAACGCAACCGCCATGACCGACTTTGCTCCGCGCGTGCGCTGGGACCGGGTCGGGCGCATCGCGCTGCTCTTCGTCGGCCTGCTGCTGATCTACCTCTACATCAACCCTCTCCGCACATATCTGGCGACGTGGCAGGAGGCCAAGACGAAGCGCGCCGAGGTCGCCGAGCTTCAGCGCGAGCACGATGCGCTCGTGCGGCGTCAGCGTGCGCTGCGCAGCTCCCGCAGCATCGAGACCGAGGCGCGGCGCCTGGGCATGGTCCGCCGGGACGAGCGCGCCTACGTCATCCGCGGCCTTCCTCGAGACAAGCGCTAGTACACCCGGCCGGAAGTTCTGGGGAGTTTTCCGGGATGCCCGGCCGTCAGGCACGGATCGGGCGCCCGGAAAACCCGCAGAACTTGCGGATGGGTGTACTAGACGCTGCGGATCGGCGGGTAGCCTCAGCCGTCCGTGGCGACGACGAGCTTCGAGACAGCGCTGTTGCAGTGGCGCGAGGGCGAGCGGCGAATGGCCGGCGCCCCGCCCGAGCACCGCCGGGCGCTCGAGGCCGTCGTCGAGAGCATCGAGGCGGAGCTGCGTCGCCGGCTGGGGGGCACGTTCACGACGGAGGAGCTTGCCGACCTCTACGCGCGCGGCACCGACTGGTGCACCGATCTCGCGGCGACGGTCGCGCCTGACGAGCCGTGGGCCTGGGATGCGCGCACCGTCGCCGACGCCGCGTTCCTACGCTACCTGCGCGACGCCCGCGACTTCGCCGGCGGGCGGCGGACCGAGCTCTGATGAGCTCGTGCGCGCCCGCGTCAGTCGTCGCCGTCCGCGCCGCTGCGGCGGATGACGATCTGGTCCTCCCCGATCGTGACCTCGACGGGTCGGTGGCCGGCCCAGTGCTCGGCATAGACCGGGTTGTCGGTGACGGCGGGATCGAGCCACAGGCCGTAGCCCTCCTCGCCGTGGTCGAAGGTGCCCTCGAGGACGTCCGTCGCCGAGCGCGCACCGGCGCGACCGCGTCCGCCCCGGCGGCCGCGGCGGCGGGGAGCGGCCTTCGTGGGAGCCTCGTCGTCGTCCTCGCCCGCCTCGGCCCGGCACGCCTCCTCATCGGCCTTGCGAGCGGCCTCGGCGGCCTCCTCCTCGGCCCTGCGCGCCTCGGCTGCCGCGAGCTCGGCGGCGACCAGTGCGTCGTCCTCGGCGCGGAGGTCGATCTCGCCGTCGAAATCCCCGCCGGGCGCCTCACCGTTTTCGGCCTCGGCGGCGAGGAGGTCGTTGTCACGCTTGAAGGTTTCGATCTGCTGGACCGTCGCCTCGAGCTGGTGGGCGATCCACGCGTCGGTCCGTCCTTGACGGACCCAGCCGCGGATCTGGTTGAGATGGGGGCGCAAAGAGCGGCGTGCCATGGCGGCCAGACCTTACAAGACCGAGCGCGGCGATCCCGCCCGCGCGGTCGCACATGTTGCAGCGGTCCCAGGAGCGGTTGCCTTTGCACAGGGAACCTGCTTGAGTTGATGCGGCGACAGAGGGGGTGGCCACATTCATGCTGGTCCTGACACGTAAGTCCAATCAGAGCATCATGATCGGAGATGACATCGAGATCTCGGTGCTGTCCATCATGGGCGAGAAGGTCCGGATTGGCATCCAGGCTCCACGGGACATCCCGGTGTTCCGCAAGGAGGTCTACCTGGAGATCCAGGCTGAGCGCGGGCAGGTCACGGCCGGCGGTGACGTCGAGGCGGCACTGCGCAAGCTGAGCACGTAAGCGGTCCCTGACACACGGCCCTCGCAGCGACGGCGAGTGCGTGGCCGTAGGTCTGTCGCGAAGCGGGGCGGCGGCGCGGGGTGCCCGGTCCGCTACCCCATGACGATGTAGAGCGTCTGGAACATCGCGATGGTGACGACGACCGCCGTCGCGATGAGCATGAGCACGAGCACGATGAAGCGGGCGGTTCCGCGCTTGTGCACGCGCTCGAGGTTGCGCTGGCGCGAGCGCAGCACCGCCTTGCGGCGCAACGACTCCCGGCGGACCCGGTCTTCGTAGGTCTCCTCGACGAAAGCCCGCTCGAACTCGGCGAGCGACTGGCGCATCTTGGTTGCCATCCACCATGCAGCCTAGCCCAAAAAGCAGTTCTTCAACACTCCGACCACAGCCCGCGACCTGCGTTGCGGGCCTCGCGCGCGAGCGCCGCGAAGCGCGCCGCATGGCGCACGTCGGGCGCGATCGACAGCGGCTGGGCGTAGCCCAGCCGGGCCAGCTCGGCGTTGACGAAGAGCCCGTCGCGCACGCGGTAGACGTACGCCAGCAGGCGTCCGTAGCGGTCGCGCTGCTCGACGTCGCGCACGAGCCGCACGCGCTCGCCGCCGACGAGGCGTTCGTTGAACGCCGCGGCGGCCTTGCCGTAGCACTGCACGCCCTTCGTCGGGTGCTTCGTCTCCGGGGTGTCGACGCCGATGTAGCGGACCTTCTCGCGCCGTCCGCCGACGAGCACATGGATCGTGTCGCCGTCGACGACCTTCACGACGCGCCCCTCGCCGGCCGCGGTGCCGCCGCGCTCCCCGCCGGCGAAGAGCCCCCCTAGGCCGGACGAGCCGGCGCTGGCGCCGGCGGCGACCAGGAGCAGCAGCGCGATGACGATTCCGCGTGGCATACCGCCACGCTACGGCGGGGCCAGGCGGCATGAACGTGGCGTTGCAGTTAGCGCACGAAGGCGGCGCGGTCATGGCGCAGTTGGGCCACGGCCGGCCCACTGCTGGCGAACGAACCGTCGATTGGCGACTTCTTCGGGTCAGGCCTGAGGAAGTCGCCACCGCGGTGCACCGCCGTCGATTTACGCGATCGCGACGTCCGGCGAGAGGTAGACGTCCTGGATTGCCTGCAGGAGCTCGACGCCCTCGTCGAGCGGGCGCTGGAAGGCCTTGCGCCCGGAGATGAGCCCCATGCCGCCGGCGCGCTTGTTGACGACCGCGGTGCGGACGGCCTCGGCGAGGTCGCTCTCGCCCGACGACGCGCCGCCGGAGTTGATGAGCGGCGAGCGGCCCATGTGGCAGTTGGCGAGTTGGTAGCGCGTGAGGTCGATCGGGTGGTCGGTCGTCAGGCGCTCGTAGACGAGCTTGTGGGTCTTGCCGTAGGAGCCGTCGAGGGCGCTGACGGCGGCGAAACCGCGGTTGGTCTCGGGCAGCTTCTGCTTGATGATGTCGGCCTCGAGCGTCACGCCGAGGTGGTTGGCCTGGCCGGTGAGGTCGGCGGCGACGTGGTAGTCGGTGCCGTCGATCGTGAAGGACGAGCTGCGCAGGTAGCACCACAGCACCGTGAACATGCCGCGCCGGTGGGCGTCCTCGAAGGCCTCGGCGACCTCGACGATCTGGCGTCGCGACTCCGGCGAGCCGAAGTAGATCGTCGCCCCGACCCCCGCCGCGCCCAGCTCGTGCGCGCGCCGCACGGAGGCGAACATGATCTGGTCGTAGGCGTTGGGGTACGTCAGCAGCTCGTTGTGGTTGAGCTTGACGATGAACGGAAAGCGGTGTGCATACGTCCGGCTGACGGAGCCCAGCGCACCGATCGTCGAGGCGATCGCGTTGCAGCCGCCCTCGATCGCCAGCCGCACGAGGTTGTTCGGGTCGAAGTAGACCGGGTTGGGCGCGAAGCTCGCCGCCGCCGAGTGCTCGATCCCCTGGTCGATCGGCAGGATGCTCACGTAGCCCGTACCCGTCAGCCGGCCCGAGCGCAGGAGCCACTGGAGGTTGCGCAGGACGTTCGTCGAGCGGTCGGACCCGACGAGCACTCGGTCGACGAAGTCCGGGCCGGGGAGGTGGAGGTCCTCGGCCGAGATCGTCTCGCAGCGGTGGTTCAGCAGATCATCGGCGTCGTCTCCGAGGAGCTCTTCCAAGCGGGTGGTGCTAAGTCCTGCGATCGCCACGGTCCATTCCCCTTCGGTCGTCTTGGCGTCTGAGGCGCAGCGTACCCACGGGACCGCTGGCCCGCGCAGGATTGCAACGCCTTGCGCGCACGTGGTCGCGGGGCCCCTGCGGGTACGCTCCGCCGCGATGCGCCACAACTTCACCGGGCCGAGCTTCACGGTCGGCGTCGAGGAGGAGATGATGATCGTCGACGCCGAGAGCTTCGCGCTCGTCAACGCGATCGAGGCCCTGCTCGAGGACAGCGGCGCGACGAACTCCGGGGGCGACAGCGGGGAGATCAAGCCGGAGCTCATGGAGTCCGTGCTCGAGATCGCGACGAAGCCATGCGCCACGACCATCGAGGCCTCAGGGCAGCTGCGTGCATTGCGCCACCAGGTGCGCGAGACCGCGGCCGGGCGCGGCCTCAGCATCGGCTCGGCGGGCACGCACCCGTTCGCGATGTGGGAGGACCAGCGGATCGTCGCCCGCCCGCGCTACCGCGACCTCATCTCGGCGCTGCGCTTCGTCGCCCGTCAGGAGCTCATCTTCGGGATGCACGTCCACGTCGGCATCGACGATCCCGAGAAGGCCATCCACGTCGCCAACGGGATGCGCGTGCACGTCCCGGTGCTGCTCGCGCTGAGCGCCAACTCTCCGTTCTGGCGCGGCGGTCGCACCGGCCTGCTGTCGACGCGCACGCCGATCTTCCGCGCCTTCCCGCGCGTCGGCATGCCGCCCGCCTACAGGGATTGGGAGGACTGGGAGCGCCAGGTCGCGTTCATGGTGTCAAGCTGCGTCATGGAGGACTACACGTACCTCTGGTACGACGTGCGCCCGCACCCGAACCTCGGCACGGTCGAGATCCGCGTCTGCGACTCGCAGACGCGCCTGGAGCACACCGTCGCGCTGACGGCGCTCATCCAGGCGATGGTCCACGAGCTCGCCGAGCACTACGACGCCGGCGAGAAGCTCGCCGAGTATCCGTGGCAGATGCTCGACGAGAACAAGTGGCTCGCGGCGCGCCACGGCCTCGAAGGCGAGATCGTCGACCTGCCTTCGAGCGAGCGTGTCGGGACGAAGGCGCTCACCCGCCGCCTGCTCGACCGCCTGACCCCGCACGCCCAGCAGCTCGACTCAGAGCCCGCCCTCGACGGCATACGGGACCTGCTCGAGCGCGGCAACGGGGCCTCGCGCCAGATCGTCGTCTACGAGGCCAACAACGACCTCAGCGAGGTCATGGCCGAGATCATCGCGGCCACGGCGTCATAACGACGTTCTTTTCGGGTGGGTCCTTCGGCTGGGTCCCTAGAATCGGAATATGTCCGCTCCCGACCTCTTCGTCGTGTGCAAGAACTGCCAGGCAGAGGTCAGCCCGTACATCACCGAGTGCCCGTATTGCGGGACGCGGCTGCGCAAGCGCGCCCCGAAGATCGAGCGCCCCGACGCTCCGGCCCCGCCGGCGAAGCGCACGCCCCGCGTCCGCGTCCGTGGCCGCAGCCGCCCCCGCGCGAAGTCCACGGCAGCCGAGTCACTGCGCCTCGGCCGGCTGCGCGCCGGCGAGATTCCGGGCATCCGCGGCGACGAGCACGGCCGCCCGTGGGCCACGATCGTCCTAGTCGCCCTGTCGTTCGGACTCTGGCTGTCGCTTGCGTTCTTCGTCCGCGCCGACCTCGCCCTGACCGCGCTCTCCGGCGATCCCTGGCGCTTTGCCACCGCGTCGCTGCTCAACGACGGAACGGCCGCGCAGTTCGCCGCCGTCGTGGGGCTCGGCCTGTTCGGATGGCTCGTCGAGCGTCGCCACGGAGCACTCGTCGTCATCGCGCTGTTTTTGCTCTGCGGCCCGGGCGCGCTCGCGGCGGCGACGGCGCTGGATCCCGGAGCGGTCGTCTTCGGCACGCACGGTGCGGCCCTCGGGATCCTCTGTGCGTGGCTCGTGCCTGTCCTGCTCGAGCGCCGCCGCAGCGGTGGCGACGACGACGCGGACCTCCTCGGCGTGGCCGTCATCGCGGCCGTGCTGCTGCTCGTGCCGCTTCTTTCGCAGGGCAGCGCGCTGGCGGGCTTCATCGGCGGCGGCATCGGCGCGCTGGCCGGCCTCGCGCTCGCCGGCCTGAGACCCGCACGTCGATGACACGGGACACCTATACCGCGGAGGAGGTCGATGCGGCCGTCAGCGCGCTCTCGGATCCCGACCGCTTCGGGCACGCGCAGGAGATCGTCACCCACGCGGCCCCCAGCCTGCAGCGCGTGATCGGCGCGGCGCTGGAGCAGGGTGGCTGGTTCGACCAGGCCCACGAGGCGCAGCTCGCGCAGGCGGCCGAGACCGAGGATCCCTCGGAGCGCGCGCGGGCGATCCAGACGCTCGTCGAGGAGGAGACGCGCCTGGGCATGCTCGTCGGGGTGTCGGTCGGCTTCGAGCTTGCGCGGGAGCTCTCCGCGCGGCGCCGCGGCAACGAAGACGAGGAGGACCCGAGATGACGCATGCCATCGTGCTCGTCGAGGCTGAGCGCGACGTGATGTCCACGCTCGGAGGCGCGCTGGCGGAGGTCGACGGGGTGCGCGAGGCCTACTCCGTCACCGGCGAGTGGGACTTCGTCTGCATCGTCCACGTTCGCCGCCACGAGGATCTCGCCGACGTCGTCACCGGCCACATCTCGACGATGCACGGCGTCGCGCGCACCCACACCATGGTCGCCTTCGAGGCGTTCTCGCGCCACGATCTCGAGACGATGTTCTCGATCGGCGAGGCGCCCTAGGCCCCTGGTCGCCCGGCCGGCCGCGCGCCAACGGCCGGGCGCGGTCTTTCAGCGCGGCGGCCGGCGGGGTCGTCCGGCCGCGGAGGGCGTCAGAATGGCGCGGTGTCCGCGGTCAAGCCGCAGTACGGGCCCACGCTCGTCGAGATGCTCGCGCCGCGGTCGCTTGCGGTGCGCGCCGGTGCGGCCATGCTCGCCGCGCTGCTCGTCGCGGCCGTCGTCGTCATCGGACTGAGCGCCCGCCCCGACGAGACGTTCGTCCTCGAGCACAAGCCGGTGACGTTCAACTTCGTCTATGGGCCGCAGTTGGAGCGGGTGCCGCTGGCGGGCTCGCTCGTCGCTCTCGAGCACGAGCGCGGCGGCCTGTTCCTGGACTCCTACGTCGTCCGCTCGCTCGCGCTGCCGCCCTACCGGGGCGCCGTCGGCGGGATGCTGCCGGTCTACGCCAACGGCTACATCGACCGGCTGCGCCGGCGCTACGACGGCTTTGAGTTCGTCGGCGAGGGCCGCGCGCGGATCAACAACGGGATCGGCTACGAGGTGACCTTCCGCTCCAAGCGCGGCCGGCGCACGATCTACGGTCGCCACCTGCTGCTCGTCGAGGAGGTGCCCGACGGGCAGCGCCGCGGCGTCACCGTCGAGCTCGAGTCGACGCCGGCGGCCGGCACGCCGAATGCCGACGAGATCGGCAACCACGGCGTGTTGAAGACGCCGCTGCGATCGTTGCGCTTCGGCGCGGACCGCAAGGGCGGGAGCTCGTGATCGAGTACGACGACTTCGCGAAGGTGGACATGCGCGTCGGGCGGATCGTCGCCGTCGAGGACTTTCCGCAGGCGCGCCGGCCTGCGTGGAAGCTGCGGATCGACTTCGGTCCCGAGCTGGGCGAGAAGAGCTCGTCGGGGCAGATCACGAACTACGCGCGCGAGGAGCTCGCGGGCCGGCTCGTCGTCGCGGTCGTGAACTTCCCCCCGCGCCAGATCGGTCCGGTGCGTTCGGAGGTGCTCGTGCTCGGCGCGGTCGCCGACGACCACCCGGTGCTGCTGCTCGAGCCCGACGCCGGGTCACAGCCCGGCGATCGCATCGCCTGACTACGGACGCGCGACGGCGCCGCCGGTGTCCGGCGTGGCCGTGCCGGCCTCCGCCGTGGCGGGGTCGGGCGCGGGCGGGCTTGG
>JBPCJA010000165.1:0-24154 GCA_051005755.1 Solirubrobacteraceae bacterium
GGTGCAGGTGGATCGTCAGGTCGGTGTTGACGAACAGCCACTCGTCGAACGGGACGATCCAGCTCAGGCCGTTGGCGAAGTCCGCCGCGGCGGCGACGCGAGCCAGCGGCGATGGCGACTCGCCGGGTACCAGCTCGCCGCGCAGGCGAATCCAGGCCGCGACGGCGCCCGAGCCGAGCTCGCCGCCGACGTGGCGGATCTCGCATGCATCGGGATAGAACGTGCCGTCCTCGCGGACGACGAACTGCGGCAGCGCGGTCCCGTCTCCGGGCGGGGGCAGCGGCTCCGAGCCGCGACGGGGCGTCGCCGCCGCAGCAGGGATCACCCCCCGCCGCAGGCGCACCGCACGCGCCATGCAGGCCTGGCGACCGCCGGCGTCGAGCGTAGCCTCGACGAGCTGGAAGCGCCGGCCGGGTTTGACGACCGCGGTTCGGACCGTGACGGGACCGATCGAGACGCCACCGAGGAACTCCACCGTCAGCCGCGCGACGACCATGTCGTCATGGCCCGGCGGCATGCGCTCGATCTCGCGCGCGAGCAGGGCCGACGGCGCCCCGCCGTGCATCATCCGCTCGTCCCACGGCCCCCGCGTTATCGGATCGGCGACGAAGCCGCCGTCGGTGGGCTCGAACAATGGCGGCACGAGTGGTCCTCTCAGACAGCTACCTGCGCGCGGACTGGCGCTCCCTGCGCCCAGGGCGCTGCGGTCGCTGCGAGCGCGGGCGGGACTTGGATGCCCGTGCGTCCGTGCCGCGCGTCGACGATGACATCCCGCTGAGCGAGAACTCGCGGTGCAGGCCGAGATCGCCGGCGATCATGCTCATCTCATGGGCCTGATCGCTGAGCACGAACGTCACGCCGATGCCCGCGCGCCCGGCGCGGCCCGTGCGACCGATGCGGTGCACGTAGCCGTCGCGGTCCTCGGGTGCGTCGTAGTTGATGACGTGCGTGACGTCGCGGACGTCGATGCCGCGCGCCGCGACGTCCGTGGCCACGAGCGTGTCGACCTCGCCGCGCTCGAAGCGCGCGAGCGCCTTCTCGCGCTGGGACTGGCTCTTGTCGCCGTGCATGGCGAGCGCGGTCACGTTGTGCGCGACCAGCCGCTTGACGAGCCGGTCGGCGCCGCGCTTGGTGCGCACGAAGACGATCGTCAGCCCGCGCTCGCGGGCGCTCAGCTCGTGCACGAGCGCTTGGACCTTGGCCTCGTGCTGCACCTTGATGAAGCGGTGCTCGGTCTCTGGCAGGGAGCGGTCGACCGGCGGCACGTACTCGTGGCGGCGCGCGTCGCGCGTGTAGGCGCCGGCGAGCTTGCCCGCCTCCCCCTCCAGCGTAGCCGAGAAGAAGAGCGTCTGGCGGCCGGCGCGCGGCGTGCGAGCGACGATCCGGTCGACGGCCGGGCGAAAGCCCATGTCGAGCATCCGGTCGGCCTCGTCGAGCACGAGGATCCTGATGTGCTCGAGCGTGACCGCGCGGCGCTGGAGGAGGTCCTCCAGGCGGCCCGGCGTGGCCACGAGCACGTGGGCGCGGCGGGCAAGCTTGATCTGGCGCTCGATGCCGGCGCCGCCGTAGACCGCGGCGACCGACAGCGCACGCGTATGCGCGAGGTCGCTCATGTCGTCGACGATCTGCAGCGCGAGCTCGCGCGTCGGGGCCAGGATGAGCGCGCCGGGACTGCGTTCGGCCGCCCGCAGGCGCTCGACGATCGGCACCGCGAAGGCGAGCGTCTTGCCCGATCCGGTCGGCGACTTGGCGAGCACGTCGTGGCCGGCGATAACGTCCGGGATGACGAGGTTCTGGATTGCGAAGGGCTCGATGATGTCGCGCACCCTGAGCGCATCGACCACCACGCGAGACACGCCGAGATCGGCGAAGGACTTCGAGGACATGGGGAGTTGCTCCTAACCCTGGCTGCGAAGCATCGCGAAGGACCAGGCAAACAGTTCGGGGAGATTCGACTGACCCGAACCGCCTGAAGCGCACTCGAAGACAAGAACCTCGCGGGCAGCGGCGCCGCCCATGCCGAAGACGGTAGCACCCCGTTCGGGGCACAGGCAGCACGGAGCGGGTTCTTCCCGCCAACGGACGTACCCGCGATGATGGGCGCGGTGCCCGAACCGCTGCCTCCGCTCTCGTCGCGCCTGGCCGACGTCCAGTCCTCGCCGGTGCGCGACATCCTCAGGCTCACGCAGCGCGCCGAGGTCATCTCGTTCGCGGGCGGGTTGCCGGCGCCGGAGCTGTTTCCGGCCGAGATGGTCGCCCAGGCGTTTGCGACCGCGCTCGCGCCGACGGTCGTCGCCCGCGCGCTGCAGTACTCCTCGACCGAAGGTGACCCGCAGTTGCGCGCGCTGCTGGCCGCCCGTTTCGCCGGCCGCGGACTGCAGGCCCAGGCCGACGAGATGCTCGTCACGACCGGCTCGCAGCAGGCGCTCGGGCTCGTCGCCAACGTCCTCCTCGATCCCGGCGACGCCGTGCTCGTCGAGAACCCGTCCTACCTCGCCGCCCTGCAGTGCTTTTCGTTCGCGCGTGCGCGGCTGGTGCCGGTTCGCTGCGACGAGGAGGGCATCGACCCCGAGGCGCTCCCGGGGCTCATCGCGCGGCACGCGCCGAAGTTCCTCTACCTCGTGCCGACGTTCCAGAACCCGACGGGCCGCACGCTGCCCGACGCGCGCCGCCGCCGCCTGGCGCAGATCGCGGCCGAGCACGGCCTGTGGCTCGTCGAGGACGATCCCTACGGCGAGCTGCGCTACGACGGCGAGCCGCTGAGGCCGATCGCCGCCTACCCCGGAGCGCATGACCGGACGGTCACGGTCTCCTCGCTGTCGAAGGTGCTCGCGCCGGGACTGCGGATCGGATGGCTGCGCGCACCGCAGGCGCTCCTGCGCCCGCTCGCGATCGCCAAGCAGGCGGCGGACCTGCACACCTCGACCGTCGACCAGCTCGCCGCGCGCGCCTCGCTGCAGGCCGCCGACATCGACGAGCACATCGAGCGCCTGTGCGCCGAGTACCGCCGCCGCCGCGACGCGCTTCTCGACGGCCTCGCGGCGGCGCTGCCCGAGGGCTCGACGTTCAACCGGCCCGCGGGTGGGATGTTCGTCTGGGCACGCCTACCCCCCGGCTGGGACGCCTCGGAGCTGCTCGTCCGCGCCCTGCGCCACGACGTCGCGTTCGTCCCCGGCGCGCCGTTCTTCGCCGTCGACCCCGATCCGCGTACCTTGCGCCTGTCGTTCACGACGCACGCGCCGGCCCAGATCGTCGAGGGTCTCGGGAGGTTGCGGGCGGCCGTGCGCGTCTAGGCGACGGCCTCCGGCGCGCACGCTTTCCAGGAAGCGATCGGCGAGACTGCAGGGCGAGATGCCAGCCCCGCGCGATGTCCCGATCCGCGAGGAGACGATCCGGCTCGGCCAGCTGCTGAAGCTCGCGGGCCTGGCGGACTCCGGCGCGGAGGCGCGCGCGCTCGTGCAGCATGGCATGGCGCGCGTCAACGGAGAGGTCGAGACCCGCCGCGGGCGTCAGCTGCGGCGCGGCGATCTCGTCGACGTCGCGGACGACACGGTGCGGGTGGCGTGAGCGAGCCCAGCGACACCCTCGCCGGCCGCATGACAGCCGCCGTGCTGCACGACGGCGAGCGCGACGAGGTCGCCGTCGAGGAGCCGCTCGAGATCCGCGTCGACGGCGCCGCGCTCACGGTCACGATGCGCACGCCCGGCCACGACGAGGAGCTCGCGCTCGGCTTCCTGTTCGGCGAGGGGCTCATCGTCGGCCCGCGCCCGGCAGGGCTCACCGACGACCTGGCAGCGAACGTCGTCGAGGTGCGCGGGCCGCTCCTGCGCGACCCGGGCGCGCGGCGCTTCTACACGACGTCGTCGTGCGGGGTCTGCGGCCGGGGCTCGCTCGAGGAGGTCGCCGTCCACGCCCCGGTGCTTCCGGCCGGCCCGCGCGTCGCGCGTGACCTCCTCGCCGCGCTGCCCGACCGCCTGCGCCAACCTGCCTTCGCGCGCACCGGGGGAATGCACGCCACGGGCCTCTTCACGGCGGCGGGCGAGCCGTTGATCGTCCGCGAGGACGTCGGTCGCCACAACGCGATGGACAAGGTCGTCGGCCGCGCGCTGCTCGACGGCCACGTCCCGTTGCACGAGCGGATCCTCTGCGTCAGCGGCCGGCTCTCGTTCGAGCTCGTCCAGAAGGCGGCGGTCGCCGGCGCGCCGGTGCTCGTCGGCGTCGGCGCGCCGACGTCGCTGGCGGTCGCGCTCGCGGCCGACCGCGGCATGACGCTCGCCGGCTTCGCGCGCGGCGGGCGCGTCAACGTCTACAGCGCACCGGAGCGAGTCACCGAAGGCACACGTCCTGCCGAATGGCGAGTTTCTCCCGCTCCACGCGAATAACTCGCCAAACGCCGTCGCTGAGGCCCTCTCGCCAGACCGTCAGAGCGCAGGCACGAGCGGACTGTCCGGCCGCGCGGCGAGCCCGCGCTCGGCGGCCAGGAGCTCGAGCATGACCGCCGTGTCGGCGATCGCGACCCCTGTGAGGTGCTCGGCGCGGGCGGCGAAGTCGGCCTCGATCGCGGCGAGCGCCGCCGCATAGGCCTCCGAGTCGCCGGCGGCCAGCGCCCGCATGGCCGCGGCCGTGCGCTCGAACGCCTCGCCGCGCGGCTCCATCGTGGCCGCCCGCACCGCGACCTCCTCGTCGTCGCCCGCGACGAGGGCGGCAACGGCACGCACGTAGGCGGCGACCGGCGAGCCGTCGGCGTCGGGGTCGTCGCGCAGGGCCTCGCGCACCTCGTCGGCGGCGGGCTGCGCCGCGCCGCCGAGCACCGCTGCCTTCAGCAACCCGACGAGCCGGCCGTAGCTGCGCGGCGGCGCGAGCTTCCACGAGGCGCGGTAGGCGTCGACCGCCTCCGCGTACGCCCGCCGGGCACCGTCGTGATCGCCGGCAAGCAGCGCGGCGTGCGCCCGGCCCTCGGCCGCGATGGCCGCGAGCATGAGATCGCGGTGCTCGCCCTCCTGCACGCTGACGAGCTTACGCCGCCGCTACGTGCCGCGCGAGCGGATCGACTCGACGCGTGCTGTCGCAGGCGCCGCGACCCGGCGATGCTCTGCGCAGCTCGCGGTTTGCCCGCCGCCGCCACGCGCCGCGCGAGCGGATCGACTCGACGCGTGCTGTCGCGCGCGCCGCGACCCGCGATGGTCTGCGCAGCTCGCGGTTTGCCCTCCCGCCAACCGGGGCACGCACGCCGATACCGACCCGTCCGAAGGGACATCAGCGATGACCGCCCCCGCGGCAGAGACCCCCGCCCCACCGCCGATCCCCGATCCGGAGCCGCCCGTCCCCGGGCCCGATCCCTGGCCGGATCCGGCCGGGCCCGAGCCGGTGCCGCCGCTGCCGCCCGCGGCCTGATGCGCACGCTGCTCGCCGCCACGGTCGCCTGCATCGTCCTAGCCGTCGTCGTGGCGCTCGTGACCACGTCCGACTTCGGGACGGCCGTCGCGATCACGCTTGGCGGGACGGCGTTCGTCCTCGTGATCTCCAGCGCGTTCTACGCCGTCGGCCGCAGCGAGGATCGTGAGCGCGCCCGCGACGCCGGCGACAGCTGACCGCCCGCGCGCTACGTACACCCGGCCGGAAGTTCAGCGGAGTTGATCGGGCGCCCGGAAAACCCGCAGAACTTGCGGACGGGTGTACTAAGCCTCGCTCGACGCCTTCCAGAGGTTGATGCCACCCTCGACGGCGTGGCGGTCGATCTCGGCCAGCTCGTCGTCGCTGAACTCCAGCCGCTCGAGCGCGCCGAGCGTGTCGTCGAGCTGCGCGACGCTGCGTGCGCCGACGAGCGACGACGTCACGCGCGGGTCCCGCAGCGTCCAGGCGATCGCCATCTGCGCGAGCGACTGGCCGCGGCTGCGGGCCAGCTCGTCGAGCGCTCGCACGTGTGCGAGCGTCTTGGAGTCGAGCATGTCGGCGGTCAGGAAGCGCCCCTCGGCGGCTCGCGACTGCGGCGGGATGCCGTCGAGGTACTTGTCGGTGAGCATCCCCTGCGCGAGCGGGGAGAAGACGATGCAACCGATGCCCTCCTGCCCGAGCGCATCGAGGAGCTCCTCCTCGATCCAGCGGTTCAGCAGCGAGTACGACGGCTGGTGGATGAGCAGCGGCGTGCCCATCTCCCGCAGGATGAGCGCCGCCTCCTCGGTGCGGGCGGCCGAGTACGACGAGATCCCGGCATACAGCGCCTTGCCCTGGCGCACCGCGGTGTCCAGCGCGCCCATCGTCTCCTCCAGCGGCGTCTCCGGGTCGAAGCGGTGCGAGTAGAAGATGTCGACGTACTCCAGGCCCATCCGCCCGAGGCTCTGGTCGAGGCTCGCCAGCAGGTACTTGCGCGACCCCCACTCGCCGTACGGGCCGGGCCACATGTCGTAGCCGGCCTTCGTGGAGATGACGAGCTCGTCACGGTACGGGCGCAGGTCCTCGCGCATGATCCGGCCGAAGTTCGTCTCCGCCGCGCCCGGCGGCGGCCCGTAGTTGTTCGCGAGGTCGAAGTGCGTGATGCCGCGGTCAAAGGCGTGGCGCAGCACCGCGCGCTGCTCCTCCAGCGGCTGCTCCTCACCGAAGTTGTGCCAGAGCCCGAGCGAGATCGCCGGGAGCTGGAGGCCGCTGCGCCCGCAACGGCGGTAGGCCATCGCGTCGTAGCGGTGTGCGGCGGGCTCGTAGGTCACGGCTCAGAGCATCCCAGGCCACGGCGTTTCGATCAGGGCTGACGAGGCTCGCGTGCTCCTATCATCGGCAGCGATGGGCCGGCGTCGAGCATTCACCGTCGTCTTGGCCGTGCTCGCGTTCGGCTGCGTCGCAGCGGCGCTCGTGGCGGCCGCTCCGGCGCGGCTCGGCGCTGCCGCATACGCCCATCCCGAGCCGGGCGACGTCGACGGCGACACGGTGCGAGACGAGGTGGACAACTGTCCCACCGTCCCGAACGGCAGCCAGCTCAACACCGACGGCGACACGCTGGGCGACGCCTGCGACCCCGACGACGACAACGACAACCTTCCGGACACCGCCGACAACTGCCGCATCGTCTCCAACCCCGACCAGGCCGACAGCGACGGCGACGGCCGTGGCGACGCCTGCCCGCCGGTCGACACCGACGCCGACGGGCGCTACGACGAGGACGACAACTGCATCACGGTGCCCAACGCCGACCAGCGCGATCTCGACGGTGACGACAAGGGCGACGCGTGCGACCGCGACGACGACGGCGACCGCTACGACGACGGGTTCGACAACTGCCCCGTCGTCTACAACCCCGACCAGGGCGACCTCGACGGGGACCGGATCGGCAGCGCATGCGACGTCGAGGAGCTCATCGCCGGCCCCACGACGGGCGCCGGTGCCGGCCCTCCGGACGGGCAGATGCCGCCCGCGGCGGCGGACCGCACCGCTCCGAGCGTGACCGTCGTCGTCGGCCGGCGACAACGGCTCGCGGACGCCGGGACGGCACTGATCGTGACGGCGTCATGCTCGGAGGCCTGCACGCTCGAGGCGGTCGTCGCCGCCGACCCCGCTGCCGCGCGCCGGGCGCGTCTGGGACGGGCGCGCGTGGTGCTCGCCCGCGGCTCGTGGTCGCTGGCCGGAGCCGGGCGAACCTACGTGTTCGCGCGCTGGACGCCGGCCGCCCGGCGGTTGCGGTCCGGGCGGCCAGTGACGGCCGCGCTGCGGCTGACCGCAGCCGACGAGGCGGGCAACCGGCGCACGGTCACGCGGCGCATCGAGATGCGCCGGTGAGGCGGCCGCCGGCCGGCCGGACTCGCTGACGGGGCCCGGCCGGCCGTCGCGCTGCTCAGCGCCGCATCGCGATCGACAGCGCCTTGTCACGGGTGCGCTTCACGCCGCCCGTACGGGTGAAGGACACCCGCAGCACGCCGCCGGTGCGCCGCGTCGGGCGCCGCGCCAGCGTGCGGCGCAGCGACCGCTCCGAGGTCCGCGAAAGGCGGAACGTCAGCCGCAGCTTCCCGCTCCGCGTCGCCGTCCCGGTCGTCTTCGCGATCTGGACCATCCGCCGGCCGATGCGCGCCTTGAGGTTCGCCGCGGCCTTGCCCGGGCCGGGCACGGAGATCGTGACGCTCGCCTGGCGGCGGCGGATCGTCAGGCGCTTGAGCGACCCGAAGCCGAAGAACGACGACGGCACGGCCCTCGCCGTCGGCGCTGCGGAGCCCGCTGCCGGGGCGGGCGCCGGTGGCTTGGCGAGCACGGCCCCCGGCCCGGTGTACTTGACGATGTACAGGCCGTAGTCGCGATCGGAGCCTGCGATCAGCCGGTTGCCGTCCTTGTCGGTGAACTGCTCGACGCCCCAGAAGTTGCTGCCTCCGTCGTCGATGAACCGGCCGACCTCCTCCAGGCCGTCCGCGCGGCTGAAGCGCAGGACCCGCAGGCCGCCCGCGTAGTAGGAGCTGTAGGCGAGGTTCGTCTCGGGGTCGGTGGCGACCTCGTGGATCGACACGTCGCCGAACCCCGTCGCGTACCGCGGGTCGACGCCCTCAGGGATCGCGAAGTCGTCGATCAGCTCGCTCGTCTTCGCGTCGTAGAGGTGCGCGTAGCCCCAGCCGTCGAACTGCGTGGTCGCCGATACCCGTGCGCCGAGCGCGCCCGGCGCCGGCCCGTGCCCGGGCGGATAGGGGAGCTCGAAGCTCGGCGGGTCGTCGAAGATGTCGTGCATGGTCGCGTGGGTGATGCACATGCCCCGGATCGGGCGCGGGTCCCCGCTTCCGCAGAACGACCCGTCCGACGCCTCGCCTCCTTGGTGGCGCTGGCCGATGAGGATGCCCTCGTAGCCCTTGGCGATGGCGTTTTGCATCTTCTCGTCGAAGCGGCAGCCCTCGAAGGTGTGGCTGGGGTCGCCCGCCGGTCCGCGCTGGACGACCACGATCTTCTCCTCGCCCGGCGCCAGGGTCACACCGGCGAAGGCCGTGGCGGCGGGCGGTATCTCGTCCAGTGCCGAGCAGCCGTAGCCGCCGTAGACCGTCGGACCGTTGAGGCGGCCGTCGGGCAGCGTCTGGATCGGCAGGCCGAAGCTGAACTCGCCGGCGCCCGAGAAGCCCACGTGGGGCCCGTCGGTGATCCGGAACACCCCCCGGGACGTGCCGAAGTCCTCGTCGGCGGCCAGGATGAACTGGTTGTCGTGGCTGTATTCCGCCTCGTGGGCATTGCCCTCGGGGGGGCCCGGCGGAGTCAGCGCGACGAGCGGCTCCAGGCTCGGGAAGTTCGTGTCGGTGATGTGCTGCGGGTGGGCCGGGTCGGTGACGTCGAGCTGGACGTAGCCGGCGTCCCAGTAGCTGCTGAGCATCGTCATGCGACCGTCGATCCGCTTGACGACCATGTCGTGGTGGAAGATCGTGTTGCCGTTCGCGGAGTTCTGGACGATCTGCGGGAACAGCTCCGTGAGGTCGAGATCAGCGATGAACTCGGGATCGCGCGGGTTGGTGATGTCGAAGATGTCGACGTCGTGCAACTCGAAGTTGTCGACCGTCACGGCGTACGCGCGCGGGCCGTCCTGCCAGACGAAGATGCTGTGCGCGGAGCCGGGCACCACGGCCGGGTCCTGGACCAGGGAGCCATCCGGAGACTTGTCGCCTGCACCCTGGATGAGCGTCACCGGGTTGGCCGGATCGCTGACGTCGTAGAGGTCGAAGCCGCCGACGCCGTTCGGCCCGCACGGTTCGTTGTTGACGGCCAGCAGGTCTCCCTGGAAGGCGGGGGTATTCACCGTGACGACGTGCGCCCCCTCACCGTGGTACGTCTCCGGCAGCGCCGGGACGAATGCCTTCTGCGCCGGCTCGGCTGGATTGGTGATGTCGACGCTGAAGAATCCTCCTCGCCGGCACGCGGCGTCGGTCGCGTTCTCCTTGGGCGACCACGACATGAGGTACGCGGCGTTCTTGTGGACCGCGACGTCCGCGATCTGTCCGGGCAGGACGTTTCCGAAGGGCTGGGTCAGCTCGAGCTTGCCGACGAGCTGCATGTTCTCGTGCGCCGGCGGGAGATGGTTCGCGAGGCCACCGTGTCGCTGCGCGACGCTGGGGGCGCTGAAGCTCGAGCGGGCCGCGAGCGATCCCGGCCAGGGGGCGGGCATCACCCGGCCGCCGTCGGTGCTCCACGGCCGATCGCCTGCGCTGCTCGGAGAGCGCTGCGCCTGGGCGGCTGGGACGACGCACAGCGCTAACGGCGCGGCGACGAACAGGACAGACATGGCACGCACAATCGCTGGTCGCACGCTGCATCCTCCGAAATCTCTTGATGATCGGTCCGGCGCCCTCCGGGCTCCCCTACCCGGCACACCGCGCCTGCCGGCCCGCAGAATATACGCCTACGTTTTGCGACAAATGAGACAAGCGCGCGCCGTGCGGTGGCAGGGCTCACCGCAGCAGCCGGATCGTGACCGGCCTGGCCGCGCGCGAGTTCCCCGCCCGATCGGTGGCCACGACGGTCAGGCGGACGGTGACCGGCCGGCGCTTGCGCAACTTCCGCAGGGCCTGTCGCCAGCGCGCGCGGGTGAGCGTGACGGCGAGCTCGGCTCCCGCACCCGCGACGGTGATGGGGCGGCGGAGGACCTTCAGGGGCAGCGCGAGGCCGTCGATGCTCAGCGCGCCGGACGCCGCCACGAAGCCGCTCTCGGTGGAGCGTGCGAACACGCGAACCCGGCGCGATCGCCCGATGCGCTGCCGTGCCGGCGCGCCGACCTCGACCCGCGGCGCCACCCGATCGCGCGCGCCGCTTGCACCGGGTGGAGCAGCTGTGAGCGTTCGCGTCACGGCCTCACAGTCCGCGTTGACCTCGTCCAGCGTGTCGGCGTCGACCTTGTCGGCCCCGTCGCCACAGCGAACGACGTCCTGGATCCCGTCGCGGATGCGGACGTCGTCGTCCCCTGCATCGCCGCTCACCTCGTCGACGCCCAGTCCACCGATGACGACGTCCGCGCCGCCCCCGCCCGCGAGCATGTCGTCGCCGTCGTCGCCGCTGAGCTGATCGGCCGCCGGCCCGCCCGTCAGCCGGTCGGCGCCGGCGCCTCCGAGCAGCGTCGTCGGGATGGTCAGCGACACGGTCGCCGTGTCCTCGCGCTCCCCGAGGTCGAGACGGACCGAGCGCACGCCGGCGGCCGGACAGAAGGTCTGGATGATCCACGCGTTGGCGTCGGCGCTCACGTCGCCCGGCGTGCAGTCGCCGGGATCCATGCCGCCGTCGACCGTCGGGTCGCGAAACTCGATGCGTGAGCCGCTCGCACGCACGACGAGCGTGTTCAGCGAGGTCGCATCGGCGGAGATGTAGGAGACGACGGTGCCGGCGGGGCGCACCAGTGAGTGCGCGGCGGCGCCGGTGGGAGCGACTGCGGCGGCCGCGGCGGCCGCTGCCGCGGCGGCGAGCCCGGCGCCGGCCGCGGCCCGGGGGCTCATGGCCGGAAGACCGCCGTCCAGGTTCTGGCAGCGTCCGTCGTGTGCAGGATCGTGCCGTCGCCGAGCGCGAGGTACAGCTCGTCGCGCCCGACCGATCTGAACTTGTAGGGCTCGCCGTTCACGGCGCCGGCAGCCTGCCACGTGTCGCCTCCGTCGGCGGAGCGCTGCACGGTCCCGTCCTTCAGCGCGCGGTAGAGCGCGTCGGGCGCCGGCCAGGCGAGCCGGATGCCCTCGCGGCTATCGAGCGGGCGCCATGACGCGCCTGCGTCCAGCGAGCGAAACAGCTCGTTCGCGTTGGAGGCGACGACGCGCTGCGGGTCCGCCGGGTCGACCTCGAAGTCGATGATGAGCCCGCGCGGCGTGAAGTTCTCGGTGAACGTCCGGCCGCCGTCGCGGGAGATGAGCAGTGCGCTGAGCACGGCGTCGAACGCGTACATCCGCCCGTGCGCGAGCACGATCTTGTGCAGGTCGGCGTCCCCCAGGCGCGAGACGGGGGTCCAGGTGCGGCCCGCGTCGTCGGAGCGGATGAAGCCGAGGAACGACGGCAGGGCGCCCTGCTCGTCGGGATGCCCCGAGCCGACGAGCCGTCGCCGCCCGCTGACCACGACCTCGAGAAACGTGCCGACCGGCGATCGCCTGCCCTGCACGCTGATGGTCGCGCGGACCCGCCGCACCCCGCTGGAGCCGGAGCCGGGGGCGATCCGGAAGAAGCCGCGGTTGGTGGTCAGCAGGAAGTCCTTCGTCTCCGGATCGATGTCGAGCGCGTTGACGTAGGGCGGCTGCTTCGTGAAGTCGACGAGGCGATTGGAGCGGGGGGCGTCCCCGTCCGGTGTGGCGTCTGCACCGCAGCCGGTGGTGGCGACCGCCAGCGCCGCCATCGCGGCCAGCATCGCGGCCCGCGCCGTCATGCCGTGCCTGCCTGCGCGAGCAACCACAGCGCGAGCGTCGTGAAGCCGACCATGATCGCGAGCATGGCGTATTGCGACCGCGCCGCCGCGCGCGCCTGCCCGTACAGCGCCAGGGCGCGATCGTGGGCAAGCGTCAGCGCCGCCACGTGCCCGGCGACGACACAGGCCACCTGGGCATACCAGGCCTGGTTCTGCGAGATGAGCCCGTAGTCGATGGCCGCCGACGCCGTCCCGAACAGGTCCCAGCCCCGTCCGAGCGGATCGGACAGCAGATAGACGATCCCCTGGCCCTCGAAGAGCAGGAACGTGAGGTAGTGCGCGGCGACGTACACGAGCGCGATCGGCACGAGCGAGTGGACGAAGCCGCGGCGCAGGCGCTCGGCGGACAGCGCGGGTGCGAAGCGGTGCGCGTAGCGGCTGCCGAGTGCGTAGAAGCCGGCCACGAGCACCACACAGGCGAGCAGGCCCAGCGTGGCGGAGATGTGCTGCGCCGTGGGCGCGGCCAGCCCGGTCGACGTGAGCACGTCCTCGAGCGGCTGGTTGACCTCGGCCCACGCACGGCCCTGGCTCAGGCCGTCGAACGTCACCGTCCCGATCATCACGGCCACGAACGCGATCGTCCCGGGAACGATGTCCAGCCGTGACAGGCCGCCGAGCAGCGGGCGGACCCCGACGACGCCGTCGCGCGTCTCCAGCGGCGAGATCCTTGCCAGCAGGTTGAAGTAGACCGAGAACGGCTCGGCCCGGCGGGTCCAGCACTCGACGCCGTAGACAGCCTGGCCGGCGAGCGTCGCAGCCGTGTAGACGGCGACGACGATCGCCAGCGTGCGCGGCCGTTCCGCCCAACCCGACACCAGCTCGATCCACGTGAAGGCGAGCAGGCCGGCGACCGCGGGCCAGCGGCCGAGGCGCGCCGGGTACGGCCGCCGTGCGGGCGCCGCCTCGCGTCGCCCGCGACCGATGAGCCACCCGCTCGCGCGACCGACCGCGCGCCACGGGTTGACCGCGCGAAAGACGTCCCCGAGGAGCGCGCTCACGAACGCCATGCCGACCCAGAACGTGATGAAGACGAAGGTCGGCGCGAAGTTGCTCAACGCGTTCTGCGATCCCGCGAAGCCGGCGACGATCACGAGCGCAAGCAGCGTCACGCCGAGCGTCCCCGCCACGAGCTCGACCACGCGGCTTGCGAGGAGGCGTCCCACACCGCCGAGGAGCGGGCGCCAACGGTCGCGCTCCAGCCGCGGCTCGGGCCACAGGATCGCGAGCGCGACGAAGGAGACGATCAGCACGACCGCGGCCGCGTAGCCGAACAGCCACTCCGGAAGGGGCAGGTTTGCGCGCTGGACGAGACCGTGCGCGTGCGCAGGCGCGGGCAGCGCCGCAGCGCCGAAGAGCAGGGCCGCCGTCACCGTCAGCGCGCGCCCGAGTTCGCGGCGGGCGATCAACGGCGGATGGCGAAGAAGACCTTGATCCCGCGCGCGCAGCGGAACTTCAACTTGGTCTCCCGGCCGAAGTCGCGGCAGCGGTAGCCGCTGGGCCGGCGGCGCGTGGAGAGGTATCGCGAGGCATAGGATCGCGCGGTCGGGCACCGCAGCTGATCGGCCTTGACGTTGTAGCGCTTGGCCTTCACCGTCAGCATGCCGCAATCGCTTGGCGGCACGATCGCCGCGCTGGGCGGCGCGAGCCCGGCGAGCATCGCACAGGTCACGGCGAGCGCCAGTGACACGAGGCATGCGCGTGAAACTGTCCAGCTCTGCATCAGCGTCCTTCCTTCTCCGCCGCGAAGTTGGGAGCGTAGCGCCGCGGCCCCGTCCCTCCCCCCGCTACGGCCTGCTCGTCTGTCAGAGCGCCTGTCCGAAGTCCTCGTGTCCGACCGGGCTGGTGGCGAAGTCGCGCAGCGCAGCCTTGCCGCCCCCGATCAGCGGCTCGCCGTGGGCGAACAGGAGATGATCGAAGTCGCGCGTCAGCAGTCCGAGGAAGGCCTGCTTGAGGCCGTCCTTGACGCGGTCGGGGTGATCGCCGAGCAGCTCGTCGGGGAAGAAGGCCAGCGCCTCGCCGTAGCGGTTCAGTCCGTCGGCGAACGCGATCGCTCCCTCCCCGACGGCGATGTGCAGCGCGCCCTCGTCGGCCGACAGCTTGCCGATGTGGATGCTCGTGACGCCCTGCGCGACCTCGTCGTGATCGCCGAACGGCTCGACCGCGAGCGCGTCCCCGAGCCGCTCGGCGGCCTCGTGGGACGCGCGGATCGGGATGTCGAGGGCCTCGGCGAATCGCTGGGCGTCGCGGTGGTGGTGTCCGCTCGTCAACACGACCTGGTGCGGCTCGCCGGGGAGCGCCTCCAGCCCCTCCTCGGGAACCTTCGGGTCTATGACGATGCCCGCCGGCTCCACGTAGTAGGAGCTGACCTGCACGCCGATCTGCTCGTGGAACGTCGCCCAATGAAACAGCCCCGGAAGGACCTCGCGCATCGTCAGCCCGCGTTCTCGTAGATGCCGATCAGCCTCGCCTGCTCGATGACGTGGTCCTCGATGCGCCCCAGCAGCGTCCGCCGGTCCAGCCCGGGCTGGAGGTCGAGGTCCTGCCCTAGCGCGTAGACCCAGAAGTAGTAGTGGTGCGGCCCGTGCCCGGGCGGCGGACCGGGACCGCGATACCCGGTGTCCCCGGACGAGTTGGTCCCGGCCACCACGTCGCCGCCTTCGGCCAGCCCGGTGGCATCAGTCGGGATGCCGTACGTCACCCAGTGGGTGAAGCCGTCCACCAACGGCGCATCGGGGTCGTGCATCACCACGGCGATTGCCTTCGTACCGTCCGGGACGCCGGTCCACTCCAGCGCGGGGGCGACGTCGTCGCCGTCGCGGGCGTGACGCCGCGGAATGTCCTCGTGGTTGGAGAACGCGGGACTGCGAAGCTCCAGCTTCCCCAGGTTGAGCTTCTGGGCCATGAGATTGCCGGTACCCAGAGGACCGCATGCGACACACGCGACGCGCCGTCGTTTCCGGTCAGGGTGGCCGGGTAGCCGAGACGCCATGACCACACCGGAGACCGTCGCCGTCCTGGGAGCAGGCGGCACGATGGGACGCCCGATGGCGCGCAACCTTGCCCGCAGCGGAATCTCCGTCCGCGCGTGGAACCGCTCGCCGGAGAAGGCGCGGCCGCTGGGCCAGGACGGTGTCGAGCTCTGCCCGACACCGGCAGCGGCCGCCGATGGCGCGACCGTGATCCTCACGATGCTGAGCGATGCGGACGCGGTCCAGGACGTCATGGACGGCCACGACGGCGCGCTCGGCCACAACTCCCAGCCGGCTGTCTGGTTGCAGATGAGCACGATCGGCATCGAGGGAACGCGGCGCTGCGCCGCGCTGGCCGCGCGCCACGGCGTCCGCTTCGTCGACGCACCGGTGCTCGGAACCAAGCAGCCGGCAGAGCAGGCCGCTCTCGTCATCCTGGCCTCCGGTCCCGACGATCTTCGCGATCGGCTGACGCCGATCTTCGGTGCGCTCGGCCGGCGGACGATGTGGGTCGGCGAGGCCGGCGTGGGCAGCCGCCTGAAGATCGCCATCAACGCCTGGATCCTGTCGGTCGTCGAAGGGACGGCCGAGACCCTCGCGCTCGCCGAAGGTCTCGGCCTGGACCCGTCGCTCGTGCTCGAGGCGGTCTCCGGGGGACCGCTCGACCTGCCCTACCTGCAGACCAAGGGCAAAGCCATGATCGAGCGCGACTTCGAGCCGTCCTTCCGCCTCGCGCTCGCCGCCAAGGACGCCGCCCTCGTCGAGGACGCCGCGACCGCCCATCACCTCGACCTGCCGCTGATCGCGACCATCCGCCGGCGCTTGGAAGCCGGTATTCAGGAGCACGGAGACAAGGACATGTCGGCGACCTTCCTGACCGCCTCGTAGCGGGCGACCGCCCGAGCCCGTCGGGTCTAACGGATGTAGCCCAACCGGTCGCGCGAGCGCAGCTCGCGAACGGCGGCGGACAGCGCGGCCTGGTTGGCCCGCAGGCCGGCCGTCGAATGGCTGCCGTCGCTGTGATGAGCGGCGGCCGCACCGTCGGCATCGCCCGGGGGCCTATCGACCAGTGGCAACAGCCTGACCACGTTGCAGACCTCAAAAACGCGCTGTACGCGCTGAGGGCCCTTGACGACGATCAGGCGGCCGGCCTGGCGGCGGTGAGCCATGACGATGACCTTCAGCCCGCTGGAATCGATGAACTCGAGCTTGCGGAGATCGAGCACGACGATCCGAGCATCGGTGGCCTCCACGCGCTGGAGCTCACGCTCGACCCCGTGCGCGGTCGCGAGATCGAACTCTCCCGCGATCGCGATGATGTGCCTGTCGCCGTCGCGAACGCTGCGCAACCTCAGAGCCCCAAGATCGCGGATGGATTCGGCACGTCCGTCGCTGGCATCAGGCATTCAGACCAACCTCTCTCGTTGGTGAGATCGCGGATCCAGCCCCCCAGCGCAACACCCCGCTGTGTCCTCCGGCCGACAACGTCTCATGAGCCACGAGCCGGTACCAGAGCTGACAACCTTTGCAGAGGTACAGCGGCGGTTCCTGTGCGTTATCGGACCGGGTAGTGCCGTCTGCTGCATTCTCGGCCGGCGGGTTGCCCGGGCAGAAATCGCAACAAGCCGTTCACACGACGAGCTCGGGCGCGTGACACGCTCGGGTGCGTTGAGGGGGCGCGCGCTTCGCTGCGGTGGAGCGAGCGTTGAGAACGACCTCTCGCGACTGCACGCCGGGACAGCACCGGACTGGTGGCCGGCGCGGGAGGAAGCGATCATCGTCGGCGGAGGAGGGGAACGATCATGGTTTCGCGGTCGGCCGGGTCCACCGATCTGGCGACGTCGCCGGCGCAATCGGCGCTGGTGTTCGCTGCGGGTCGTCACGCCGGTCAGCGGCGAAACAGCGATGGCGCAGCGTTCATCGAGCATCCGTTGGAGGTCGCACGGCTGCTGCGCGAGGCCGGCTGCTCGGAGGTCGTCGTCGCCGCGGGCCTGCTGCACGACATCGTGGAGGACACCCACGTCAGCGTTGCGGAGCTGACCGAGCGCTTCGGCGCCGACGTCGCGAACCTCGTGCAGGCCGTCAGCGACGACCCGTCCATCCAGAGCTACCGCGACCGCAAAGAGATGCTGCGCGAGCAGGTCCGCGGCGCGGGCATCGACGCAGCGCTGCTGTTCGCGGCCGACAAGATCTCCAAGGTACGCGAGCTGCCTGATCGAGTCAGACGCGACCGGGCTCGCCTCGCTGCGGCCGGCCGCGGACAGCGCACCCACGACCTCCTCGAGCGCTGCCACCAGCTGCGCCTCGAGCACTACCACAAGAGCCTGCGGATGCTCCAGGACGTCGCTCCCGGAGATCCCCTCGTCAAACGGCTCGCCGACGAGCTGGAACATCTGCCCATCGCCGTCGAGAGCGCCATGACCGGCGGTCGTACGTCCTGAGCCGCGAGTCGCGCTCATGCTGCTGCGCCTGCCGGTCGATGGGACTCTATGCTCTCCGTCAGAGAAGACCTCGAAACCATCGCACGGCGCATCGCGGATGCGGGCCCTGCCGCGATGGAGCAACTCGTACTGGCGTGCATGCGGATGATGGCTCACGAGCACTGCAGGCGGGGCCTCCCTGAGAGCTCGCCGGAGGCGTGGGAGGAAGAGAAGCGGGGTCTGTTGTACGAGGCAAGCGGCCAACAGTGGAACCTCGTCTTCGCGCAGGTCGCCGCGCCTCTGCTCGGCCTCTCCGTCGGCGAGGCGATGAGCCATGCCGCCGTCAAGCGAGCCCAACACCTCGCTCGGGTCTAGCCGCCGCGAGTAGTGGTTTTTGGGGCACGCTGTGTATCACAGCGCAGCCCGGCGATCTCTCCATTGTGATTCATCACGATTGGAGGCATCCATGCCCGTCACACCAGAGCGCGTTCGGCGCTCTCTTCACATTGAGCGCGCGACCGATGGGCACGGGAACGGGTCCCAACGCGCGGACGCGCGTGCCGCCGTGGCGCGACGGTTCCAGTCGGGGATGCACGGCGACGACATCCGCGCGTGGCAGGGCTACGTGAACCGCCGCCTGCGCGATTGGCACATCGAGTACGAGCTCGGCGTCGATGGTGACTACGGGGATGAGACCTCGCTCTGGAGCCAGCGCGTCCTGTACGGCCTCGGCCTGTCGACCGACGACTGGAACGGCGTGACACCGGAGGCGCGGATCAAGGCGCGACTCCCGCAGCTGCGTAATCCCGCGGAGCTCGACGCCGCCCGCAATCGCCGCTCGTGGCTGCGGCGCCTACGCCGCCGCTACGCGGGCCCGGTCCACACGCCGGTCGAGAACATCGTCACGTCCAGCCATGGTTATTCCCCTCCGACCCATGATGGCATCGACCTGATCTGCCCCGCCAACGCGAGGATCTTCGCGGTCTGCCGGGCGAAGGTGATCGACGTGCGATCCGGAGGGTGGTGGGGCAAGAACCCGACCGGCGACGTGTCAGTCGGCGACGGGATCATCCAGCTGGAGGCGCTCGAGTCGATCGGCCCTCTGAAGAAGGGCATGCACATCGGCTACGGGCACGCGGAGCAGGCCCAGGTGAGCGTCGGCCAGATGGTCAACGCGGGCGACGTGCTCGGGCGTGCCGGGTTCGCGAACGCCTGGCACATCCACTTCATGATCAACGACGGCAGGACGACGCGCGGTATCGGGAACATCGATCCGCGCGCCTGCCTCAACCTCTTCACCAGTCGCACGTCACCGTCGCGCTCCCCAAGGCCCTGAGCGCCACGCAGCCCGCGCGCTGGGAAACCGGCGCGCGGGCACTCAAAAGGCCAGCCCCGGCGGCCACGCTCGAACGCGCGAGGGCTTCCTGACAATCTCGCTCAGCCCGGCGGCTAAGTCACACGGCTCGTCGACGACCGGCAGCAGCCTGACCAGGTCGCAGACCCAAGGCCCGCTGTATGAACTGCGGACCCTCCACGACGACCAGGCGGCTGGCCTGGCGACGGTGGGCCATCAGGATGACCTGCAGCCCACGGGAGTCGATGAACTCAAGCTCGCGGAGATCGAGCACGATGACCCGAGCATCGGTGCCCTCCACGTGCTCGAGCTCTCGCTCGACCCCCTCCACAGTCGCAAGGTCAAGCTCTCCTGCGATCGCGATGACGTGCCTGTCACCGTCACGAATGCTACGTAACCTCAGAATCCCAAGATCGCCGATGCATTCGGTGCGTCCGTTGCTGGCATCCGCCATCCGACCCGCCCCTCTCGTTGGTGTCGGATTATGAATCCAGCGGCCCGCCCAACACCACGCCGTGCCTCCGGTCAGCAACGTCTCATGAGCCCCATCGGGACTGACGAGCCGCTCTCAGATGATAAGACGTTCGGCCGTCGACGTGCCGTGTGGCGCCGTCTACGACCCCCGCCTGAACCAACCGGTGATGCTGTGCAGGATCGTTCCGATCCGCCGGTGGGACGCCGACAGCGCCTGCTTCGCGCGGTTGCGGTGGCTCACGTCGCGATGGACGCCGAGGTACCCGATGATCTCGCCGAGCTCTCCGCGCACCGCGACGGCGACCAGCTCGACCTCGACCCGCGTGCCGTCCCTGCGAGACGCAGTGAACTCGGTGCAGGCGCGATCGAATTTCAGGAGGTCGCGTTCGAGCTGTATCCGCGACGTATCGCCTGTGTAGCTGGCGACATCGCGAGCATCCTGACCGAGCACCTCGCTCGCGGCATACCCGTAGAGCCGTTCGGCCGCGCGGTTCCAGACGGTCACGCGAAACTCCGCGTCCGTGCCGACGACCGCGTCGTCCACGATGTCGGCAAGGGTCGCGTGGTAGGCGATCTGCTCCTCGGCGCGTCGTTCCCGCGTGATGTCGGTCATGACCATCACGCCGGCGACGATCTGGCCATCCCCGCCGTAGATCGGCGAACAGCTGCAACGCACGATCAGGCGACGCCCGTCGGGGCGAACCTTGAAGTACTCCTCGTCGAGGACCACCTCGCCGGTCGTCATCGAGCGAATCAGCGGCCACTCCTCCACGCGATACGGTCGCCCGTCGGGATGAAAGAGCTCCCAGTCCTCAGGCAGCTTCGACGGAAGCGACCGACCGAGCTCCTGCTCGGCGATCTGCCGCGCGCGATCGCTCGCATACATGATCCTGTGCGAATGAGCCTCCACGACCACGACGGACGCAGGCAGCTGGCGGAGCACCTCCCCCAGATCCACGCCCTTGAACTCCGGCGCGCCGGACGAACTCATGACCAGCCCGTCGGCAGCGGGCACCACGCATTCTCCCGACGGACGGACTTCATCCTCAGACGTTCCCCGTATCCACGGCGTCGCATTCGCAGCACCTTCGACCGTACCGCCTTCCCGCGCGGGAGATAGCATATGCGAAACCCGCCGCGGGTACTCGAGTTTCGGCGGGTCCGTCGAGCCTGGGCCGTCCGGCCGTCAGCCCGCGCGGCGCGAGAGGTCCGTGGTTGCGCCGAGGCTGAAGCGATCACGTCCCTCCCACCACGCGCCATACTCGCTGATCGACCGCGATATGAGCAGTTGTTCCGCGCGGCGTAAGGTCGGTATGGTCACAATGCCCATCAGGGGCGGCAAGCTCGAGATCTGGAGGACCCGTGAGTGCTGAGACGCAAGCCGCGCGTGACGAGCGGAGCGAGCGGTCCCAGCCGCTGTTATTCATTAGTCACCGGCACGCCGATCGTGAGATCGCCGATGTCGTTCGTGAGTTCATCACCTTCCGCAGCGGAGGCGACGTGGTCATCTACCAGACCTCCTCGGCGGACGCGCAGGCCCCGAAGATCGGCCGCAATGTGAATCGCGAGCTCATGCAGGCGTTGTGGAGGAGCGAGGTCCTCGTGCTGATCTACACCAGTCAGGAACGCGACTGGGACTACTGCATGTGGGAGTGCGGCGTGGCGACGCACTCCGAGAGTGAGGACACGAACGTGATCGTCTTGCAGTGTGGGCGCCAGCTGCCTCGCGTCTTTGCCGATCAGGTTGCCGTCGACATTCGCGATCCCCAGAAGGTTCGGCGCTTCGTGAACGCGTTCCTCACCGATCCCGGCTTCTTCCCCGGCCGTAACGAGGCGGTCACGCGCTTCCAGTCCAACGACGTGAACGTCGAGCGGGCGGCGCAGGCGCTGTACGAGGATCTGCAGAAGGTAGTTCCACCCGACGACGACCACCAGCTCGAGGAGTGGTCTGCGGTGCCGTTCGTGCGACTCGGGCTTACGGGTAGCCAGGTACGGGAGATCACCCAGGAGGAGGACGATGAGCAAGCGCAGCTCACGACCTCGAGGCTGCTGCTAGAAGGCAGCGTGTTGAGCGCTGACCGGGAGGCGGCAGCACTGTTTGGCAGGCCCACGCTGCCTACCGGCGAGCCCTTCAGCCAAATCTTCAACCGCCCCGTGCCCAAAGGCCAGAGCCCGGACTGGCTCATGGGCCTCGCCGACCAGGTGGCCCGCGCCGCGCAGTGGAACTACCCGCGAGTGCGCTGGGGCCTGATGCGTTCCGCGAACGAGAACGACAGCACCTGTTACAGCCCGGTCTTGACGCACGTCCGGCGCTTCCCGAGCAAGGAGATGCAGTTCGACATCCACTTCCAGCGGTTCGCCTGCCCGCCCGGGGCGCAGGCGATCAGTCTTCCGCTGCCTGACGGCGCAGTGCGAGCGGCGGACGAGAGCGGCGTCTCCGGTGTGTGACTGCAAGATCGTCGAGGGCCGGCCGCCCCTCGCGGTCGTGTCGCAGACGCATCCGCAGCCGAAGACAGAGGCACTGGCCGGCCGCAGACAGCCGTCCGCCCGTAGCGGCGGATGGCCACGACGGACCCTGAAGCTCGTGTACTTGCCGATCCGATCCGGGTGCGAAACGAAGACCTGAAGCCGGACTCCAGGCTTGAGCAGGCGCCCGCCGAAGCCCGAGATACGGACAGATCGAGCCCCACCGACCGGGCGCGCGTCGGACGCCCGCACCACGGACGGCCCACGCTCGCGGTACGGACAGCCGCGCCCTCGGCAGCGCACCGTGATCTTCACCCCGGCGGGCGCCGTCACCGCGAAGAGGCGCAGTCGGATGCCGAGCGTCGAGTACCTGCCCGTGATCCGCACGACCGGGAATGGCGCAATCGGCATGGGCGCAACCGGCGTACTGGTGGCCGGCGGGATCGTCGGCGCCGGCACCGGCGCGGGGAGCGATGGCGCTGTCGGCGGTTCTGGCGGCGGGGGTGGCGCCGTCCCGGGAGACACGGTCACGAGCTTGGACGTGCTTCTGACCCTCCCCCTGTCGTTTTACACGTGCAGCGTCACCGTGTAGGTGCCCGGCGAGCTGAACCTGTGCCTCACCGAGTGTCCGGAGGCGTCGAGTTGACCATCATCGTCGAAATCCCAGGCCTCGCGCACGACGGGCCTTTGGAGGGATGACGTCGACGTGAGGGTCACAGGCTCCCCCGCCGTGGGGGCCGCCGGGCTGTAGCTGAAGTCGACCGCGACGCCCTGTCCCGAGGCAGCAGCCACAAACGTCAGCGCGGCCACCAGCGCGACAGCCAGCCCTGCGCGCACGGCGAGAACCGCATCCACAGGTCCCCTGGGGCTCCGAGCAATTTTGGACACTGCATCCCTCCACGGCCGAATTCCGTTGCATCTCGTGCAGCCAGACAGGACTCGGGAAACGCTCCTGCCCGACGCCCTCGACCAGACCCGCCTCCTCAGCCACCGCACCGCCCGCGGCACGCGCTCATCGAGCGGTGCCGCTGGACGCGGGCGCGACGAGCGTAGGCCGCACCTATGCACCTGTCCCCCCGAGGCAGTTCTGACCGGCACCACGAACCTACGCGTCGGCTCGCGCCCGCACAAGCACTAGAAAAGTACATACCCGCGAACGACCCGAGGCCGTTCGTGCGTCCGGCTCCGCTACGCCTGAATTGAGGAGAACTGAAGGTTGGGCTGATACCTCGAGTTTCGGGATTTCTCGGGTCTGAGGGTGCGGTGGTGATCGTCGGCGCGTGGAGTGCTCGCGACGTTGGTTTGGGCGTCTGAGCAGGGCAAAGCGGCGGCGACCCCGAAGTCCGGTGGGTGTTCAAGCCCATCGGGCCGCGGGGCGGTGGAATCGCTGGCCGTGGCCCTTTCACCGGGAGGTCGCCGCCGTGTGTCAGGTTCCCACTTCGCTTGCCGGGCTGCTGTCCCTGCTTGCGCCATGCTTCACGCAACCGACGTTTCAGACGTTCAGCATGCTGATGGTCGGGTTCGCCGGTCGCATCCGCGACTGCACCGTCACGGGGATGCTTGAGTCTGCGGGGCTGGCCGGCGTGTGGCATCACAGCCGCGCGCATGACTTCTTTTCGCGGCGCCGCTGGGATCCCGACGAGCTGGGCCTGGTGTTGCTGGACTTCTTGGTGTCGGTGTTCGTCAAGACGGGCGCGCCGCTGCGCCTGGCCGTCGACGACACGCTGTTCGGGCGCTCCGGGCGTCGCGTGTGGGGCGCGCACTACCTGCATGACGGCGCCCAGCCCGAGGGCTCGGGGCAGCGCACGCGGTGGGGCAACTGCTGGGTCGTCGTCGTACTCGTTGTGCAGCTTGACTGCCTGGGCGGCAGGGCGGTCGGCCTGCCCGTGCTCTTCCGGCTCTTTCGGCCCAAGACCGACGAAGATCGCGACCGACCATCGCAGCCAGAGCTCGCGCGGCTGCTGATCGACATGGTCCTGGAGCGCTTCGCGACCCGCATCGTGGAACTGGTCATGGACGGCGCGTACGCCAGCAAGGCGTGGCGCGGCCTGCCCGACCATGTGAGCGTGACCACCAGGATGCGCGCAAACGCCGC
>JBPCJA010000166.1:0-13177 GCA_051005755.1 Solirubrobacteraceae bacterium
AGATCCTCGACCTCCTCACCATCCCCCGCGACGCCTACCACAGCGCCACCGCCGACCCCTGACCCAGATCTCTCCACCTCACCCGATGGGGGGAGCTATCGCCCCCGAGAAGTGCGGAACGAGAGGAACTACGGCCCGAATTGTGCATCTCGTCGCGTAGCCGCTGGCGAACGCGAGGCGATCGGTCGCCTGTCGCTCAGGGCGTCTGCTGCAGCTCGCGAAGCCCGAATTCGATGTCGTGCAGCCCGCCGCGTCGCACCTGCGGCGGCTGGACCCGGCCGATGATCCGCTGCCTGCCGAGGCGGGGGTCGTCGAAGACCAGCTCGATCGGCTCCAGGGTCTCGGCGACTCGCTGCGCCGCCGCGCCGCGGCGATGGACGAGCTGCGCAAGCTCGCCGCGGAAGGCTGGAGCGAGACGCTCCAGGAAGGACGCGGCGAGGTAATGGCGCTCGCGTGGCGCGAGACCGAGCCGGACGTCCCGCCTGACGGTGAGGTCGACCCGGCCGCAGACGAGCTCGCCGTCACGGTACGCGCGCGCTCGGCGGTAGCGATGCTCGGCCAGTCGGTATGTGGTCCTGGCGCCGGATGCTTGCGTGCGTGGCGCGGGGATGGTTCGGTCTCGGGGCACGCGCGCACCCCACAACACCGTGGCTATCTCCGCCAAATCTTGGAGAATGGCGCAATCTCGTCGCAGCCATCCCGTGCTCGCGGCGCTACTGCGAACGCCCCTCGAATGCTCTGCCAGGGACCTCGACGTCTTCTGGCACGATCCGTCGATGGACGGTGCCCGAATCCACATCCGCTTCGGCCGGCTGAAGCCCCTCTTCAGGCTCCTGGGCCTGACGTCGGGGAGGTCGTACCTCGAGGTCGATCCTGACCTCGTGCGCGTTCGCATGGGCTGGGGCTTTCAGGCCGACGTGCCGCGGTCGTCGATCCGGTCCGTGCGTCGCGTTCGGAACGCCGTCAGCATCGGCGTCCACGGTTGGCGTGGCCGCTGGCTCGTCAACGGTGCCGGCGGGCCGCTCGTCGCGCTCGCGATCGAGCCGCCCGCGCCCGCGCGCACGCTCGGCTTCCCCATCCGATTGAGGGAGCTGATCGTGTCGGTCGACGACCCGGACGCGGTCGCCGCCGTACTGAGTCCCGTGAGAGCGGGCGCTGCCTAGTACACCCGCCCGCAGGTTCTGCGGGTTTTCCGGGCGCCCGATCCGTGCCTGACGGCCGCCGGCGCCCGCCCCCGTGCCACCAGCAAGAAAGGGGGCGCCGTCGACCGTCAGATCCCGGCCGGGCATCCCGGAAAACTCCCCAGAACTTCCGGCCGGGTGTACTAGCGCTTGACGGCGAGGATGGCGGTCAGGCCCGCTGGCAGCTCGACGCCGGCGTAATCCGGCAGCGTCTCGGCGGTGCACCCGAGCTGTCGCAGCGCGTCGAGGACGTCGTCGCGGCGGTGGGGCGCGAGCAGGTGGATCTCCGCGTCGCGGCGGAAGACGCCGGCCGCGTGCTCGCGGAAGGTGACGATCTCGCGACGGAGGAGCATGTCGGCGCGTCGCACGTCGACGAGCACTGCCCACCCCTCTCCGGCGGTCCAGGTCCGGTAGGGCTCGTCGGGCACGCGGTCGGGGGTGACGAGGTCGAAGAGCAGGAAGCCGTCGCGGGCCACGTGCGAGACGAGGTGCTCGAGCGTGTGGCGCAGCGGCGGGGCGGACGAGCCATCTGGTGGGAGGTAGCTCAGTACCTCGCTGACGGCCAGGATCGCGTCGAGCTCGGTGGGCAGGCCGTCGTCGACGGCCGATCCTTGACGGACCATCGCGTTCGGCGCGCGCTGGCGTGCGAGCTCGACCATCGCTGGGGCGATGTCGATGGCCACGACGTCGTGGCCGGCGTCCGCCAGGCATCGGGCGGTGGTGCCGTCGCCGCAACCGACCTCCAACACGCGGGCATGCGGGCCGAGCCGCTCGAGCGCCTCGCGTGCGGCTGCCTCGGCCAGCGCCGTGAAGCCCGCCGCGTGGATGTGCGCGAGATCCGCGCCGTAGAAGTTTCCGATCGTCACGCGTTGCACGCTAGCCGGCGTGGCGCGGCCGCCTCGCTTCGCCAGCTCCGCCGGCGCGCTCTCGAGGGTCTCCTTCAGCCCGCGGGGTCCTTGGCCGTTTGCGGCGCGTCGCCGCGGCCGGCGAGCCCGAGCGCACTCGATGTTGCCGCCGGGTGTTTGGGACCCGCTTCCGGGTGCAGGGAGGGACTGACCTCGCTGCGGCTCAACCGCGCGCGTGGGTGCAGCGGGAGCATGCAGAAGTGACGGATGGGCGGTCGGTGGCGGACGAGGGGTCACTACTGCACGTATCTCATGCAGAAGTGACCGCGGTTGATGGACGATTCGTCCAAGTGTCACTTATGCATGCGTCAGGGTTCGGCGCGGCAGGCGGCGCCCCCGGGCGTTCAGGCGGCTCGCGGGCCGGCCCCGGCTGCGGCCTCACGCGATCAGCCGATGCCGAACTACCCTCAGCACGGCCCTACACTACCCCCGTGACCCGCCGCCGGCGAGATGACCCAGGTCCCCGAGCAGATCGTCGATCAGGAGCTCCTCGGCGACCCCGGCCTCCAGGGCGCTCACTGCGTCCTCCAGCGTCGCGGTGGATCGCTCGGGAGTCCTACGCCTGAGATGAGCGAGCGCGTCGCAGAGCGATGCGGCGTCGAAACGCCACGGCGCTGCGTCGTAGCGCGCCTCGAGATCGCGAAAGATCTGCACCCCGGCGAGATCGAAGTCGCCGTGGTGGTGGATGTGCGCGCCGCATGCGTGCAGCGAGGCGAGCAGCAGCCGCACCGCATCCGAGGGCCGGCCGCCCGTGCAGATCAGCGGCGGACACCTCGGTCCGAGCACGGCTTCGGCGGCGGTGAGGACCGACGGGTTCTCGCAGGTGAAGCACTCGAGCTCCGGCGGCCATCGCAGGTCGGCGCCGGCGAGCTGCCCGTGGGTCAGCACGACGTGGGAGCCGCGCATCAGCCGCAGGAGCTGCGTGAGGCGGTCGTCTGCGGGCGGCGGCAGGTTGAGCACCGCGACGCTGGACGAGATCGGGTCGACGAGCACGTTCCACGCTGCCCAGACCTCGCGCGACGGCGCGCGCTCGTCGAGCCCGCCGGCCGCCGCCAGCAAGGAGACGGTCAGCCGGTGCAGGGGCGTTTCGGCATCGAGGCCGTGGGGGTCGCCGTCGAGCATCGCGGCCGCGAGCACCGCGCGCTGGATGGGCTCGGGCGTGGGGAGCGCGCCGACGAGCCGCAGGGCTTGGTCGACGAGTGGTCTTGAGTCCGTGCGGATGCGACCCTGCCGTGCCGCCTGGTCGAGCCAGGCGGCGACCGGCGGGCGTTCCCGGGCCACGTCGTGCTCGGCCAGCCACGCGCGCAGACCGGTCCGGCTCTGCCGGGCCGCGGCGCGCTCGGCGGGACGATCGCGCAGCGCTCCGCCGCCAACCGTCTCGTACGCGGCACGAGGATCGATGCCGTACTCGCGCAGCGCAGCCTCGAACCGGGACAGCGCGATCTGCAGCGGCCGGCCGGGAAGGACCGGCTTGGGCCGCGAGAGCAGGCCGTCGAGCGCCAGCGCTTCGTCGGGCTCCAGCGCCGGCATGACCACCGTCCCGTCGCCCGTCGGGCCGCGCTCCTCTCGCTTCTCCCGCGCCGCGAGCAGCGCACGGCGCAGCGCCGGGTCGGGCTGTGGCGGCCGGATCACACGGGCAACTCGGCCTGCTGACGCTCGTGCAGCACGTCGCCGTCCCACAGGAACGGGATCGCGTGCACCCCGAACGTGCCGTTCTCGCGGTGCAGCTGGTAGATCGCCAGCTGCGGCACGGAGCGGTAGGTGCCCCACAGCTCGTGGGAGGTCATCACGACGTCGAGGCCGAAGGCCACCGTTGCCTCGAGCACGCGCTCGCGCGTGTCGTCGTCGATGCCCGAGAGCGCCTCGTCGAGCATGATCAGCCGCGGCGCCCGCGAGTCGCCGTAGAGCGCCGCCGCAGCGGCGAACAGCGGTAGGTGGATCAGCACGGACTGCTCGCCCCCCGATCCGACCGCGTGACGCTTCTTCGTCAGCCGGACGCGGCCCGCGTCGGAGCGCTCGTGCAGCCCGAAGGCGAACCAGCGCCGATAGTCGAACGCGGTCGCGAGCGTGTCGGCCATCGGCTGAGGATCGCCTCCGAACGCGTGCTCGCGGCGCGCGGTCTCGACGCGCCGGCGGAAGAACGAGACGAGCTCTCCGCGCGTCTCGTCGCCGAGGTGGCGGACATCGCGGCGCAGCAGCGCGAGCGCCGCGCGCTGCGTGCCGCTGTCGTCGTCGAGCGGCTGCCAGTCGAGGTCGATGGTCTTTCCCGCCGCGGTCGGGCTGCGCCGCAGCACGGCGTTCATCTGCTCGACGCGGCCACGTACCTCGTGGATGCGCTGGCGGAGGTGGTCGGCGATCTCCTCCACGAGCGCATCGCTGAAGACGCGGCGCTCCTCGGTGGTGAGGACGCGCTCACGGTCGGCGATCTCGGCGGCCAGCGCGTCGAGCACCTGCGCAAGCGGCTGCTCGCCGCCGCCCTCGGTGACCCGCACGAGCAGCAGCCCGTCCTCGCCGCGGCTGGCATAGGCGCCCATGTCGGCCTCGGCGAGCTCGCGGTCCAGCAGCTGGACGTTGCGCTGAACCTCGACCGCGAGCGGGCCCGACGCGCTGCGCACCGCCACGAGCTCGTCGGGGAGCGCGCGGGCGACCTCCAGCGTGCGGGTGACCGACCAGCCGCGAGCACGGTCGACGTCGTCGGGGGCGGCCTCGCCCAGCACGAGCTGCAGGAGGCCGGCGGCGCCGAGCTGTGCGAAGCTCGCGCTGGCGTCTTCCCGCTGCCCGCGCACGCGCTCGTGCTCGTCGGCGTGCGCCGTGGCGTCGTGCTCGAGACCCGCCGCCCGGATCGCCGCTGCGTGCGCGAGCTCTCCGGCCCGGCGGTGTGTCTCGCGGCGGGATCGCAGCTCGGTCTGCACTTCTGCATGGCGCAGTCGCAACTCCTCGCCGCTCGTGCCGAGCGCCCGCTCGCGGGCGGCGTGCTCGGCGGTGAGCCGATCCGCTTCGGCCTGCTCGTCGCGTGCACGCCTGTCCCGCTCCTCGGCGACCCGCTGCGCCTCACCGACGCGGCTGGCCAGGGTCGTGACCGCCTTGGCCTCGCGCGCCGCGAGCGCCCAGGCGCCGGCGACCGCGCTCACGGTGCCCGCGAGCTCGGCGCAGGCCTCGCGCAGACCGTCGAGGGCCCGCTCGTCGACGTGCGGCGCCAGTCCGTGGTCGACCGCGTGCTCGCGACGTGCGGCGTCGGCGGCGATCTCCGCGTCACCCGCCGTGCGCGCCTCGGCGAGGCATTGCTCGTGCGCGCGACCGGCATCGGCCTCCATCGCCGAAGCAGTCCGCAAGGCGCCCGACGCCGACACCACCGCGTCCACCGGCGGCAGCGAGCCGAGCTCCGCCTCGAGCGCATCGCGTCGCCGGTCGATCGCGGCCAGGCTCTCGTCGTGTCCTGCGACCGCCGTTTCGAGGTCGGCGATACAGGCCCGCAGCTCGGCGATCCGGCGGGCCCGGCGTGCCTGCCGAGCGGCCGCGCCGATGTGCTCGGCCTCGGCCTTCGCGCCACGGCCGGTAAGCGGCCCGAGGACGAAGCGCCCGTCGAGATCGACCCAGGAACCGGCAGCGCGCTCGCCGAGCCCGACGCGCGCGAGCAGCCTCGCCACGACCGCGGCCGCGACGGGCTGGTCCGCCACGGGCTCGAGCACGTCGCGAAGCGTGGCGCCGGCTGCCCGCGCCCCGTCCGGGAGCACGACATCGGCGGTGTCGACGTCCTCGACGCGACCGCTCGGCGTGACCCAGGCGTCCAGGAGGCCCGTCGCCTCCAGCGCCCCTTCCAGAGCGGCTCGCTGCGCCGCCGGCAGCGAGTCGCCGAACTCGACGAGCCGCCACAGCGGCGCGCCGGCGCGCCCGGCACGGACGGCGCGAGACCACGGGGGAGCGGGGGGTCCGTCGTCGTGTGCCGAGTCCAGCCGCTCGATCTCCGTCTCGGCCGCATCCCGCGCCTGGAGGGCTGCGCGCCGCTCGGTCGCGACGGAGGATCGCGCGTCGGCCAAGCTGGCACGGGCGCGATCGGCGGCCGGCGCCAGCGCCGTCGCCGGTGACCGGCCGGCGCAGGCGAGATCGAGCGCTGCGGCTGCCGCATCGTCGTCGAGTGCGAGCTCGACCAGCATCTCGCGCCAGCTGTGCAGCATTGCCGCCAGCGCCTCGCGTGCGGCGTCGAGCTCCTCCTCGCATGCCGAGCGGCGCGCGGCCAACTGCTCGAGCCGAGCCGAGGCCTCGCGTTCGGCCGCGCGCGCTTGCTCGGCCGCAGCGCGTGCGCGGCGAGCGGCGCCCAGCAGCTCGTGATGGCGGTGCAGCACGTCGCGCCAATCGCCGGCGAGGTCGCGCAGCAGCGTGCCCCAGGTCTGCGGCGCGACCGAGCCGTCGCGCAACTGCGCAGCCAGCAGGCCCGCCCGCTGCGCGAGGCCCGCCCGCTCGGCGAGGGCGAGCGCATCGGCGAGGTCGCTCTCGGCCTGCTCGCCCTGGCTGCCGGCCGCGGCCCTGGCGGTGATGAGCTCGGCCTCCAAGCCGCTCGCGTTTGCCGCGGCGCTGTCGGCATGCTCGCGCGCCGCGCCGGCGGCGTTGCGCTGGGCTGCGGCCTGCCCGCGCAACGCTTCGACCTCGGCGACCGACGACCAGGCCGCCGAGCTGATGAGCGCGTGCTCCTCGGCCGACAGTCGCGCCAGGTCGGCCTCGGCGGCGTCGCGATCGGCCGTCGCGGCGTCCGCCCGCTCGCGCTCGGCGGCGAGCGCCGTGCGCGTCGCCCGGAGCTGCTCGGCGGCGCTGTCCACGGCCGTCTGCGCCTGGCGCAGCGCGTCGGCGCGTTCGCGCACGGCGGCGCGCGCATAGGCGCTGTAGGTGCGCTGATGGAAGCGGCGCACGCGCTCGCGCACGTCACGCAGCCGGGCGAGACCGCGTTCGAGCGTCTCGAGCTGTTCGAGACCACCGGCGAGACGGCGCATGAGCCCGTCGTCCACCTCGGGGAGACCGGCGGACAGCTGCGCGGCGACGCCGTCGGGGTTCAACGTCTTGGACAGGTGCGGCCGGCGAAGATCGAGCATGAGTCGCAGCATCGTCTGGTACTGCTCCTCGCCGCTGAAGCCGAACAGCAGGTCGTTCAGCCGCCCGCGGTAGTCGCGCTGGCTGTCGAGCACCTCGCCGTCGTCGCCGAGCGCCGCGGCGAGGTCGGACTTCCCGATCGGGTCGCGGCCGCGCAGCAAGGCGAGGTCCCCGCCCACGCTGCGGCCCCTCGCGACGAAGTACCAGCGGGTCACGGTCGGCAGCGCCTTGTGCGCTCGCAGTCCGATGCCCGCGGTCAGCCGCTGCGTCGTGCCCGCCTCGTCCAGGCGTTCGAACTCCAGCCAGACGTAGCCGACACGCTGGTCGGTGTCGGTGCAGCCCACGAGGTTCCACTTCATGTCCTTCGAGCCCGACGCGAACGGGTCGAGCTTCGTGGGGCGGATGTCGCCGTCGAGGCAGAACGGCAGCAGTAGCTCCAGGGCCTTCGTCTTGCCGGACGTGTTGTGGCCGCGCAGCAACAGCCGTCCGCCGGCGAAGTCGAAGACCTGGTTGGAGTACTCGTAGAGGTTGACGATGCCGGCGCGGCGCGGCCGCCAGCGGTGGACGTCGGCGGTCATGGTTGCGCTCCTGCGGTCCTGACGGTGGGCGTGCGAAAGCGGGCGGCCAGCGGGCGCGGCAGCACCCCGCCCGAGCTGGCGGGCCGCGCGAGGTCGCATGCGACGAGGACGTCGATTGCCGCGGCGGCGAGCGCGGACACCTGCGCCGGGTCGTCGGCGTCGCGGCCCCAGTGACGGCCGTGCGCGACCACGAGGTCGGACATGGCATCGCGCAGCGCCTCCGCGCCGACCACCGCCCCCGCCTCGGCGGCCGCCAGCGTGTCGCAGAGGAGCAGCGCCGCCTGCTTCACGGTGGCGTTGGTCGGGAACGGGACGTCCGTGAACGCGCGGTCGTCGGCGATCAGCGCGCTGCCTTCGGCCCGCCGCTCGACGCCATAGCCGGTCGCTTCCGCGACAGCCGCTTCGATGCGGGCGCGCTGGCCGATGAAGTAGGCGCGCTCGTCGTCGTCGAGGTCGGCGAGCACGAGCGCGGGATCCTCGGTGAGCCGGCGCGCGAGTCGCTCGGCGCGCGCCCGGTTCTCCCCCTCGGGGGTCGGCGGGTAGCGCGACGACTCGTCGAGCAGCTCGTCGAGCGTCGTCGCGGCCAGTGCCGAGGCGGGGTCGCGCAGCAGCAGTGCGAGGCGTCGCCGGTCGACGGTGAACAGCGCCTCATCCTCGCCCTGCTCGCGGCGCGCGTAGCTGCCGTGCGAGCCGGACGTGTGCTCGAGGACGCCCCACGTGCAGAGGAGGTCCAGCCCGTCGGCGAACGCGGTGCGCTCCGCGCGCTCGCGGAACTCCACCGTCACCGGCGGGTCGACGTCGGCACCGGCCAGCTCGACTCCGCGCGCGAGATCGGCGATCGCCGTCTGTGCGCCGCCTCGCTCGAGGGCGACGAGCGTCAGCAGCACCAATACGCACCCGCGGTCGCTGAGCGCCGGCCAGTCGTCCGGCGGCCGCTGGCGCCCGCTGGCACTCGCGGGCCGGATCCGCAGCGGGCGGCGCAGCCCCTCGGGGGTGGGTGGGCCCGATGCGCGAGCGGCGGTGCTGCCGACCTCGAGCTGGTAGCCGTAGGTGGACTGCAGCGTGGAGGCGAGCTGGCGCTCGTGGCGGCGGACGAGGGCGTAGGCGGGGTCGGCGGCATCGACGAACGGCGCCGACAGGAGGGCGCGCAGCGCGCTGCCGCGCTCGTCGCGGTCCTCCTGCTCGCGCTGGGTCATCGCGGCAGCACCTCGACGTGGAAGTCGGGCAGGTCGAGCGTGCCGTGCGGGGCGCGCAGGCGCGTGCGCTCGCGGTGCGGATCGCGAGGCTGGCGCAGCGCGATCGTCACGCGACCGTCGCTGGAGCCGGCCCGTCGCGTGCCGTCCGCCGTCGGGGGGGCCTCGTACGCGCGGCCGATCCAGGCGAGCAGGTGGCGGAACTCGTGCGCGTCGACCCGCTCGAGCATGGACAGCGTGAGCGGGCCGCGGGCGCTCATGCGCCGCAGCAGCTCGTCGAGCTCTTCGCGCTCGCGCGCACGGCGGGCTTCCAGCCGGCGGCGTCCCTCAGCGAGGTCGGCGATCGGCGCGCCCCGCCCGCGTCCCGGTGAGCCGGTTCCCGGAGAACGGAGGTGGGCGACGACCGGCGCCGGCGGCGCGTCGCGCCACGACGTGCGACCGCGGTCGGCGACCTGCTCGGGGTCCGCCTCGGGGACGCCGACGTGCCGGGGCGTGCGCAGGCCGAACGCGGCGCGCAGCCACGCGGTCGGGTCTCCCGGCGGCGCCGTCGCGGCACGGGCGGCGAGGTGCAGCAGGACTCCTGCGCGGTCCACGCGCGAGGAGCGCCGCTCGACGAGTCGCTCGGCGATCGCGAGCACGGCGCGGATCGCCTCGACGACCTGGTCGTTGAGCGTGCGCCACGGGGAGCCGGCGTCGTCGCCCACGAACCACGCCCGCAGGCCGCGCCATCGACTGAGCAGCTCCGCGCGGCGGCGGGCTCGCTGCTCGTCCACGGTTGCGCCGCCGGGCAGCGCAACGAACTCCTCCGCTTCGATGATCTGGGCCACGAGCCGTTGCACGCCCGCGACCTCGATGCGATCGAGCAGGGAGAGCACCTCGGCCGAGTGCCGGCGCCGGCTCTGGCGAAAGCCCTGCAGATGCTCGAGCAGCGCCCCCTTGCCGCGCTCGAACTCATCCTCCTCCACCTGCTCGACCGTGCGCATGAGATCTCCGAGGGATCGCATGAACGCGAGCGCGCCGGCGTGCAGCGCCTCGACCTCGGACAGCACGCTCTCGACGAGCTGACGCAGCCGCGTGCCGTCGGGCTCTGCGGCGTCGAGCTCCGCGGCGAGCTTGGCGAGCGCATCGCGGATCGACGGCAGGCGCGCGCTGTCCAGGCGCCCGATCTCCTCGCCCAGCGCGTCGAGCGCTGCGAGCAGCTCCTCGGTCAGCCGGCCCGCGGGCGTGACGTCGTAGGTGTAGCGGTTGCGGCGCCACTCGGCCGCCGTCGACGCCAGGCTCGAGTCGTGATCGCGTTCGACCGCTCCCCAGCGATCGAGTGCCTCGAGACGACCTTCAAGCCAGCCGAGGTCGACCGGCAGCTCGAAGCGCTCGCGCAGGCGATCGGCGACCTGCGCGGGCCGCAGGCGCAGGCCGAAGGCCTGGTGCTCGAGATAGAGGATGCGCATGATGCGCCGGTAGGCGGCGGCCTCCTCCGCGGTCGCGTAGCGCAGGACGTGGTGGGCGCCGAGCCGCTCCGCCGGCGGCTCGGCGGGCGACGGCTCGCCGACGCCGGCCAGTGCGAGCGCGCCGACGACGATCTCCGCAGACAGCTCAGTGGCCATGTCGCTCTCGCGCGCTCGGCAGCGGCTCGGCGTCGACGAGATCCGAGCGGCGCAGCTCGCGCAGCACGTGCATCGGTGGGGCGGTGCGCGCCAGCGCGTCGGCGGCGGCCTGCGCACCGGCGGGCAGCTCGAGCCGTGCGTCCGCCAGGGCCATGAGCTCGTGCTGCTCGGCGACCGTCAGCGTCCGCCCCGCAGGCTGCTGCTCGCGCCAGCGCTCTGTCGAGGGGACGCGCCCGCGTTGCACCGCAGTGGCGAGAACGGCTGCGCCAAGCTCGAGCAGCCATGCGACGCGCTCGGGGCCGTCGGGAGCCGATCTCCAGCGCAGCCGTGCTGCCGCCAGGGACTCGGTCGCGAGGTCGTAGGCGAGCGCCGGCTCGCGCACCGCCCGGAGGAAGACCGCGACGATCTCGGCCAGCCACCGCGTGGCGAAGAGCTGGAAGTCACTCGTCGGCTGATCCGACAACTCGGCCATGCTGGCCAGGATCGCGGGTGCGCCGGACGGAGCTGACGCTGGCGAGGTCTATGCGGTTGGGTCGGGGGGCCGTCCGAACTGCTCGAACCAGCGACGAACGGGACGGTGATCGGTTGCCCGGTCCGCTTCCGGGTGCAGGGAGGGACTGACCTCGCTGCGGCTCTCCGCGCTCGTGGGTGCAGCGGCAGCATGCAAAAGTGACGGATGGGCGGTCCCTGGCGGACGAGGGGTCACCACTGCACGTATCTCATGCAGAAGTGACCGCGGTTGGTGGACGATTCGTCCAAGTGTCACCTATGCATGCGCCAGGGTTCAGCGCGGCGCTCGCGGGTGTTCAGGCGGCTCGTAGGAGGCGTCGGAGTGCTGACTCGGCCATGCTTGCCACGACGGCGGCTGCGTCGGACGGAGCTGACGCTTGGCGAGCCCGTGGACCGGCAGGACGGGCAGCGCTCAGGCGACGAGGTCCGTGGCCGCTCGGCGGCGCTGTGCCGCGGCGACCATGTTCTCCAGGGCCGGCTGCACATCCTCCCAGCGACGGGTCTTCAACCCGCAGTCCGGGTTGACCCACAGGCGCTCACGGCCGACGCGCGCCTCGGCGAGCTCCAGCAACCGCTCGATCTCCTCGACGGACGGCACCCGCGGGGAGTGGATGTCGTAGATGCCCGGCCCGATGTCGTTCGGATAGGGCCGCGAGGACGTGAACGCGTCGAGGACCTCCATGTCCGACCGCGACGCTTCGATCGAGATCACATCGGCGTCGAGACGCACGATGTGCTCCATGACGTCGTTGAACTCCGAGTAGCACATGTGGGTGTGCACCTGGGTCTCCGGAGGGGCCGGCGCGACGGTCAGCCGGAAGCAGTCGACCGCCCATCGGTTGTAGTCCTCCTGCAGGTGGCGTTGCAGCGGCAGGCCCTCCCGCAACGCGGCCTCGTCGACCTGGATCGCGAAGCAGCCGGCGGCCTCGAGGTCCGACACCTCGTCCTGCATGGCCAGCGCGATCTGCGTGCAGGTCTCCTGCCGCGGCTGGTCGTCGCGCACGAACGACCACTGCAGGATTGTGACGGGACCGGTGAGCATCCCCTTGACGGGGCGCTCGGTCAGCGACTGCGCGTGACGCCACCAGTCGACGGTCATCGCCCGTGGCCGCGAGACGTCGCCGTGGAGGATGGGCGGCTTGACGCAGCGGCTGCCGTAGGACTGGACCCAGCCGTTGGCCGAGAACGCGAAGCCGGACAGCTGCTGGCCGAAGTACTCGACCATGTCGTTGCGCTCCGGCTCGCCATGCACGAGGACGTGGAGGCCGAGCCGCTCCTGGAAGGCGATCACGTCGGCGATCTGCGCCCGCATGAACTCGTCGTATTCCGCTTGCGGCAGCGTCCCATCGCGCAGGCGACGGCGAGCGTCGCGGATCTCCTGGGTCTGTGGGTAGGAGCCGATCGTCGTCGTCGGCAGCCGAGGCAGCGCAACGCGCTCGTGCTGCAGCGCGCGGCGCTCGTCGGCCGGCGTGTCGCGAGCGTAGTCCTCCGGACGCAGCGCACCGACGCGACCGCGCACGACCGGGTCGTTCGTCCGCTCCGACCGGCGCCGCGAGCTCTGCCGCTCGCGGGCTGGAGCCAGCAGCGCGCCGCGCTGCTCGGGCGACGTCGCTACGGCCTCACCGAGCGTCCGCAGCTCTGCAAGCCGCTCGACGGCGAACGCCAGCCAGCCGCGGACCTCCGCGTCGATGCCCGTCTCGCGCGCCGCCTCGTGGGGCACGTGCAGCAGCGAACAGGATGGCGCGATCGTCACACGGTCGCTGCCGAGGGCGGCCACCGCGGCGTCGACGCGATCGAGCGCCGCGTCGAGGTCGGCGGCCCACACGTTGCGCCCGTCGAGCACGCCGAGCGACAGCCGGGTGCTGCGATCTCCCAGCGCCCGCAACGCGGGCTCGAGCTGGCGGGGGCTGCGGACGAGGTCGAGGTGCAGCTCGGCAGGCTCCAGCGCCACGACGCGCTCGAGCGTCTCGCCGACGTCGAGACCGGCGAAGTAGGTCGTCAGCGCGATCGGCAGTCCGGCGCCCTTCAGCTCGCCGAACGCCTCGGCGAACCGGTCGAGGGGGGGGGGGGTGGGGTTGGGGGGGAGGGGAGGAGTGTCGGGCGGGGACTCCCATGTGTCCCCCG